>JAQUJY010000140.1 GCA_028680705.1 Bacteroidales bacterium
TACAAGCCTTAATTCGGCATCGTTCTGCATGGCAGCCTTATAATCGGGTAGCACCTGCTTGGTGCCCATGCTCTCAAACTCCATTTTGTACCCCTTGCTAATACAATACTGATCGCTGGGCACAACCATAATGGTAGGTTTCTTAGCCTGCCCAAACAGCGTGATACTTAGTAAGGTAATTATTGTTACTGCGAATATTTTTTTCATAATATGCATTTTTATATTTTCGTACCGTATGCTTATTTATTGCTAGAATCCAGAATCGAGCCTGCGAGCAATGCCATCCGCTTCTAACTGCTTACGCAATGCATCGTACATCACCTGAACATATATGGCCACTTTGTAACCCTTTTTAATTTTCAGCCTATCCTGCCCGCTGGGCATTCCATCGGTTGTCATTGTGATAAACTGCAGATACTTTCCGCCGGGCGAAAAGAAACTGTCGAAATAATCGGCATTGCTATCGGCTGCATTAGGATTAGTAAGAATTGCCGGAGTGGCGGCAGCACCGTGCCCACCGGGTATTCCTTTGAAGATTACCGATGCTACAGCATTCATTTTAGCCTCAATAATGGCATCCTCAACGCGTTTACCATAGCCCCAAACTTTCATCACTTTGGTTCCGTCTTGGCCAACGCCCATGATCTGCACCTCGTAGTTATAACTGCTATTGTAGTGCGCTTTCCTCTCCTTACGTGAGTACCTCTCCTGAGCATTTGTACCTGCAGCAAAAGCAAGAACAAGTGCAAACAGAATTGTTAAACTTTTAATCTTTTTCATAGTTCACAAGGTTTATCTGGTTTAAATAATATACTTGATTAATTCACTAGAATCCAAACTTAATACCAATAAATGCTGATGGACCTGTACGATCCAGAAATACGCTATCCCACGGTCCGATATCGTCGTTATTATCACTTGCAGCATTTGAAATAAATGCGTAAACACCCACTCCGCCAATAAGCTGAAAGTTGTGTTTCAAATTTAGTGCCAAGTTTACACCGGGCTTAATATATATGGCTGAGGGTGCATCTTCATCAGAGATTTCATCGTTCGAAGCCACTTCAGCACCTGCACCAAAATATGGTCTTAGCTCAAGGTTGCGCGTTAGCTGCATACCCTTAGCAATACCACCACCAAAACGCAAGAACATGAATGATTCGTCGCTAACAGGCAAATAAGAAGAAGCACTTGGATAGTCGCCAGCGTCAAAACCTGCTTCGAGGTAAACAAAGAGTGATTTTATGCCTATGAACCTGCCCAAACGTAAATCGACTCTTCCATAGCCCCCTCCTATTTCGCCTAGCTCAGCACCTAAGGAAACCTCAATCCCCAGATCATTTTGCTGTTGCAAAATAAACCCCTGATCGAGTTTACGACCGTGTACCTGATAGAATTGGGATGTTCCCATGTCTCCTTCGGCTACTTTTCTGTTATCGGTAATTGTCGATTTGGATGCAGCCCGGATAACGCCTCTGCGTTTAGGCTCTGCCTCATTTGTTTTTTCGTTATAAACATACTCGTAAACAAAGAAACGGATATCGGTTTGTAGCCCTTCCTTTAGACCAATTTTTGCCCTAAGGGGGCGTGTCTCATACAATGCAGTTTTAACCTTAAACTCTTCAATGTCCATCTCAATGCGATAAACAGTCTCGTCATATGCTTTCTGAAGGAGTTCTTCCAGAAGTTGTTCAGTTGATTTAGGCTTAAACAAAAGCCCCAAACCTGTATCACTTTCTGGTTGAGATGAAGCAACACTTACGGATTTTTGAAGAACTGGCTCAATTGGAATATCAAGTGCATCAAAGGCTTTTCGCTTTTGATCCTTTACCTCCTCTGTATCATCGTCATAAATCCAGGTATCGTAGAACGCATACTTTACCTCATCGTTAAAGTTAACCTTAAATAAGTACCCCGTTACGCTAGCCTGCCATCCCTTGGTTTTAACTACTCCAGCCTCAGCCATGGTTTTTATGTCCTTTAAATCTAGCACTAAAATATAGCTAAGGTTAATAAGTCTATTGCCAAACTCCTCAAGAGCGGCATTCCCTCTTTTGCTGGTTTGAGCAAGCAAAAAATCGGCATCGGTTGCGGAAAAACGTCCCCTTTCATGTACCATGGTCATATCCATAGTGCCATCGGGTTGACGATTATACCATTTGGCTACCACTTTCTTGGCTACTCTGAAATTATTCAAATTATTGGCAATCTCATTTTGTGCAACACCCCTGGCTGTATTAGGAGAAATGTAGAGTGTTTCGAGATTGTTATTATTGTACTTATCGGAGAAGACTATTTTTGAAATCTTTGCTCTAACCTCATTCCAGTGATTTGATGTTTGATTATCAACAAACAAGACTGTTAACGAACTCCTGTCATAGGTGGTTGAAATCTTTTCCCCTTCCTTAACACCCTGACCAAAAAGGCAAGATGCTAATGCAATGAAAAGGGATATAAATAATAGATTTTTCATGATTTGAAGTTTTTAGGTAATAAATAGGGTGTTGTAATAGTTTGATACGATAAATTTATAAAAAAAATCTATATAACTGCATTAACAATAGCCATTATTAAGTATTTTAATCATCATATAAGTCCTACTTGTCAAATTGTAATACACTTAAGATTTTGTTTGTTTATTAAAAAAAACCTGCCATAACTAATTGTCAGACAGGTTTAAATTTCTGAAAGGGTAAATCTTATTAATAAAACCTACTAATAAAGCATTAACAACTTAAACTAGCACATGGTTCAATCCTATTCCATAGATATGCCCATAATTGAGGCTATCCGTTTAGGAATATCTGTATTATCCATTTGCCCGCAGAATCTTTCTTGTCCAACGCCCAATGCATAAACCGGAACAGGAGAAGCGGTATGTGAATACGAGGTCCAACCAATCCCTGCTTTTTGATTAAGAATTGCGATTGCTGTTGCGGCAATTGGTTCGTGATTACCGTACTCTCTCCTTAACGTTTTTCTATCTTCGCTACTTTTTGCACCTAGGGATTGCTGGTAAGCTCTCTTCATCATTTTACTCTGCTCATCGGTAAGGGAACTGGCTGATATTGATATTATACTATCAGAAAAGATAAAGCCCTGAAGCTGTTTATAGGATGTTTTAGGATTGTTTTCGAAAAAGTTTCCAACTTTTTGATCGAGCATCTCCAGTGAGACCTTTTGCTTTGCCAGTAACGAGATATTCGAATCGTATCGCATATCCCTATTCCCAATGCTCATGCCCCCTGTCTCATGATCGGCTGTAATAACTATTAGTGTCTCTGTAGGATATTTATTGTAAAAATCGATTGCAACCTGAATAGCATTTGAGAAGTCGATTACTTCATGAATTACGGATGCTGCATCGTTATCGTGGCATGACCAATCAATTTTACCCCCTTCTACCATAAAAAAGAATCCAGAATCACCATTTAGAATATCGATGCCCATTGCGGTAATATCTTTGAGCGTAACATCGTCTCCAGTATTATCAATCTGATATTTTAGAGTTGAACTACTTGAAGGATTGGGTGCATTGTAAACAACTGTAGAGTAGGAGTTTTTAATTGAATCACTAACAATTAAGTTATTGGTATAATAAATCCCCTTTTCGCTCCCAAGGCTGAAAACGTCCCCTAAAGGATTAGCTGATTTACTCCCTGTTGGATCAAGAAACCCTCCACTAGCAAAAAATCTGTAATTGCTATTTATCAAATCGTGGGCTATTTCGTGATATAGTTTTCGTGAAGGTTGATAAGCATAGAATGCTGCAGGTGTAGCATGATCAATGCTAACACTGGTTGCTACACCAACACTAAATCCTTGCTGATTTGCGTAGTAGGCAATGCTAAATAAGGAATCAGTATGGTCGTGATTAAGCCCAAGGGTGTTTATTGAGGTTTTAGTTCCGGAAGATAAGGCAGTACCTGCTGCTGCTGAGCCCGTAATATACCTATTGTGAGCGTAAGTTGTGCTTAAACCAACAACAGGGAACTCTGTAATGGAAAGGCTGCTATCCAATTCATGATTAGAAGCAAGGAATGCTTGAGCAGCATTAATCTGTTGTATTCCCATACCATCGCCAATGAAATAAAAAACAAATTTAGCTTTTGGTTGGTTAACCTCATTGTCGCAACCACTAAAACTAAGAGTTAGTAGAGCTGAAAATAACGCTATAATTTTAATTGAGTTTTTCATTGCTATAATTTATTATCAGATAAAGACGGTACAGAATGCTATCAATTTAAAAAGACCAAAAAGGCTGTGCTTTAAAGCACAGCCTCTATATAAATTGCAATTAAGGGCTAATTCAACTTTTCTAACCTTCGAGCCGAATAGTTAATCTTTAATGCACTTGCCTTTCTGAGTTCCTGCTTAACGTCGGTAATTATACCCATACGAGTATTCTCATCGCCTTTAATTGAAACAGTAAGCATGGTCCTATCGGCCTCACTAAGTGCATCCCTCTCGGATGTTATAAAGTCGCGAATATCAACTAGAGTTTTAAATGTGTCGTTCAGTTGAATACGCGAATCTGTACCAAATATCGCTTGGTATTGCCTGGCAGGTGAGCCAATGAAAATATAGGATACAAGCGATTTTTTATCCAATTTAACTACTTCGGTAGCCTCTGGGAGTTTAACGGATACAAGCATTTCTGTTTCCCTCATGGTTGTACTTACCATAAAGAAGAATAAAAGCATAAATACGATATCGGGAAGAGATGCTGTATTTAATTGAGGAGTTGATCCTCCACCTTTTTTCTTGAATACTGCCATTATTTATGCCCTCCCACACTTTTAGGTTCTGCCTCAGAAATACGCTGAGGGTAAATTTGTTGAATAGCCTTCTGTTGATTTTCCTGCAAGTTGCTGTATTGCTTACCAAACTTTGTGGTTGCTAGCTCATCGCGAAGTTCATTATAAGCTGCTACCAACTCGTTCTGAACAAGCATGTACATTCGG
>JAQUJY010000051.1 GCA_028680705.1 Bacteroidales bacterium
AGAGTTAAGCAACCCTTTTCGTATATCGAAGAGGAAAAGCCGCCTACCAAGGAACCAGAACTCTTCAATTTCGACCCGAATACAGTCACCACATCGCAGCTTATTCGACTTGGATTATCCCAGAAACAATCACGGGTTATTGAAAACTACCGATCAAAGGGAGGAACTTTTCGCAAAGCTGAAGATTTTAGCAAAATCTACGTAATCGACTCTATCCTATTCAACCGATTATCGCCCTTTATTCAGATTGATAACAACCAGTTTGAGCATAAAACTATAACCGAAAATGATAATATAACCGTAATAGAAACAGAGGCCTTGCTGATTGAGCTCAATACAGCCGATACGCTTGAACTAGTTAAACTAAAAGGAATTGGCCGTAGTTATGCCCGACGTATTATTATCTACCGTAATGTTTTGGGTGGATACTACAGCGTAAATCAGCTAACCGAGGTTTACGGGTTTCCAAAAGAGACCTTGGAGTCAATATTACCCAGCATTTATATTGATTCACTTAAAATTGAAAAGATAAACATTAACCTAGTCGACTACAATGATCTGAAAAAGCATCCCTACCTAAGCGATTATCAGACCCGAGCAATTATATACTACAGAGAGACTGTTGGAGCATTTCAATCTGAAAAAGAAATTGTCAATAATAAGCTGGTCGATAGCAAAACGTTTGAAAAAATCAGGCATTATATCACCGTAAATTAGCTGTTATAGCTTTGCACAATGAGGTAAACCACTATATTTGTGTAAAATTAACTCCAAATGAGCCACCCAAAATACTCCATAATAGTTCCAGTTTACAACCGCCCCGATGAGGTTGATGATTTACTTAAAAGCCTATCCTCCCAAAAAGAGCAAAACTTTGAGGTTATTATTGTAGAGGATGGATCCGCGATACCTTGCAAACAGATTGTTAATCAATACAATAACCTGCTGAGCATTTCATACTACAGTAAGCAAAATACAGGCCCTGGAACTACTCGGAATTACGGCGCCCAAAGGGCTAAAGGCGATTACTTTATCTTTTTCGATTCTGATTGCATTATCCCTCCAAAATATTTCTGTGAAGTAGAAAGCGAGTTAAACGCTAACCCAGTAGATGCTTTTGGTGGACCAGACAGCGCACACAGCTCATTTACACCAATCCAAAAGGCAATTAGTTACTCCATGACCTCATTCTTTACAACTGGAGGAATTAGGGGAGGAAAAGAGCGACTGGATAAATTCTACCCCAGAAGTTTTAACATGGGAATTTCCAGGGAAGTTTTTGATAAAACTGGCGGTTTTTCTACAATGCGCTTTGGCGAGGATATTGATTTTAGCCTCAGAATTATTGATGCCGGATTTACAACCCGCCTTTTCCCAAAAGCCTTTGTTTTTCATAAACGGCGTACAAATTTTCGGCAATTCTACAAGCAAGTCTTCAACTCAGGCATTGCCCGCATAAACCTTTACCTAATACATCCAAAATCGTTAAAACTAGTGCATTTATTGCCTTCGGCATTTGTTGTTGGAATGATTCTGATTGCTCTTGCAGCAACTGCTCTGCCCCCACTTTTTACTATACCTTTAATCTATTGCTTGCTGATATTCTTTCATGCACTGACTATTTACAAAAACCTTTGGATAGCTATACTTAGCATTGCAGCTGCATGGATTCAGCTTTTTGGCTATGGCTTAGGTTTTTTAAGCGCTACATGGAACCGTCTTGTACTGAAAAAAGGGGAGTTTAAGGCTTTCGATAAGAACTTTTACGAATAGTTACTTCTAAAATTTGCAGTTCTTAACTCAATGTCATTTAGTTAACAAGATGTAATTTACTATTCAATTATGCCGTCCCATTTGGCTTCGCTCAGGCTAACGGTCAGGCTAAACGAAACTGAAGCCGAAGCCGATAGCCCTAACTAAACGACATTGGTTCTTAATTTATAAAAGCCATTTATTTAATGCCAAACTATGCTAATATTACTATAAATGTTTTGTAAGTTAGCAATACGAGAAATCTGAAAACACACATCAATTGATGGTTAAAAAAATATCAGCGGCTTATTTACAGCAATCCTACTTATTGCTTTTGTCAATTTTAAGCCCTTTGCCCAAGACCAAAAGCAGACGTTAACAGTTGGCATCTACCAAAACAGCCCTAAGGTTTTGTAGATAATGACGGAAAGGCCAAAGGGTTTTTTGTTGATATTATTGAGGAAATAGCCACACTTGAAAACTGGCAAATTGAATACATCTTTGGTAGTTGGAGCGAAAATATTGAACGGCTTAGAAAAGAACAAATTGATATTCTTCTCGATGTTTCATACTCTGAGGCTAGGGCAAAGGAATTTACCCTAAACAATGTTTCTGTAATTGAAACATGGCTTGAAGCATACGCAAAAACAAGTTCAAGTGTTAGTTCAATTGCCGATATGAGCGGCAAAAAAATTGCCGTAATTAAAGGTTCGGTTCAGGAAGAGTTTATGCTTGAAGAAATTAAGCGTAACTGGGGAATTAACTTCTTTTTAGCGGTATTCCCTGACTATCAATCGGCCACGAAGGCATTAGAAGCTGGCCAATGCGATATAATGTTAGCAACAAGATTCTTCTATTTTTCTCAAGAAAAGAGTAGCGAAATTGTCCCATCTCCCATTATTTTCAGACCTTCACAGGTGTACTTTGCCTTTCCAAAGGCTCAAGACCCGAAAATTGTTAATGCCATCGATAAGCATTTGGTGCTGTTTAAAAACAATCCCAACTCGGTTTACTACAAATCACTCAACAAATGGTTAAAAAAATCCAACCTAAAGATACTCAAAAGTAGATATAGGATTATTGGTATTATTCTGGGTGGACTAATCATCCTGCTAGCAATACTTATTATTTCTCTTCGCAAAAGGATATGGACAAGTTCTTCAGAGTTACTAAAAAAGAATAAAGAACTTCTTACCTTAAACAAAAAACAGAATCAACTGGTTAAGAACTATGAAAAAAGCCAGGTGGAACTATATAAGTTCCAATTTATGGTAGAGAATGCAAAACAAGAGATTTACCTCTTTAACCCTGATGGGACTATTGAATACGTTAACAAAATCGTACAAACCAACCTAGGTTATTCTTTAAATGATATTTACAGTAAAGGCATAAAAGGAATTGATCCAAATTATGCGGCTAATTTTACCAACTACTTTATTGCCCTAAAACAAGGAGAGGTGCCCTCGCACGAAACTCTACATATCGATAAACACGGAAATAAACTCAATAAACGAATAAAATCATTCTACCTTAAAATTGCCGACAAGGAATATATATGCGGCTTTGGCGAGGATATTACAGAAAGTAAAAAGGCCGTAATAAGACTACAACAAAGCGAACAGCTTTTTCAGAACCTTGCGCGAATGGCACCAGTTGGTATTTTCAGAACTCGTCCCGATGGTTATACTACCTATGTTAACCCTAAATGGTCCGAACTATCAGGACTACAGCCAGGTGAGGCAATGGGCAACAACTGGCTAAAAGCAGTTCATCCTGATGATGCTGGTAAAACCTTCTCTAAATGGACTAAACACTCCGCTGAAGGTGTTATATCAGAGGCTAATTACCGATTCCTACATTCGGATGGCACAGTTGTTTGGGTTTTAGGCACTGCTAATCCCGAGATAGTTAATGGCGAAATTGTTGGATATATTGGAACCATAACTGACATCACTGACCTAAAATTAGCTGAGAAGAAAATAAGAGAAAAAATAGATGAAGTTGATGCTCAGTACAAAAAGTACAAAGAGCTAATAGAACTGGCAACCGATGCTTTTCTCCATGGTGATACAAAAGGCAATTTAATTATGGTTAACCAAGCAGCAACCATGCTAACAGGTTTTTCCGAAGAAGAGTTGCTAAAGATGAACCTATCAGAACTTTTAAAAGATGATGAAATGAACAAAAAACCCTTACGGTACGATTTACTAGCAAAAGGGTTAACACTAAAAGAAGAAAGGATAATTCAAAGGAAGGACAAAAGTCTGGTAATCATTGAAATGAATTCGAAGCAAATGCCCGATGGTACCCACCAATCCTTTATCAGAAATATATCAAACAGGAAAGAGGCCGAAAGGCTTATAAAGCAGCAAAACGAGGAAATTGAAGCCCAAAACGAGGAGTATAAACAGCTCAACGAGGAACTATACCGAGCCAAAGAAAAAGCCGAAGAAAGTGACAGGCTAAAATCTGCTTTTTTGGCTAACATGAGCCACGAAATTCGGACACCTATGAATGCAATCTGCGGTTTTTCGAAACTTCTTGAAAAAGAAGACATTAAAAACGATAAGCGCAAAGAGTATATTGATATTATAAATGCTAATAGTCAGGAGTTACTATCAATTATCAATGACATTATCGATATTTCGAAAATAGAATCAGGCTTAAGCACAGTTTATTATAACGAATTTAACCTTAACACCCTACTAGAAAACCTTTACAGAACGCATCTACCCACGGCACGACATAAAGAATTAGTGCTCTTGCTTAGGAAGGGTCTCCCTGACTCGAAAGCAAATATTGAAGGCGATGAACAGAAAATTAAACAAATACTCAATAATTTAGTAGTAAATGCACTAAAATTCACTCATCAGGGTGATATCGTATTTGGGTACACGATTAAAAACAATACGATTGAATTCCAAATTAGCGATACTGGAATAGGCATAGCTACTGAAAACCAAAAGTCAATCTTTGTTCGCTTTCAGCAGGTTGAAAATGCAACCATCGATAGTCGAAGAGGAACCGGACTTGGCCTGCCAATTTCCAAAGCTTTTGCAGATTTGTTAGGTGGCAACCTATGGCTAGAGTCCGACTTAGGGAAAGGATCGTCATTCTTTTTTACAATTCCATATAAATCGGCCGAGCAAATAGCTAATAATGAAACATCGGCAGCAAATCTCATTCCTGTTTGGAAAAATAAGAAAATACTCATTGTAGAGGATGATGACTCTAGTTACCAATATCTTTGGGTTCTATTAGTGGACACCGGAGCGGAAATAGTTAGAGCAGAAAATGGTGAAGATGCAATTAAAATATTCAAGCAGTCACCCAATATTAATCTAATTCTCATGGATATAAGACTACCCCAACTAAGCGGAATTGATGCAACCAAAGCCATAAGAGCAGAGAATAAAACAATTCCAATTATTGCACAATCCGCGTATGCGTTCGAATCGGATAGGGAAATTGCCCTAAAAGCCGGCTGCAACGCATTCATTACCAAACCCATTGATAGGGATGATTTCTTTGAGACAATCCAACTCTTCTTGCCTGATAATTAAGGCTTTACCCTCCGTCTATTCACGTAATAAACTCCGCTTAAAACCAGTAATCCCCCAACTATTTGGTTCATTGAAAGTGACTCTCCTAGCACAGGTATTGCTACCAAGGCAGTAACAATTGACTGGGATAGAAGAGTTACCGAAACATTCGTTCCCTTTAAATGTCCAAGAGCATAGTTAATGGAAAGCCATCCAAAGAAGTGCGATATCAAACCTAGCCCCGATAGTGCCCCCATGTAGTTCTAGAAAATCCAGTTATGGAAGCACCTGATATGCGTGTTGCTCCGTAAAGCACAACAATCATGAATAGCAATGAGAAGAACATAAACGAAACAGTGTCCACTCTTTTTCTTGATTCGAGGGTAAACAATAAATACAAAGCATAAAAAAACCCTGCAATAATCGAGAGTACATCACCCCTATTAAAGTTCATGGTCTGCCAAACATCTAAACCAATCAGGATGTTTAGTCCAACCAGCGAAAGCAGTAACCCAACCCAAAACTTTATTTCGAGTTTTTGCCTAAAAACAAACAAAGAGATAAGAGCTACCCAAATTGGAGCATTATTGGCTAACAGTGTAGCTGTAGCTGCCGATGTAAGTAATATTGCGGTATTCCATAAAAAAAGATCGAAAGAAAAAAAGACTGCTCCAATAAAAATGAGCCATAAATCTCTGGACGATGGCACTTTATACCCTTTTATAATCCAAATAGGAAACAATGCTATCCCAGCAATTAAAACCCTATAAAACGATGAAACAGAACCTGGAACATTGGCTATTTTTACAAAAATTGCCGAAAAACCGATGCAAATGATGCCAAAAGCCAATGCAATATAGGCGAACGATGATGATGCTCGAATTCTTTTTAACATTTTATTTTAATGAGAGTGCAAAATTACTGAAGTTAATTGGATAAACTTTTTCCTAAAGGTTTAACGACAAGTAAGGTTTTTGATGCAATATTTCATTTACATCCCATAAAACAGAATAATAAACATCAGCAAAAGTATAAAAAAGGATGCTTCAATAATTAATTATTCTAAATTGTTAGCTTTGCATCAAGTTAAAGACTGTAAACACATGTGTAAGTATCGCTTCTTTGTTGAAATAGCCTATAAGGGAACTGCGTATCACGGATGGCAACGACAACCAAACGTTCCCACAGTCCAGCAAACTCTAGAGGAAATCCTATCTAGGGCATTGCATCAAAACACTGTTTGCATAGGCTGCGGACGCACCGATACGATGGTACACGCAAGTCAATACTATTTTCACTTTGATTATGACCAGACTTTTAATTTTGATCTAAAGCATAGGCTCAATAAAATGCTACCCAATGATATTAGTATACTGAACATAAGCCAGGTTGAGGGTAAACCTCATGCACAGTTTACGGCCGTCTCCCGAACCTATAATTATTTTATTCATTCCCATAAAGATCCTTATTTGGCAGACATTAGCTCACTTTACCCCAACAAATTGGATATTAAACTAATGGCTCATGCGCTTAAGTTAATCTCGTCGCAAACCGATTTCATAAACTTTTGCCGCTGCCCAAGCAAACACAGCAGTACCCAATGCAATATTTCATCAGCAAGACTTTACATCAATACACAAGCAGAAATAATTCAATTTGAGATTACTGCAAACCGATTTCTACAGGGCATGGTAAGACTTATTATTCAAAGGATTATTGATGTTGGTACTAGCGAAATATCATTAAGTGAATTTGAGCAAATTCTTAGTAATAGGATAAAGCCGAAAAAGGTTACTGCAGCTTACCCCCAAGGGCTGCATTTAACGCGAGTTGATTATCCTAGTATACTCAATGTTAAAAGTTGCACACCCAACCCTTTCTTTAGTATACTAAAAACATCTAAATGGGAATCTGTGAGTAAATAACAGAAACTAGATGACCTCCCCAGTTTTACTTCTAAGGTTTTACCAATAGTAAACCAGGCCCTCAATCTCAACGAATTGAACGGCAATAAACTACTCTCAAGTTTTTTTGCAAAAATATATATAGACCGCCACAAAAAGTTGGTTAGCCTATCGGTAGAAAAGCAACTTAACCATCAACTGTAGGGACCTAGGTTGATAGAATTTAATATAAAAAGCAATTAAGCCTGCCCTCCTCCAAAGTTCATTGGGAATGGTGGTATTCCAGGGTTGGTTTTTCCTACTTTTATGGTTCCATGCTGGCTCTCAAATTTTGCAACGTTATCCTTAAGGGCAACTAGCAATCGTTTTGCATGGTCAGGTGTAAGTATTACCCTAGTTTGCACTTTTGCTTTTGGTAAGCCAGGCATAACTCTTACAAAATCAAGAATAAACTCCGATGCGGAGTGAGTAATGATTGCCAAATTGGCGTAATTTCCCTGTGCAATTTCTTCGGTAAGTTCTATATTCAACGGATTCTTTTTTTCGCTCATTGTAGTGTGATTTAAGTTTTTAATTTATAAAGATAAAAAAAAGCGAGGGCAAACCCCTCGCTTTTCGTAATAATAATATTGTTTTAGACAATTGTACTCTCAACAGATTTTTCAGCTTCTTCAATAGCTTTCTTATCTTCGTCTGTATACACAGTTAAATTGTCAAACTCTCTCAATCCAGTACCAGCTGGAATTAGGTGACCACATATAACGTTCTCTTTAAGCCCCTTCAACTCATCAACCTTTCCTCGGATTGCTGCTTCGTTAAGTACTTTTGTTGTCTCCTGGAACGACGCTGCTGACATGAAACTGTAAGTTTGAAGCGCTGCTCTTGTAATACCCTGCAGTACCTGATTGGATGTGGCAGGAACAGCATCACGAGCAACTATTAATTTCAAATCCTTACGTCTTAGGATTGAGTTCTCATCCCTAAGTTTACGAGAAGTGATAATCTGACCAGAACGCGCTCCAGTAGCATCTCCAACATCGACAATTACTTTCTTATCGAAAATCCAATCATTCTCTGCCATGAACTCCCACTTATCAACTATCTGTTTCTCAAGAAAACGGGTATCTCCTGGATCATAAATATCAACCTTACGCATCATCTGGCGAACGATTACCTCAAAATGCTTGTCGTTAATTTTCACTCCTTGCATTCGGTAAACTTCCTGTACCTCATTAACAATATACTCTTGTACCTTTGTGGGTCCTTTAATTGCAAGAATGTCAGCTGGGGTAATTGCTCCATCAGAAAGAGGGATTCCCGCCCTTACATAATCGTTCTCCTGAACAAGAATTTGCTTTGAAAGAGATACAAGGTATTTCTTCACCTCATCGGTTTTCGAAGTAATCATAACCTCACGCTTACCTCGTTTAACCTTTCCAAATGACACCTCTCCATCAATCTCCGATACAACAGCTGGGTTCGATGGATTACGCGCTTCAAAAAGCTCAGTAACACGAGGAAGTCCTCCAGTGATATCACCCGACTTACCAACTGCACGTGGTATTTTAACAAGGATATCTCCTGATTTTACAGCCTTACCTTCTTCTACAATAATGTGCGAAGATACTGGAAGGTTATAAGCTCTCAGCACTTCCTTACCCTTCATTATCCTAACCATTGGGTTCTTTGTGCGATCACGAGTTTCGGTAATTACCTTCTCACGGAATCCTGTTTGCTCGTCTGATTCTTCACGGAAGGTAACATCTTTTATAACTGAATCGAACGCAATTGTACCATCCATTTCTGAAATGATTACGGCGTTCCATGGATCCCACTCACACAGATGCTGGCCCTTAGTAACCGAATCACCATCACTAACAAATAGTTTAGAACCATATGGTATGTTGTGGGTTGATAGGGTAATACCAGTATTCTTATCAATGATTCTCATCTCGGCTAATCGCCCAATCACTATATGGTACTTTTTACCCTGCTCATCAGTCTTCTCAATACTCCTAAACTCCTCTACTTCAACCTTTCCATCGAATTTCGAAACAATCTTAGAATCGGCAATAATGTTGGAAGCAGTACCCCCAACGTGGAAAGTCCGAAGGGTAAGCTGTGTACCAGGCTCACCAATTGATTGTGCAGCAATAACACCAACAGCTTCGCCTTTCTGAACCATACGCCCAGTTGCTAGGTTTCTGCCATAACATTTAGTACAAACTCCTTCTCTCGACTCGCAGGTTAGTACGGAACGAATTTCAACCTGCTCAATTGGCGAATCAGCAATCTCTTGGCTAATCTCTTCTGTTAGCTCCTCTCCTGATGCAATAATTAGGTCACCAGTAAGCGGATGGTAAACATCGTGAACTGTAGTTCTTCCTAGAATACGCTCGTAAAGAGTTTCTACAATCTCTTCATTCTTTTTAATGGTAACTGCCTGCAAACCACGAAGTGTACCACAATCCTCTTCAGTAATAATTACGTCTTGCGAAACGTCCACCAAACGGCGAGTTAGATAACCAGCATCCGCTGTTTTCAGGGCAGTATCGGCCAAACCTTTACGAGCACCGTGTGTTGAGATAAAGTACTCAAGTACCGAGAGACCCTCCTTAAAGTTTGCAAGAATTGGATTTTCAATAATCTCACTTCCTGTTGCTCCAGATTTCTGTGGCTTTGCCATCAGTCCACGCATACCGCAAAGCTGACGAATTTGCTCCTTCGAACCCCTAGCTCCCGAGTCGAGCATCATATAAACCGAGTTGAAACCTTGGTTATCTTCAGCCAACTTTTTAAGCAACGTTACGGTTAACTTAGCATTTGTATGTGTCCAAATATCGATAATTGCATTGTAGCGCTCATTATTTGTAATCAAGCCCATATTGTAATTTGCAATAACCTCATCAACCTGATCATAACCCTCTCCTACGTAGATATCTTTCTCGAGCGGAACCATTACATCATCAAGGTTGAAAGACAAACCACCCTTAAACGCAAAATTAAATCCTAAATCCTTAATATCGTCAAGAAATTTTGAAGTTGCAGCAATTCCAACCTTTTTGAGTACCCTACCAATAATATCACGAAGTGATCTTTTGGTAAGCAACTCATTAATGAAGCCCATCTCTTTGGGAACGAATTGATTGAAAATTATTCTACCAATTGTTGTGTCAACCTGTTCGAAAGTTTCAGTTCCATCCTCGCTAAGTATTGGTATGCGAACTTTTACATTTGCATGTAGTTCTGCCTCTTTCTCGTTATATGCAATAATTGCTTCTTCATATGAATAAAAACTTAAGCCTTCTCCTTTCGACCCTTCGCGAGCCTTGGTAATATAGTAAAGCCCAAGTACCATGTCCTGCGAAGGTACCGTAATAGGCGCACCATTAGCAGGGTTCAGAATATTATGCGAACCAAGCATTAAGATTTGTGCCTCAAGAATGGCCTCATTTCCCAGAGGGAGGTGAACAGCCATCTGGTCACCATCAAAGTCAGCATTAAACGCAGTACACGCTAGTGGATGAAGCTGAATTGCTTTACCCTCTATTAGTTTAGGCTGGAAAGCCTGAATTCCTAGCCTGTGCAGCGTTGGTGCACGGTTGAGCAAAACTGGGTGTCCTTTAAGCACGTTTTCAAGAATATCCCAAATAACTGGATCTTTCCTATCAACAATCTTTTTGGCAGATTTTACTGTTTTTACAATACCCCTCTCAATCAGTTTACGAATAATAAATGGTTTGTATATTTCCGCTGCCATATCCTTGGGCAATCCGCACTCGTGCATTTTAAGTTCCGGACCAACAACAATAACCGAGCGAGCAGAGTAGTCTACACGTTTACCCAGAAGATTCTGGCGAAAACGCCCCTGCTTACCCTTTAGGCTATCGCTAAGCGATTTAAGAGGTCGATTTGCATCAGTTTTAACAGCATTGCTCTTTCTAGAGTTATCGAATAAGGAGTCAACCGATTCTTGAAGCATCCTCTTCTCATTCCTTAGAATTACCTCAGGAGCCTTAATCTCTATTAGCCTTTTCAATCGATTATTACGTATAATAACACGACGATAAAGGTCATTTAGATCTGAGGTTGCAAACCTTCCCCCATCAAGCGGCACAAGAGGCCTTAACTCTGGTGGGATAACAGGAACAACTTTTAGTATCATCCACTCGGGACGATTTATATGGGCGGATTCACGGAAAGCCTCAACAACCTGCAAGCGTTTTAACGCTTCGTTTTTTCGTTGCTGTGAGGTTTCGGTATCTGCCTTATGACGTAGGTCATAACTAAGCTCATCTAAATCAAGTCGAGAAAGAAGCATGTGAATACCTTCAGCTCCCATACCTGCAATAAACTTGTTAGGATCGTCATTGTCAAGTTGCTGGTTTTCTTTTGGGAGGGTTTCAAGAATATCAAGATACTCCTCTTCCGTAAGAAAATCCATATAGTTAACATTCTCAGCAATACCAGGGTTGATAACAATGTAACGCTCGTAGTAAATAATTGTATCGAGCTTTTTTGTTGGCAAACCCATCAGATAGCCTATTTTATTGGGCAACGAACGGAAATACCAAATATGAGCTACTGGAACAACAAGATTAATGTGTCCCGTTCGTTCACGGCGCACTTTCTTTTCTGTTACTTCAACGCCACACCTATCACACACAATGCCCTTGTAACGAATACGCTTGTACTTCCCACAATGACACTCATAATCCTTCACTGGCCCAAAAATTCTCTCGCAAAACAATCCATCACGCTCGGGCTTATACGTTCTATAGTTAATGGTCTCGGGTTTAAGCACCTCACCACTCGAACGTTCAAGAATCAACTCGGGGGATGATAGACTGATTGTGATTTTGGTGAAGTCGGTTTTTACCTTAGTTTCCCTTCTGAACGACATATTCTTAATATTAAAAAGTTAAGTTATTAGCATGGTAAGCACATATGTCTCACCATGCTATGGCAACATCTTGTTAATCGAGACTAACATCTAAACCAAGGCCTCGTAATTCATGCAATAGAACGTTGAGCGACTCAGGAATACCTGGTCGTGGCATTGGCTCTCCTTTAACAATTGACTCGTAAGCTTTAGCACGGCCCATAACGTCATCGGATTTTATGGTTAAAATCTCCTGAAGGATATGAGATGCTCCAAAGGCCTCAAGTGCCCAAACTTCCATCTCGCCAAAACGTTGGCCACCAAACTGTGCCTTACCACCCAGCGGCTGCTGAGTAATTAGCGAGTATGGCCCAATTGAGCGAGCGTGCATCTTATCGTCAATCATATGCCCAAGCTTGAGCATATAGATAATACCTACTGTGGCAGGTTGGTCAAAACGTTCTCCTGTACCACCATCGTATAGGTAAGTTTTACCAGAACGTGGTAAACCAGCCATATCGGTGTACTTGTTGATCTCATCAATTTTTGCTCCATCAAAAATCGGCGTCGAAAACTTAAGACCTAACTTTTCTCCGGCCCATCCCAAAACAGTTTCATAAATCTGTCCAAGGTTCATACGCGACGGCACACCAAGAGGATTAAGAACAATATCAACTGGCGTTCCATCAGCTAAGAAAGGCATATCCTCATCACGAACTATTCTGGCAACAATACCCTTGTTACCGTGCCTACCTGCCATTTTATCTCCCACCTTAATCTTACGCTTCTTGGCAACATAAACCTTAGCTAGTTGAAGAATACCTGCAGGCATCTCATCACCTATGGTGATATTAAACTTCTTACGTTTATGATCTGCGTCGAACTCCTTATACTTAAGGATATAGTTATGGACAATCTTCTTTATAATTTCATTCTTCTTCTTATCAGTAGTCCACTTGTTGGCATTGATGTTTAGGTAATCTAATTCGGTTAGCATTTTCTGAGTAAACTTCACTCCACGCGGGATAATCTCCTGACTGAACATATCGGAGACTCCCTGAGATGTTTTACCATTTGTCAAAGAAAACAACTTTTCAATTAGTTTTTCCTTCAGTGCGTACGTTTTGCTGGTAAACTCCTCATCCAACTTTGCAACTAGATCCTTCACACCCCCTTTACCCTTTTTGGTGTCTTTTACTGAGCGTGAGAAGAGTTTCTTGTCAATTACAACTCCATGAAGTGAAGGAGGTGCTTTAAGCGATGCATCCTTCACATCTCCTGCTTTATCACCAAATATTGCTCTAAGAAGTTTTTCTTCAGGAGTAGGATCTGACTCACCCTTTGGAGTTATCTTTCCGATTAGAATATCGCCTGGTACAATATTTGCACCAATTCGAATCATTCCATGCTCGTCCAAGTCCTTTGTTGCTTCTTCGCTTACATTAGGTATATCGCCGGTTAATTCTTCTACACCTCGCTTTGTGTCCCTTACCTCAAGAACAAACTCATCTATATGAACAGAGGTAAATATATCTTCGCGAACCATCCTTTCACTAATAACGATGGCATCCTCAAAGTTATAACCTTTCCACGGCATAAATGCCACCTTAAGATTTCGTCCTAAAGCAAGTTCTCCATCCTCAGTTCCATAACCCTCAGTAAGAATCTGCCCTTTCTTAACCTCTTGGCCTTTATGAACCAATGGTCTTAGGGTTACTGAAGTATTCTGATTAGTTTTCTTATACTTAGGCAGTCTATATCGCTTTAACTCAGGATCGAAACTTACAAATTGCTCTTCTTCCGTTTGGTTATATCGAACAACGATCTCATCAGAGTCTACGTACTCAATTACACCATCCTCTTCAGCAACTACCTGAACTCTACTATCACGCACCACTACCTCTTCTAGGCCAGTGCCAACAATAGGTGCTTCGGGTTGTATAAGGGGTACACCTTGACGCATCATGTTTGATCCCATCAAAGCACGGTTAGCATCATCGTTTTCAAGGAACGGAATTAGTGACGCTGCAATCGAGGCAATCTGATTAGGGGCAACGTCCATCATGTCAACCTTTTCTCTATCCGTAAAAGGAAAATCAGCTTCAAGTCTTGATTTTACCTTAGGATTAGAAAATGTACCATCATCATCCAATAATGCATTGGCCTGTCCAATAGTTTTATACTCCTCCTCTTCTGCACTAAGGTATAATACATCCTCGTTTGATAGATTAACCTTGGCGTTTTCCACATTCCGGTAAGGGGTCTCAATAAATCCAAGATCATTAATTCGCGCATAAACACAAAGTGACGATATTAGACCAATATTGGGTCCTTCTGGTGTTTCAATAGGACACAATCTGCCATAGTGTGTGTAGTGAACGTCACGTACTTCGAAACCAGCACGTTCTCTTGACAATCCTCCAGGGCCAAGCGCTGACAAACGGCGTTTGTGTGTCATCTCAGCCAATGGATTTGTTTGATCCATAAACTGAGAAAGTTGGTTTGTTCCAAAAAACGAATTAATTACCGAAGAAAGTGTTTTTGCATTAATAAGATCAATAGGGGTAAACACCTCATTATCTCGCACGTTCATACGTTCTCTGATGGTTCTAGCCATACGTGCTAGCCCAACGCCAAACTGATTGCCTAGCTGTTCGCCAACTGTACGCACGCGACGGTTACTCAAGTGGTCAATATCGTCAACATCAGTTTTGGAGTTGATAAGTTCGATAAGGTACTTGATGATCTCAATTATGTCCTCTTTGGTAAGAACCTTAACATCGATGTCGGTATTAAGGTTTAACTTTTTATTAATCCTGTACCGCCCTACTTCGCCAAGATCGTATCGCTTTTCTGAGAAGAAAAGCTTATCAATAACATCGCGAGCAGTGGCTTCGTCAGGTGGCTCAGAATTTCGCAGTTGACGGTAGATATGCACAACTGCCTCTTTTTCTGAGTTACAGGGGTCTTTATGTAGTGTGTTGTAGATTATGGCATAATCGGATATATTCTGATCTACTTTGTGCAGAAGAATAGTTTTAGTGCCAGAATCAACAATGTCTTCAATATGTTCATTTTCAAGAATAGTCTCCCTATCAAGAATTATCTCATTCCTCTCAATGGAAACTACTTCACCGGTATCCTCGTCAACAAAATCTTCAACCCAAGATTTTAAGACCCTTGCTGCTAAACGTCGACCAATATGTTTTTTTAGATTAGCCTTCGATACCTTAATTTCATCTGCCAATCCAAATATTTCGAGAATATCCTTATCGCTCTCAAAACCAATGGCTCTTAGGAGTGTAGTTACGGGTAATTTTTTCTTTCGATCGATATACGCAAACATCACATTATTAATGTCGGTAGCGAACTCGATCCACGAACCTTTAAAAGGGATAATTCTTGCTGAGTAAAGTTTAGTGCCATTTGCATGGAAACTTTGTCCGAAGAATACCCCAGGAGAACGGTGCAACTGTGATACAACTACTCTCTCTGCCCCATTAATAACAAAAGACCCCTTTGCTGTCATATATGGTATTGTACCCAAGTAAACGTCCTGCAACACCGTATCAAAATCTTCGTGCTCTGGGTCGGTACAATAAAGTTTAAGTTTAGCCTTTAGCGGTACACTAAAAGTTAAACCTCGATCGATCGTCTCTTCGATTGAGTAACGAGGAGGATCGATGTAATAATCGATAAACTCGAGTACAAAGTTGTTTCGAGTATCGGATATAGGAAAGTTATCGGTAAAGACCTTGTATAAACCTTCCTTTTTGCGTTCTTCAACTGAAGAACCAAACTTAAAAAATTCGCCAAACGATTTTAGCTGAATATCCAGAAAATCGGGATAATCGAACTGATTTTTTGTTTTGGCAAATGATATTCTTTTATTTGCTGTATCTAAGGACATCGCTATGAGATTTGTTGAACCATTAATATAAACAATAAAAAGGCTTAGAGTCTACAATTAGACTCTAAACCTCTAATACCTAATGCGATCAGGTTCTCTTTTATTTAAGTTCAACTTCTGCTCCTGCCTCTTCGAGTTGTGTTTTAAGCGACTCCGCCTCTTCTTTCGAAACGCCTTCTTTAATAGCTTTAGGAGCCGAATCAACTAATTCCTTAGACTCTTTAAGTCCAAGTCCAGTAAGTTCCTTTACAAGTTTAATAACTTGAAGTTTTGCACCACCTGGAGAGTTAATGATTACGTCAAAAGTACTTTTCTCTGCTGGTGCATCTTCACCAACTGCAGGTCCAGCAACAGCCACTGCAGCAGCAGCAGGCTCTATACCATACTCATCCTTTAGGATTTGTGCAAGTTCATTTACTTCTTTTACAGTAAGATTAACTAATTCTTCTGCAAACTTCTTAAGATCTGCCATTTTTGCTTAAGGTTTATTGATTTATTCTGAAACTAATTTAAAATTATCCTTCTCGCTCGCTAAGAGTTTTAACAACTCCTGCTAGGATATTCGGTGCTGATTGCAGTTGAGAAACAACTGTTTTAATCGGTGACTGCAGAAGGGCAATAACGTCAGCAATAAGCTCGTTTTTGCTCTTAAGACTAGCCAACGCATTAAGTTGATCATCGCCAGTATAGAACGATTCTTCTACAAATGCAGCCTTTAGTATTGGTTTTTCGTTTTTCTTACGAAAATCTTTGATTAGCTTAGCTGGGACATTCCCTACTTCACAAAACATGATTGAAGTAGAGCCCTTTAGAGTATCAAACAGAGGCGAAAAATCCATCTTCTCGCACTTCTCGAGTGCCTTTTTCAGAAGGGTGTTCTTCACCACTACCAACTTTATCTCCTTATCAAAACATTGTCTACGTAATGTGCTTGTATCAACAGCATTTAACGTTGAAATATCGGTAAGGTAAAAGTGAGGATACTGATTGAATTGCTCCGTAAGCGTATCAATAATTACATTTTTATCTTCCCTTCTCATTGTAATTGGGTCTCTATTGCGTTATTATTCCTTTTCCGTGAACGATTTTGGATCGATAGCAATGCCTTTGCTCATTGTGCTTGAAAGGTAAATACTTCTAATATAAGTACCCTTAGCAGCAGGTGGCTTGAGTTTAATAATCGTTTGAATAAACTCTAAGGCATTCTCAATCAATTTATCGGTCTCGAATGAAACCTTTCCAATGGAGGTATGAACTATACCGTACTTATCAACTTTAAAGTCGATTTTTCCTTGCTTCACCTCAGTAACGGCCTTATCCACATCCATGGTTACGGTTCCGCTCTTAGGGTTGGGCATCAGTCCACGTGGGCCTAGAATACGACCTAGAGCACCAATTTTGGGCATTACGGTTGGCATGGTGATAATTACATCAACATCTGTCCAACCTCCCTTAATTTTCTCTACATACTCATCTAGTCCAACGTAGTCGGCACCTGCTGCTTTTGCAGCCTCCTCCTTATCGGGGGTACACAGTACAAGAACACGTACAGCCTTACCAGTACCATGAGGGAGAGTTACTACTCCGCGCACCATTTGGTTTGCCTTTCTAGGGTCAATTCCAAGGCGGATATCGATGTCAACTGAGGCATCGAATTTTGTGCGGGTAATCTCCTTCACTAAACTAGCAGCTTCGGATACCTTATACTGCTTCTCGGTTTCAATTTTCGACAACGCAAGTTTTTGATTCTTGGTCAATTTTGTCATCTCGCTAAAAGAGGTTAAATGTTACTTACCTGGAAATTCTCCGGTAACTCTTATGCCCATACTACGAGCAGTTCCAGCTACCATTTTCATAGCCGATTCCACGGTAAAACAGTTTAGGTCAGGCATTTTATCCTGGGCAATACCCCGTACTTTATCCCACGAAACCGAAGCTACTTTCTTTCGATTTGGCTCTGGTGAACCGCCCTTCTGCTTTGATACTTCAAGCAGTTGAACTGCAACCGGTGGATTTTTTACGATAAAATCAAAAGATTTATCGGAATATACGGTAATAATTACTGGGAGTACTTTTCCAGCCTGACTTTGGGTTCTGCTGTTGAATTGCTTGCAGAACTCCATAATATTAACCCCCTTTGAGCCGAGTGCGGGACCAACAGGAGGCGAAGGATTTGCTGCGCCACCCCTTATCTGTAACTTAATTAATCCGGCAACTTCTTTAGCCATAATGCTTTAACTCTTAACAGTTATTACTCTTTTTCGACTTGCATAAAGCTGAGCTCCAACGGAGTTTTCCGGCCAAATATTTTGACCATCACCTTCAGCTTTTTCTTCTCATCATTCACTTCTTCGATAATTCCAGAGAAAGAATTAAACGGACCATCGATCACTTTCACTGTTTCACCAACAAAGAAGGGAATGTTAATCTCCTCATCGCTTTCTGCAAGCTCATCTACCTTTCCAAGGATTCGATTTGCTTCCGATGGGCGCAATGGAATAGGTTCGCCTGTCTTGGTATCACCCAAAAACCCTATCACATTGGGAATATCCTTTAGTTTGTGCTGGACTTCACCAGTCATTGAAGCTTCGATTAAAACATAACCAGGGTAGAATACTCTCTCCTTGCTCACCTTTTTTCCTTTACGGATTTGGTAAACTTTCTCGGTAGGTATAAGAACCTGTGAAATGAAATCGCCAAGATTTGACCTGTTAATCTCACTATCAATATATTCTTTCACCTTTTTCTCCTTCCCCCCCATGGCACGTAACACATACCATTTCTTTACGTTTTCTTCCATCGAAATTTCCTCTCAGGTTTTATACCAATTGGTAAATAAAATCCATTATATTCTCAAAGGATATGTCCATGAGAAACACCACAAGTGCAATTAAAAGGGAAGCTATCATTACAATTAATGCACTAGATTGAAGATCTTTCCACGTTGGCCACGATACTTTGTGGACTAGTTCCGTGTACACTTCCTGAAGGTATGCTTTAATTCTCATATTTAATTATACTTATGTTGCACGGGAGGAGCGACTCGAACGCCCGACACCTGGTTTTGGAGACCAGTGCTCTGCCAACTGAGCTACACCCGTGTGAAAAGGTTTACTCATCTTTTGGATGCGCAAACCTTTGTGCTCATGAACAATGATTTTTACTACTCTACAATTTCAATCACCTGACCAGCACCAACGGTACGTCCACCCTCGCGGATAGCAAAACGAAGACCTTGGTTAACGGCTACAGGATATATAAGTTTAACAGTAATAGTTACGTTATCACCAGGCATTACCATTTCAACACCCTCTGGAAGTTGAATTTCTCCGGTTACGTCAAGTGTACGCAAGTAAAACTGAGGACGATAGTTGTTATGGAAAGGAGTGTGACGTCCGCCTTCTTCCTTCTTCAATACGTAAACCTCTGCTTTGAATAAAGTGTGAGGGCTAATTGAGCCTGGCTTTGCAATCACCATTCCACGCTTAATCTCGTTCTTATCAACACCGCGTAGTAGTAGACCAACATTATCGCCAGCTTCACCGCGATCAAGAATCTTACGGAACATCTCAACACCTGTACAAACAGTTTTACGTTTATTAGCGCCAAGACCAATCAACTCAAGTTCATCACCAGTGTTAACAATACCTGTTTCAATTCTACCGGTTGCAACAGTACCACGACCTGTAATTGAGAATACGTCCTCAACAGGAAGTAAGAATGGTTTTTCGTGCTCACGTGGAGGAATTGGAATGTAGGTATCAACTGCATCCATAAGTTCCATTACACTATCAACCCACTTTTCTTCACCATTTAGGGCGCCTAGTGCAGAACCACGAATAACAGGAGCCTCATCGCCATCGAAATTATAGAAACTTAGTAATTCACGTACTTCCATTTCCACTAATTCTAGCATCTCCTCGTCATTAACCATATCACACTTGTTAAGGAAAACAACCAAACGAGGTACGTTTACCTGACGTGCAAGTAGGATATGCTCACGGGTTTGAGGCATAGGGCCATCAGTAGCAGCAACTACAATGATAGCGCCGTCCATTTGAGCCGCGCCTGTAACCATATTTTTAACATAGTCAGCGTGACCAGGACAGTCAACGTGAGCATAGTGACGAGTAGCAGTTGTATACTCAACGTGAGATGTGTTAATTGTGATACCCCTGTCTTTTTCTTCGGGTGCGTTGTCGATAGAGTCGAATGAGCGTAACTCGGAAAGACCTTTCTCATGCAGAACCTTGGTGATGGCTGCTGTAAGAGTGGTCTTACCATGGTCAACGTGACCAATGGTTCCAATGTTTACGTGAGCTTTCGACCTATCAAATTTTTCTTTTGCCATGACTCCAGTTTGTTAAATTAATTAGACTTATAAAGATTGATTATCGAAAAAAATGATAGTGTTTGAGCCAATGATGGGAGTTGAACCCATGACCTCTTCCTTACCAAGGAAGCGCTCTACCACTGAGCTACATCGGCTTTTGGTTAGAGCGGGAGACGAGACTCGAACTCGCGACCCTCAGCTTGGAAGGCTGATGCTCTACCAACTGAGCTACTCCCGCGTAAATTCTTTCCAAAAAGTGGGGAGAGCAGGATTCGAACCTACGAAGGCGTACGCCAGCAGATTTACAGTCTGCCCCAGTTGGCCACTTTGGTATCTCCCCCAATGTCTCATAAAGTAAAGAACACTACATTTTCTTGAGCCGATGGAGGGATTCGAACCCCCGACCTGCTGATTACAAATCAGCTGCTCTGACCAACTGAGCTACATCGGCAACTTGCTTAAAACTTGCTATTTCCAAAGGTTGTACCCTTCTGAAATCGGTTGGCAAATGTATTAATATTTTATTTACCCACCAAATAA
>JAQUJY010000141.1 GCA_028680705.1 Bacteroidales bacterium
TGTCAACCATCGATAAAATGTTAGCCGAGGGCACCTTCAATCATCTTTCAAAAAGAGAAAGACTTCAGGTTACCCGTCAAAGAGCTAAACTTGAGAAAAACCTTGGTTCCATTGCTGATCTTACAAGACTTCCTGCTGCACTTTTTGTTGTTGATGTACAGAAAGAATACATTGCTGTTAGTGAAGCAACAAAGCTTAACATCCCGGTTTTTGCAATGGTTGATACCTGCTGTGATCCTACTCCAATCAACTTTGTTATACCATCTAATGATGATGCCTCTAAATCGATTTCTTTAATAATTGATAAAATGGTAAACGCCATTAACGAAGGACTTGAGGAAAGAAAAATCGAAAAAGATAAGGAACCTGCAAAAGCCCAAGAAAGCCAAGGCGAAAGACCAACTCGTACACGTGCTAGGAAAAGTGCTAAGACAACAAAAGCTAAAATAACACCTAAGGACGAGAAAACAGCTACAGAGAAAGAAGAGAAAGCAAAAGTAGCACCAGCTAAGAAAACAGAAAAGCCTGTAAAAGCAGAAGTGGTATCAGCTAAGGAAGAAGAGAAGACAGAGAAAAAGGTGAAAGCAGAAGCAGCACCAGCTAAGGAAGAAGGAAAAGTAGTAAAGAAGGAGAAAGCAAAAGCAGAGCCAGCTAAGAAAGAAGAGAAGACAGAGAAAAAGGTGAAAGCAGAAGCAAAAGAAGAAAAGAAAACCGAAGAATAATATCTTTAACTGATAAATTAATAATACAATGTCTGAAGTAAAAACAGCCGATATAGTAAAACTCAGAAAGTTAACCGGAGCGGGCATGATGGATTGCAAAGATGCCCTTACCGAGTCAAATGGTAATCTCGACAAAGCGGTTGAGCTTATCCGTGAACGCGGTAAGGCTATTGCAAATAAACGTGCTGAGCGCGATGCTGGAGAGGGGGCTGCTCTTGCCACAATTACTACTGATGGTAAAAAAGGGGCAATGGTAGTTCTAAACTGTGAAACTGACTTTGTTGCCAAAAATGAAAGTTTTATTGGTCTTGCAGCAAAAATATTAAATGCTGCTCTTGAAAATCTCCCTGTTGATCTCGAAGCCCTTAAGGATATTGTGGTTGATGGAAGAAAAATTCAAGATCTGGTATTTGAACAATCTGGTGTTACTGGTGAAAAGTTTGAGCTCTCATACTACGATAAGATTGAAGGCGAAAAAGTTGTATACTATATACACCCAGGTAATAAATTGGCAGCTATTGTTGCCTTCAACAAGGTAAATGTTAGCGAACAAGTTGGGAAAGATATTGCTATGCAAGTTGCTGCAATGAATCCTGTATCTATTGATGCAGAAGATGTCCCTGAGGAAACTCGTAAAAAAGAATTTGAAATTGGGAGAGAACAGGCTCGCCTGGAAGGCAAGCCCGAGAATATTCTCGACAAGATTGCTCAAGGAAAACTGCAAAAGTTTTTCAAGGAAAATACCCTTATGAATCAAGATTTCATTAAAGATAGCAAAATGAATATTGCCAGCTACCTTAAGAGTATTGATAAGGACTTAAAAGTTACTGGATTTAAACGCGTTTCGCTTAACGCTTAAAAATAAGATCTTAATTCAAAAGAAGCTATCAGGAAATCTGGTAGCTTCTTTTGTTATATATAGCAAAAACCTTACAATGTATTATTGCACCAACAACATTTTTACTATTTTTACAGTATCTAACCATATAAACTATGAAGAAATACGAGCGAATACTTCTCAAACTAAGCGGAGAAGCACTAATGGGGAACGAAAATCATGGAATAAACCCTAAAATTATTAACTCATATGCGAAACAAATTAATGAAATTTCTAAGTTTGGCGTTGAAGTAGCAATTGTAATTGGAGGGGGCAATATCTTCAGAGGACTAAGTGGCTTATCAAAAGGAGTTGACCGCGTTAAAGGAGACCAAATGGGAATGCTGGCTACCGTTATAAACAGTCTTGCGCTACAAAGCACTATAGAAGGACTAGGCGGAAAAGCAAAACTATTTACAGCGACAAAAATGGAGCCTATTGGCGAACTTTATACAAAAGCAAAAGTTTTGCATGCTTTTAGCGAGGGCTATACTGCAATAATCGCAGGTGGTACAGGTAATCCATTTTTCACAACCGATACTGCTTCGGC
Source organism: Bacteroidales bacterium (assembly GCA_028680705.1). GTDB lineage: Bacteria > Bacteroidota > Bacteroidia > Bacteroidales > Tenuifilaceae > Perlabentimonas. The sequence goes on from JAQUJY010000141.1 coordinate 2,150, forward strand.
ATTAAGGGGAGTTGAAATTGAGGCTAAAGTACTTCTTAAAGGAACAAGAGTAGATGGAGTATATGATTCTGATCCTGAAATCAACCCAGAGGCCAAGAAGTTTAAAACCCTTACCTTTAATGATGCTTACGCACAAAAACTAAGGATTATGGATCTTACCGCATTTACCATGTGTAGTGAGAATAATCTGCCAATCATCGTATTTGATATGAACACAGAGGGAAACTTAAAGAAAGTTGTTTTAGGCGAAAATATTGGTACATTGGTAAAAAATTAAATATTTTAGTACCCAAAATACATAAAACCATGGAAGAAATTAATTTTTATATCGAAGAGGCAAAGGAGGGGATGGCAAACGCCATTACTCACCTCGATGATGAACTTAAAACTATTAGAGCAGGTAAGGCTAATCCTGCTATGCTTTCTGGAGTTATGGTTGATTACTACGGCACGCTCACTCCACTGCAGCAAGTTTCAAACGTTGGTACCCTTGATGCACGAACCATTACCATTCAACCCTGGGAAAAAGCAATGATTGGACCCATTGAAAAAGCAATCCTTACTGCCAATCTCGGATTTAATCCTCAGAATAATGGCGAAGCTATTCGTATTGCCGTACCAGCTTTAACTGAGGATCGCAGAAAGCAACTTGTAAAACAGGTTAAAAGTGAAGGCGAAAATGCTCGGGTTAGTATTCGTAATGCACGACGAGATGCAAACGAGGGAATTAAAAAGCTGCAAAAGGATGGGCTTGCTGAAGACCTTGCAAAGAATACAGAAGTTGAGATTCAGAAACTAACTGATACCTACAACAAAATAGTAGAGGAATTACTCGATAAGAAGGAACAAGAAGTTTTAACCGTATAGTAAAAAGTACTTTTGCGCCTTTTACTATACTAATGCCATTTTAAGCATTCTAGCGGCTAACTCAAATCCCAGAGCAAAATCAGCTGGTATAACCAGATGATGGTTGCCCAATGGTTTGTTTAAGAAATAGTTAATGGTTGAATCTTGAACATTTACCAATAATTGTGTTCTGCACATTCCCTTTCTATTCTCTGAGCACTCAACAAAACCCTCACCCACAAACATCTTACTTAGGGTATGGTCGAACCGAACGATTGTTACCTTATCGGCTTTTAGGTTCCCTTTAATGGCTAACCCTTTTCCCGATTCGAAATGGGTATCGAGTTCAAAATCTTTTAGCAGGTTTGCTGGAGCGGTGCAATGAGAGAAAGTAATCTGTTTTTTGAGAGGATCAACAAAAGATGTATTGGCTATCCAGGGTACAATGCCAAATAGTTCTTTTGCTATCATCATGCCCAACATGCTGCAATTATCGCCCTCGCATCCGGCTGGAATTCCATCCATCGAGAGTTTCGACAGGGCTAAACACGCAGTAACATTGCTTTTCTGTATAAGCGAAAAGCATTCAATAGTTAAAGCGTGCAACTCGTATTTACGGATCAAATCCGATAAAACCTCATAAACTTGACCCGAACCAGTTAAACCTTCAATTCCCTTTGTACTAAAAAAGTTAAGAAAATCAGCAGAGACTTCCCGGTGGGCATCAAAACCAACACTACTCCAAGGGATATTAACCTGATCAATGCCTAGCTTTGTCTTAATAACAAAAGGGTCTACACTTGAATTTACAAGCCAGTCCGAAGCCTCTCCAACCAACCCAAAGCGCTTGCCCTTTAAGCGCTTGATCCCATTTTTTACCTTATGTAAATTATCAACAAGTTCAAGAGCCATTGCACTATTCTGGTCAACCAGCATACTTGTTATGTTATTCTGATTCATCCATGCCTTAACCTCGGTAGCTGCTGCCCAGGAGTTGTCGATATTTGAAGCGATTAAAAGGTAGAACCCAAACTCTTGGACCGATTGCAACGCTATCCTTTCGGAACCTCCTGTAAGAAAAACAAGCACTTCAGGATCCTTATCAACAAACTCAACCATATCCTGTCTAAACAGTTTCTGCAGGCGTCTCTTAGCCTTAGTAAACACATTAATATCTGCCGCAGGGAATGCTAATAGTTTTACGCGTAGTTTTTCCATTTAATCAAGTCCAAAAATTAATCAGGTTTAAAAATTTATTCAAATGCATCATTAATGTCCATAGCAATATCGAGATACACAAAAATATCGAGGGGTTGACCGCCAATCCTCTCATCATCTCGTGAATGGCCTAACCTAACAACAACCAAATCTAGGTCGGGAATAATAAAGATATACTGACCTAGAATTCCTCTGGCAAAAATCACCTGATGATTACGATGCGAAGTAAACCACCATTTATGACCATAGCGTTCTGTTGGAATGCCTCCCAACTCTTTATCGGCAAGGTAGGTTGTTGGTTTCAGCGTCTCTTCCAGATATTCTTTCGATACAATTTGTTCACCATCCCATTCACCATTATTTAGGACTAAACGGCCAATTCGTGCAAAATCTCTTGCATTACTATTGAAGCAGCAGTAGGCCTTTTCAATTCCGCCTTCTCTATCAAGGCTCCACATCGCATCATGTTCGGCTCCTATCCTACTCCAAATTTTCACCGACATGTAATCGGCAACGCTTTTGCCCGTTGCTTGTGATAAAATAATGGAAAGCAGCTGCGTATCACCACTCAGATAGTTAAACTCCTTGCCAGGTTCATCAATAACTGTTTGATTGGTTACAAGCTTTCTTAAAAACTTGCCATAGTATGCCTGAGTTGTTGTTGAAAAAAGACTAGAATAAGCTTCATCCCAACTTAAGCCTGAACTCATGGTCAGC
>JAQUJY010000142.1 GCA_028680705.1 Bacteroidales bacterium
TTGAAGCACAAATTAGGAGGTTAATGTTTTTTTAGTGTATGGGTTGGGTTTTAATTTGGCACTGTCTAATCCAAACGGGAATTATTGTCACTTATAGCTTAACCATTTCCCTTTTGCGCTTTGTAAAACTTGCTATTTGCTTATAGCCAAGAGCCTTAAGTCCTGCGATGGCATCATCAAACAATTGGCCAACGTTTTGCTCAACGTGGGCATCGGAACCAAGGGTTACAGGTACTTTATAATAAGCTAGTCGCTCAAGAAAAGGGACTGAAGGATAAAACTCATTACAAGGTTTGGTTTTGCCGCTTGTGTTTATTTCAACAACTACGTCAGCACGTTTGAAAACCTGAGCGGTTTCGTCGTAAAGTACATCAAGCGGGAATGTTGGATAGTAAGCAAATTTTTTGGCCAGATCGCAATGTCCAATGATATCGAATAGTTTTGATTTGGCCGATGAAGGGTATCTGAAAATTGAATATAAGAATGAGGAAGTATTTTTTTTTAACTAAAGGAGACAAATTTTTGGTGCTTATTGGACCTTTTCGCAGTTTGTATCAAATCATTTTATTCAATTCACTAGGCGTCTCTCCAAAAAGTTCCTTGAATGAACGGTAAAAATAAGTTCGATTATTAAATCCTGTCATATAGATAACATCTGTTATAGAGTGTTTACCTTCCAAAATCATTTGCCTTGCCTGTTTTAACCTGTAATTTTTAATCAAACCATGAGGAGTAAATCCAGTCAAAGCTTTAATTTTTCTGTATAGTTGAGCTTTACTCAGGGCTAAGTCTGAAGCCATCTTATCTGCATCAATATTCTCATTGGCATAGTTAGCCTCAACAAAAGCAATACATTTCTGGAGTAGCTCTTTATCCCTAGAAGAGTAATCCTGCTTAAGTTCATAAGTAGGGGTTCCAAAATTTGTTTTGAAATATTCTGAAACTTGCTCTCTCGATTTCAGAAGACGTTCAATTCTCACAAAGAGATGTTTTGGATAAAACGGTTTGGGAATATAAGCGTCTGCACCCATTTCCAGACCCTCAATCCTATCTTCTATTTCGGAACGAACAGTAAGAAGAATAACAGGAATGTGACTTGTAAGAACATTAGCCTTAATAGTTTTACAAAGGGTTAAGCCATCCATTTCGGGCATCATAACATCGCTAACAACCACATCAATCTTTTTTTTATTTATTACCTCAAGGGCTTGCTTCCCATTCTGTACAAGATAAACATCATACTGTTCTGAAAGCATTTTGTAAAGTAAGTTGGAGAGTTCAGGATCGTCTTCAGCAACAAGCACTTTGTATTTTTTAGGTGTTGTCCACAAGTTGGTTTTTAATGATGATAAGGTTTTAGCATCCTCAGAAAAGTCCATAAGTTTTTCAGAGACACTATTTAAAAGATTGCTTCGCTCAATAAGGTTTGATGAATGAATTGTTTTATCTGGGTTTGATTCAACAGGTTGAAACGGTATGGCAACAATAAATTTACTTCCCTGTTTCAACTTACTTGTTACAGAAATATTTCCACCATGAAGTTCCACAAGACTTTTTGTATAGGCGAGCCCAATTCCAATTCCTCTAAATGTTTTCGTATTTCTTCTTAAATTAGGTGTTTGTTGGTAGTAGGTATCAAAAATATTTGCAACATTATTTGGGGCAATACCTGCGCCAGTATCCTCAACTTCTATGTAAATAGTTTTATCAATTAGTTTCAATTTAAGAGTAACGCTTCCGCCTTCGGGTGTGAATTTTATAGAGTTGCTTAGAAGGTTTAGCATTATTTTATCCAGTTTCTGCGAGTCGAGAAGACAGTAAAGCTCATCTACTTCAGGCTCAAAACTTAGATCTATTTCATTCTCGTGGGCAAAGTGACTAAAAATCTCTATTATGTTATTCATTACACCAATTATTTCTACTGGTTTTAGTTCGAGTTTTTCACGACCAGTATCAACCTTTCTAAACTCGAGTAGCTCCTGAACAAGCTTTTGCATACGTCTAGAATTTTGATAGATAGTTTTGGTTAGTGCCGATGTTTCGTTAGGCTTTTTGTTAGGATTCAACAAACTAGCGGCTGATGCAAAAATTAAAGTAAGAGGCGTTCCAAATTCATGGGCAAGGTTTGTGAAAAGCTTCAACTTATATTGATTCAGTTCCATTTCTTTCTGTTGTTGAAGTTTTTCAAGTACAATTTGATGTTTTACCTTTATTCGTTTGTTTTGGTATTTAAAAATAATGTAAACTAAAATAATAATCAAAAAAGCATAGAACAGATAGGCTGGTAATGTTCTCCAGACTGGTGGTTCTATAGTTATTGAGATAGACCTAGCTTCTTTTATCCAAACTCCATCTTCATTAGTTGCTCTAACAAACAACTTATATTTTCCGGGGGGAACGTTTGTAAAATTTGCTTCTCGTTGATTTTTTGCAAAAACCCAGTCTGAGTTGAAGTTTTCCAACTTATATTCAAACAAACTCTTATCCGGATTTATGTAATTTAGAGTAGTAAATTCAATGGTAAAAAAGTTCTGATTATATTTGAGAATTATCTCTTCAAGTTCATCAATATTCTTATTTAGGATGGCAGTTGAGTCACTGGGTAATATTTTTTTATTATAAAGCCTAAAGTCAGTAAAAATTAACTTCGGGACTTTCTCGGAAATTTGAATATTTTCTGGGTAAAACCAGTCTAATCCATTTATTCCACCGAAATAGAACTTTCCCGTTTTCTGTCCTGAACAAACTGCTCCATCAGTAAACTCATTGCTTTGCAATCCATCGGCATTATTAAAATTCAGAAACTTCTCTTCACTCACAAAAAACTTACTTAATCCCTTATTGGTACTTATCCATAAATTGCCTTTTTCATCTTCTAATATCCCATGTATGGTATTATTGGGTAACCCATCCTTTGTGGTATAATGCACAAAATTATATGGCAAATAGTTAATATTCACTTTATTAAGCCCTCCGCTACTACCCACCCATAAATTATTGTTCCTACCGATATGAAGGCTAAGAATATCATTGTCACTAAGCCCAGGTTTTTCTATTGTATTAAGTGTATAGTTCTCCATTTGGCCGGTAATCGTATTTACCCTGTAAATTCCAGCTCCGCGTGTACCAAGCCAAAGAGTGTTGGGTTTTTCCTCTACAATAGCATAAACGATATTACTTCGAATAGGATCGTCCAAACTTTCGCCCTTAATATGCATATAATTGGTAAGTACAAACTCTCCTTTTTCCCTCTTAATATTTAGTCCTAAAATGCCATATCCGCTTGTTCCAAGCCAAATCTGGTCGAAAGCGTCAATACAGATTGCATATACCGAACCAAATTCCAAATCCTCCCCCCCTTTAAGATCCGAAGGGAAATAGTAAAATTCTCCTGTTTCCATGTCGAGAACATCTATCCCAAAACCATCATGGCCAATCCATAAATTATTGAACCGATCCTCTTTGAGCGATAATACTGCATTGTTGGTTATCCCGTTAGAAGTATTATAATACTTAGTCTCACCCTTTTGATATGGAATGAGATTCAAACCGTTTCCCCTTGTTCCTACCCATAGACTTCCTTTCTTATCTTCATAAATTGATCTGACAATTTGGTGGTTTAGCTGACGGCTTTCCGCTTCCCCACGGCCAATCTGATAAAAAGGTTTGGGTTTTAAGTAATTTCGAAAAACTCCCTCTCCATCTGTTCCAATCCACAACAAATCATCGGATGTTTCCAGAATCGACCAAATTTTAACTTTTTTATCAACAAGTTCTGGAATTTTATTCAGAACCGATTGAGTTTTAAAACTGTTGTTAGGATATACCTTGAAGATGTTACCATCATCTGTTCCTATCCATAAAAAATCATTGCTATCTGAGTTTTCGATTGTGGTTACTATAAACTTTGGATCCAGAATATTAATTGGTGTTTCTTCCCAATTGATGAGATTAATGAAAAGCAAACCACCCTTTCTTTGATTCAGAGCCAAATAGGGAGTTTCTTCAAACTCAAAAAGCCAACTCTCCTCAACAGCCGATAAATTTAAATTTGGGTAATAAGTATGTAGATGAATTTTATTCGAAACTTGCATTGAATTGAAGTCCACTACAATCAAGGAGTCTTGACATAGGATATACAGATTCTCTTGAAGAGGTAAAAAACAGTCAATACTCTTTATTGTTTGCTCTACCAACGAAGGAATTATTATAGGTGTAAAATCATTTTCTTTAGGAGAGAATTTAAAAATTCCTATTCCAAATACATTTACCCAAATATTACCATCGTAACCAATTAGCCCTTTTAAACTTTGTTCCTTACTACGCGGCTCTGCAAGTTCTGAAAACCAAGAGGTAAAATTGTCTAAATCATATGAATACCTGTTAATTCCATGCTCAGTAATTATCCAAAGATTTCTATGCTTATCTTCAACTATATTTCTAATAATATTATTGCTAATGGCATTTTTGTTGAAAATATCAGGCGCATATGTTTTAATACTCTTACTATCAAATCGGTTTAGACCATCCCAAGTTCCGAACCACATCAAACCCCGAGAATCCTGGTAAATGGTGTTTACTGCACTGTTTGAAAGCCCCATCTCGTTGGTAATTCTCATCGATTGCCATATCAACTCATCACCAAAAAGGCTCAGCTTCCAAAAAGAGAGAGCTAAGATCAATGAAACTTTTAGTACAATATGACTTGGTTTGCGCATCTTATAATATCGAAAGTTTGAAAATAAATAACGCATAATAATAGAAAGTAAAATAGGTC
>JAQUJY010000052.1:0-7768 GCA_028680705.1 Bacteroidales bacterium
AAAAAAGCGGAATGAAATTTTCACCCCGCTTTTAAAAATTATTTCACGCTAAAAGTGGAACATAAAATATAGGTTACCATATATATATGGCATATTAGTCGTAGCATTCCATGAATTTCCGCCTGCACTAACAGCAATTTCTTCTTCAACATGCTGAGTAAGCACCATGCGCTCCTGAGTTTTATACGCCTGCCCTTCATATTGGTAACTGTAAGTAAAGCCCATTTCGGCACCTATACAAAACTTTGGCATAATATAATACTCTGCGCCAGTAAATACGCTTAGACCTAAACTTATAACAGGTGAAGATTTATCAATTAGGTCTCTAATGCTCGCATTACCAAATAAGTTAGTAGTTGGTGCAGGATTTGATTGGGTCATTTGATTAGCATATTCATAGGTTGTTGTACTTCTTGAGTACCCAGCACCTATGTCGGCACCATAAAAACCGCGGAACCTACCAGTTCCTTTAAACTGTTGGTAACCAACAGTAAGAAAATAGCCTTGTGACGTCATTGTACGAATATCTTGCAACTCTTTATTGCTTAACGGGTCAACCATAAAAGCAGCATCGTCTATTACAATAAACTTGTCTGCGGTTGAATTTGAGTTAATCCTTACCGTTGAGCGTATAGCTGCATTATCCTGCAAAAAGTAGCGAAAGTAGAGTGTATTATCACCTAAGTTAAGCGAATTGTTTGTGGTGCCATTAAACATATTACCAATATAATTAAAAATAGGAGTTCCCACTATGCCCACGCCAAAATCGCCAGCTTGGGGTAAGTATTGTTTCCCATCATTGCTTTCCTTAGTTACAGGGCTTTCAGTAACATCCTGTGCTAATGCAACAAAACCAAAAACACAAGCGGTTAGGATTATTAGTATTCTTTTCATTCTCTAATTATTAAAATTTATATTTACGATACTACTAGTGATTATTCCCATAATGTTCCGTTGCCAAAACTTACTGAACGAACAACGGGAGAAAAAGGAGATCCTGAATAAGAACTGGCCTCATAACGATGTTTTTTTGATGTTGCCGGAGTAGTATTCATATCTTTTGACGTTTCAAATCTAAAAGAAATAGTATTATCTATAGGTACACCTACAGTAATAAGACCCTTATCATTTGTTGTAGCAGTAGTTGACCACTTATCTTCTATATAAATCGATATTGGAGTATTTTTAACGATTGTGGGGGAATCTCCAACTTTTAGAATTGCAGTTAATTCATAATTAAAACTAAACATCTCAGCGTGAGTAGTTGAAAGAGTAGGGGCATTGTAGTTGATTGTTAATGAGCGAACCTCCCCTGGTTTTACAGAACTTAACGATGATACGTCACATTTAAACAGACCTGAAATTGCAGTTGATAAACCACCATAGCCTTGTACTTGATCATAAGTAAATTCTGCAGGTGTAAATGTAACTGTTACTCCGTCATCGGTTGCAGGTACAGTTACCTCAATTTCGCCGTCGGCAACTACTGCATTTGTAGTCCATAAACCAGTTGCTGTTGGGTTAAAAGAACTATTAGGAATAGAAACAATTACGTTTGTGCCATTGGGAACAAATTCTTCACCTAAATTAGTAAGGTCTAAATCAGCATAAAGCGTAGCCTTAACGGTAGCAGTTTGGGTAAGGTCGAGAGTTAGTTCCGATGTTTCGATTTTGTCGCAGTTGGTGAAGAAAATAGCTGAAGCCATTACAAGCGCACCAAATGTTAGTAATTTTCTCATTGTGTTTGTTTTTAAGTTAATAGTTAGTTAATTTTTAGTGTAATAGTAAATATCTATACAAAAATATGCAAAATAACCATTATTCAAAACTCATACCAAAAAAGTATGTTTTAAATAGAAATCTGCCCTATCAAACTAGATCATACCAATTTAAAATGGCATACAACAGGTGAACATGTATTGAAACTGAATAAAAAAATTCTTTAAATGGATATTGATAACATTATTATCTCCTTCCCTAGGCATGTCCATCAGATAGTTAAAACCTTATAATCAGCCTCAAAATAATCGCAAACAAAAATTAAAACAGCATTTAAACCAAACGACTACTCCACACTAAATCATCTTGAGCGAGCCTTTTGTGTGCTTTCTCTGCTCCTTTAGGTAATGATTGTATAGTTCAACTTGCGATCGGAAAGGCTTTTTGCCTGACTTATTGCGTGCTGAGTTTGTCTGCTTCTCATCAACAACTCTTCCCTTTATATTATCCTTAAATCCGGCGTCGAGAACTGTTCTTAGCTCATTCTGTATATCAGGATCAAACACAGGTACAGCAACCTCAACCCTATGGTCAAGGTTACGTGTCATCCAATCGGCCGAAGAGATAAAGTATTTTGGTTGCTTGTTATTGCAGAAAACAAAGATGCGCGAATGCTCTAAGAATCTATCAACCACGCTAACAACCTCAATATTTTCGCTTAATCCGTGTACACCTGGCACCAATGAGCAAATACCCCTAACCATTAGCTTAATTTTTACACCCTCATTGTTTGCCTGGTAGAGTCTTCGGATAACATCCAAATCGACAATATTATTTATTTTACAATGGATGTAGGCTGGCAAGTTTTTACGTGCATTGGCTATTTCAGTATCTATGTGCATGTATAACTTACGCCGCATGCTCAACGGGGAAACCCACAGATACTTGTAGTTAAAGGTCTTATAGTTAAACTCGAGAAATGTAAAAACCTTCTCAATCTCTGATGTTACTCGCTTATCGGCTGTAAAAATATTGATATCCGTATATAGGTTTGCGTTACCCTCATGAAAATTACCCGTACTTACTGTGGCATAGTTTACCAATTTACCGTTCTCTTTCCTTGTGATAAGAGTTTGCTTGCTATGAACTTTTAATCCCGAAATCCCAAAAATAACCTTTACACCAACCTCTTCCATTTTCTTGCTCCAGTAGATGTTAGCACTCTCATCAAAGCGAGCAAGCAGCTCAATAACCACCGTTACAGATTTTCCGTTGAGTGCTGCATTCATGAGCGCCTTAACCACCCTCGACTCAACTGCAACACGATATAGCGTAATTTTTATGCTGATTACCTGTGGATCGATAGCGGCCTCGCGAAGCATCCGGGTATAGTACGAAAAGTTGTGATACGGATAGTGTAACGAGATATCTTTCTTAGCCACTTCGGCCAAAATGCTAGGCGAAGCCTCGAGTCTTTGAACGGGTATTGGGGGTAAAGGATTATTAACAAAATCGCTATTTCCCAGGCTGGGAAATGATATAAAGTCACGAAAATTATGGTAACGTCCACCTGGCAAAAGATTGTCCTCCTCATCAAGCCCCATTTTATCAATAATAAAATGCAGCAAATCGGGGGCAATAGCAGAATCGTAAACAAATCTAACAGGTTGGCCCTTTGTTCTATTCAGTATACCCTTTGATATCTTTTCGAGTAAACTCTCTGCAATGTCATTGTCCACATCGAGCTCTGCATCGCGGGTTATTTTGATAGTGTAAGCCTCAAACCTATTGTAGGGTAAAACCTCAAATACCAAATCGAGGCAAAACCTGATAACATCATCTAGGAGAATTATAAATTGTTTGCCTTCGGCATCAGGTAGAGAAACAAACCGTGAATGCTCATCCGAAGGAATTTCAATTAAAGCATAATCAATATTTTCAGGTTCAGAATCGATATAAAGCTTGGCGGCAAGATAAATACTACTATCGTTTAGCTGCGGAAAAGTTTCGAGCCTGCTAATCATAATTGGAGCAATGGAGGGGACAATGGTATTGCTAAAATATGATCTAATATACTCGGCTTGACTGCCATTTAGCTCATGCTCGTTTACAATAAACAAGTTTTGATCCTTTAACTCGGTCACAATTTTTGCAAAAGTGCTATTGAATCTCAGCTGCATACCCTCAACAATGCGCTTAATTCTTGGTATTATCTTTTTGGGTTTATCGGTAACGTACTCTTTAATCCCCTTATCGAATTGCATCAACCTAAGTTGGGTTGCTACCCTTACCCTAAAAAACTCATCGAGGTTATTGCTGAAAATCCCCAAAAATCGGAGCCGCTCAACCAAAGGCACCGAGGTATCCTCAGCCTCCTGAAGAACCCTTTCGTTGAAAGAGAGCCAGCTAACCTCTCTGTTAATATAGTCCTTCTCCTTTGCCATGATGATGGATTTATTGGCTAATGATTTTTTGGAAAATCGAATTTGCTATCAACTAAACTTGCTCTGCTAATTTCGCCCCAACTATTACAGCTAAAAACCAGCTTAACGATGCCCGAGGTAGGTAAGTTTTCGATTTGATTTTTTAGATACTGATTAGCAAAATAGTAGAGTGATGGGTTATGCCCAACTATTGCAGCAATGTTAACCTCATCGGGAAACGATTTAACCACAGCATATACATTGGCAACGCTCGCCTCGTAAAGCGATTCGTATGTTGAGATGAGGTTTTGTGACAAATCAACCGTTTGGCAAAGCAGCATTGATGTACTCTTTGCTCTATTAGCTGGGCTTGTGGCAATAAGTTCAACTCCTTTAAACTCATTTGCCCAATGGCTAAATAGCATTTGCGCATCCCTTATCCCTCTTGAATTCAAAGGACGATCAAAATCTGGTTGCCCTGCATTGTCCCATGAGGATTTTGCATGCCGAATGATATAAAGGGTTTTTATACTACTCATTTTTAACTGTTCACTGCGATTACAATAAAGTACTGGCCAAATCGGCAAGGTAGCTGCGTTCACCTTTCACTAAATTGATATGGGCAAAAATATCCTGTCCGTGCATCTTATCGGAAAGGTACGTTAACCCATTGGATTTCATATCAAGGTATGGATGATCAATTTGTTGAATATCACCAGTAAAAACAAACTTTGTTCCCTCACCTGCCCTAGTAATAATTGTTTTCACCTCATGCGGGGTTAAATTCTGCGCCTCATCAACAATAAAGAAAACATTGGACAAACTCCGTCCGCGTATATAGGCAAGAGGTGTAATTAAAAGTTTATCGGTACGCTGTAACTCCTCTATATACTGATAATCTCTACTTGAAGATTTAAACTTATTCTTAATAACCGTAAGGTTATCGAACAAGGGCTGCATGTAGGGACCAATCTTATCGTTTACATCGCCCGGTAAAAAGCCAATATCACGATTTGCCAACGGCACAATAGGACGGGCAAGTAAAATTTGATTAAAATTCTTCTCCTGCTGTAGCGCAGCGGCCAAAGCCAAAAGGGTTTTGCCTGTACCAGCTTTACCGGTTAAAGCCACCAGTTGAATCTCGGGACGCATTAGGGCATCGAGGGAAAAGGTTTGCTCTGAGTTGCGTGGATCAATGCCGTAGGCTCTTATCTTCTCAATCCGACCAATGCTATTTGTAACCTGATTGTAGTGCCCTAGCGCGCTCGATTTTGTTCCCTTTATAATGAAATACTGATTGGCATAAGGCTTCTGCCCTATCTCCTTTGCATCAACTCCCTCGTAATCATTATACATTTTCTGCACAAGGTCATCATCAACCCCTTCAACAACAACCACCTCACGCTTAAGGGTATCAATATCCTTAATCTTATCCGATAGGTAATCCTGAGCCATTAACCCCAACGATTTAGCCTTCATCCTAAGGTTTATGTCTTTGGATACAAGAATCAGTGGATGCTTTGGGTCTTCCTTCTGTAGATACTTTGCAATGGCAAGTATACGATGGTCGGGACTCTTTTCAGCAAACGACTGCTCCATCTCTGGTGAGAAAGGCTTTCCTGTTTCTATCCTCAGTTTTCCGTGCCCCTTACCAAGTGAGATACCCCCGTTAAACAGATTATCGCCAGCAATTTTATCAAGTTCACGGGCAACCTCGCGGGCATGAAAGTTTATCATCTCATTACCCTTCTTAAAGTAGTCGAGTTCCTCAAGTGCAACTATGGGGATAACAACATCATTCTCCTTAAAATTATAGATACACGTATGGTCGTGAAGCAATACGTTGGTATCTAAAACGAATACTTTTTTTGCTTTAACTGCCATAGGATAAAATTAATTAATAAAATTTTCTAACATCAAACTTAGCAAAACAGAAAGCATTTTATACCCATCAAGCCTAAATCTTTATCAACATAAACTCAACATTATCAACATAAACTCAGCAATAAAATTGCAACAGATTCTGTAAAAATGGCTAACATTGCAAATAATTTTTTCACATCAATTTTACCGATGAACTATCAGCAAACGCTCGACTATCTTTACTCGCAACTCCCCATGTACCAAAGAGTTGGCAAAATGGCCTATAAGGCTAACCTTGACAACACCATTGCGCTCGACCAGCACTTTAAGCATCCACACACCAAATATAAAACCATTCATGTTGCCGGCACCAACGGAAAGGGCAGCACTTCGCATATGCTAGCCTCCATACTAATGGACGCAGGCTATAACGTTGGCCTTTACACCTCGCCACACTTAAAGAGTTTTAGGGAAAGGATTAGGGTTAACGGACAGATGGTACCTGAACAATTTGTAGTCGATTTTACGGCTTTGCATCAAGGAATATTCAAAAAACTGAAACCCTCGTTTTTTGAGATGACCGTTGCCATGGCTTTTGAATACTTTGCGCAGCAAAAGGTTGATGTGGCTGTGATTGAAGTAGGCTTGGGCGGCAGGCTCGACTCAACCAACATAATATCTCCAGAAATATCGATTATAACCAATATTGGACTCGACCATACCGACTTGCTTGGGAACACTCTTGAGCAAATTGCAATAGAAAAAGCAGGAATAATAAAGCCAGATACACCAATAGTTATAGGTGAAACCCAACCTCAACTTAAAGCGCTTTTCGAGGAAAGAGCCAACAGATTGAATGCTCGTATCCTGTTTGCCGACAAGATGTATTCTGTGAGTGTCAAAGAATCAAACGAGCAAGGCAAACAAGCCTTTAAAGTTGAAAGAAATGGCTCAATGCTCTTTGAAAATTTAAGTATCGATTTATTGGGAAATTATCAGATAAAAAACTTACCTGCCGTTTTAACCGCCATTCCTCTACTTGTAGAGAAAGGTTTTTGCATTAGCCAAAAGAATATTATCAATGGATTGGCAAATATTGTAGAAAAAACCGGGCTAATTGGTCGTTGGCAGGTGCTAGGAAGAGATCCGTTAATTATATGCGATACCGGTCATAATGTTGATGGGGTTAGGTGCATCGTTGAGCAGATATCAAAAACGCCCCATAATAAAACCCATTTCGTGCTTGGTATGGTTAACGATAAAGATATTGATGGAATTCTAGAACTATTACCCAAAAACGCAAGGTATTACTTTGCAAAAGCAAGTATTCCAAGGGCTTTAAGCGTAGACGAACTTGCAACCAAATCAAAAGCCCATGGATTAATTGGCGAATCGTACCAAAACGTAACCGAGGCAATAAAAAAGGCGAAAACAAATGCTAAACCTAACGATCTGATTTTCATAGGTGGGAGTACATTTACCGTAGCCGACGCCTTAATTTTACAATAATTCATTGGGAAAATTTTGTATAATTGAAAAATGCATGTATTTTTGCAACGCTTTTAACGAAAAGTATGGACACAAAAATCATGGGAGTTTAGCTCAGCTGGTTCAGAGCACCTGCCTTACAAGCAGGGGGTCACTGGTTCGAATCCAGTAACTCCCACACTAAAAATCAACCACTTACAGCGCTTTGCAGTAAGTGGTTTTTTTATTTGCACACAATTTAACCAACAACCCATGGCATACACCTACATACTATA
>JAQUJY010000052.1:7868-20141 GCA_028680705.1 Bacteroidales bacterium
GGAAAAGCCGAAAGCGTATCGAAACCCTTTGCGCCCATCAGTAACCCCAGCGCAGCGGGTTCAGAGTATCCCGACCCTTCGGGCGGGAGGGTCACTGGTTCGAATCCAGTAACTCCCACACTAAAAATCAACCACTTACAGCGCTTTGCAGTAAGTGGTTTTTTTATTTGCACACAATTTAACCAACAACCCATGGCATACACCTACATACTATACTCAGCAAATCTAAATAAGCATTACGTGGGTGCCACGCAGGGAGTACTGGATCAGCGCATCCGAAGGCACAACGCCAATCACAAGGGATTTACAGGCAGGGCCAACGACTGGGTGCTGCTGCACACCGAAACTTTTGAAACCTTTGAACTGGCTCTTAGGCGCGAGCGAGAAATAAAAGCGTGGAAAAGCCGAAAGCGTATCGAAACCCTTTGCGCCCATCAGTAACCCCAGCGCAGCGGGTTCAGAGTATCCCGACCCTTCGGGCGGGAGGGTCACTGGTTCGAATCCAGTAACTCCCACACTAAAAACTAACCACTTACAGCGCTTTGCAGTAAGTGGTTTTTTTATTTGCACACAATTTAATACGTAGATAATCGGCAGGGTATCATGAGAACTCATTGGCCCAAATTGTGTATTACACAAGAGAGAATCCGTGTGAACTACTCTCCTCCTTCAATATCTACTGTAAAGTTCTCACTTAGATTCATCAATCTGCTCCTGGTTTCTTGTTCAGATTGACCATCACTTTGCCCTTTGAAAATGGATAGTTTATGCCAAATAAAGTAGGAAATAGAAGGCTGCTTGGATATTTGTTTTTAACTTGCCTTTGTTTGGGGGGATTCTATTTTCTGAATAATTAGAATGCACAGAGTTGAACACATTTTATGATTCAATTTTACAATATACTAGTTTGCAGTTATTCGGAGTAGGATTTCTGCATACTTGCAAGTTAGTTATGCCCAATTAGCAGACAGACATTATGAAATAATCGAATTCAAAGTATCTAATAAGAAAATATTGATTATGAAACATACAATTTCAATTCTAATTATTGCATTTCTGATAAGCTCCTGCCATCAGAATCAATCGGATAAATCAGTTTACACTGCTGATGATATGATGATGGAGGAAGAAATGATTCCTATAACAAGACAACAACAAAATAGTCCCCCACCTCCACCTTTGCCTCCAACAGAGACTATAGAAGTGATTAAGAAGAAAATTATCAAAGACGGACGGATTGGCATTGAGGTTCAGGAATTAGAACGGACTAAAACACAGATAGATTCTTTAGTTGCCAAACATGGTGGATATTATGCAAATGAGCGATTAAATAATTCGGATTGGGAAATATCCTATAACCTGAAAATAAGAATCCCGAGTGATAACTTTGAAAAACTGATTGCAAAAATTGAATCTGGAAGAGGAGAAATAAAGTACAAGGAAATTGCTGCAAGAGACGTTACAGACCAATTTATTGATTTAAAAACCAGACTTGCAAATAAAAAAAATTATCTAGAAAAGTACAATGACCTCTTGACGCAAGCAAAATCGGTTAAAGATATTCTTGAAATAGAAGAAAAAATAAGAGGAATAGAAGAAGAGATTGAAAGTACTACTGGACGATTGAAATATTTAAGTGATTTAGTTGATTTTAGCACACTAGATTTAGAAATATTAAAACCAAAAGATTATAAATACCAACCCGAAAAACGTGATAACTTTACAAAACGATTGAAACATGCACTTTCAAAAGGCTGGTTCGGATTTGTGGATTTTATTGTGTTTGTGATTAAAGTTTGGCCATTTTGGATAATAGTAGGATTGATGGTTTACGGTTGGAGAAAATTAACAAAAAAGAAGAAAGACAAAAAATAACCGGCCACACACACGCTGTATATTTTACGCACCACTTTTTGGCTAATTAGGTCACTATTCATTTCAATTTGGCTTTTTAACGTGAGATGAATAACTTGCTCCGCCCGATGGGACGCAAACATACCACCATCCGTTGGGCATCATACAAGAAAAAATAAGATATTATGAGAAATTTGAAGTTAATATTGATATTAACAAGTTGCTTTTTTATAGAAGTCCAAGGACAGAATATGGGGAATAATATGATACATGGTTTTGTAAAACAGGGATTTGAGCCTGTATATGAAGAATTCACTAAAAATTTTGAAAATGGAAAAGAATTAGGTTCTGCCCTTTGTGTGTATTATCAAGGTGAAAAAGTTATTGACCTATGGGGTGGGTTTTCTGATAAAAAGAAAAAGCATGAGTTCAAAAAAAATACAATGGTATTGTTTTTTTCAGCAACTAAAGGCGTGGCATCATTATGCATAGCAAAATTGTATTCCGAAGGAAAAATTGATTACTACAAAAAGGTCTCGGCGTACTGGCCTGAATTTGCAAAAAACGGAAAAGAAAACATAACAGTAAGTCAATTGCTGTCGCATCAATCGGGGCTTTGCCTATGGAATGGAAAACTTGCTATTGAGCAAATAGCAGACTCTAACCTTTTAGCAGAGAAACTTGAGAACACTACCCCTATGTGGACACCTGGTCATTATTCTGGCTATTCTGCTGGTTTAGCAGGATTCTATATGAGCGAATTAGTAAGAAGAGTCGATGATAAACACCGAACCTTGGGGCAATACTTTCAAGAAGAATTTGCAACCCCTATCGGTTTGGAATTTTATATCGGATTGCCTGATACTGTTTCCGATACCAGTGTTTCATACATTAAATTGATAAATCCATTTAAGCGAATCATGACTTTAGGAAAACTTCCCAAAGCATTGCGTAAAACTGTGTCGAGACCAAATTCTTTGTTTATGAAATCAATTACCCTAACCAAAGGATATAATGTAAACGAAAGAGCAACTTGGCGAATAGAAGAACCAAGTGGAAATGGAATAGGCACAGCTCGCTCTGTGGCATATTTATATAGTTTACTGGTAAATAATTCTGGGGAGATTGGTATAAGTAAAGAAGCTATAAATGAGTTGTCTAATTCAGCCTTTATTCCAAAGTACGGAGGGACAGATAAAGTTATGGGAATTCCTCTTTATTATAGAAATGGGTTTATGAAAAACGGCGAAGGTTCATCAGTTTATAATAATAAAAGTTGTTTTGGTTTTGGGGGAGCAAGCGGATCAATGGCATTTGCAGATCCAATAAACAAAATTGGTTACTGTTACGTCCCTAATAAAATGGGTTATGACTTCCCTGATGGTAGAGAAAAAAATATTCAAAAAGTATTGTATGAATGTGTTGAACGCTTAAAAGAATAAAACACGACCGCCCAACACGAGATGTAAGCAGAAAAAGTAGCAGTATCGCTATTTAGTTATCTTATTGACCACAAGCGCAATGGCGCCATCGCCCGTAACATTGCAGGCTGTTCCAAAACTATCCATAGCAATATACAGTGCTATCATTAAGCCTATCATCTCCTCATTAAATCCTAACATGGATTGCAATATACCTATGGCGGCCATAATTGCACCACCCGGAACACCAGGTGCAGCAACCATGGCTATTCCCAACATAAGAATAAAACCTGCAAAAAGGGTAAAGCTAAAAGGCACCCCTTCTAAAATCATTATTGCCATTGCGCATGCAGTAATTTTCATAACACTCCCAGATAGGTGAATGGTTGCACATAGCGGAATAACAAAACCTGCAATCTTTTCAGAGACGCCATTTTTTAGTGTTTGCTTTAAGGTTACTGGAATTGTGGCTGCGGACGACTGCGTTCCCAGCGCTGTAAAGTAGGCAGGCATCATGGTAGCTAGTAAGCGTAGAGGGTTCTTTTTTACAAGTATTCCCGTAACCGTATACTGCAACAGCAGCAGGATGATATGCAGGGCAAAAATAACACCAATGATGTTTACAAATACCGAGAGTATTGAGTACACTTTTCCCGTAAAAGACATATTTGCAAATATTCCTAATATAAAAAGTGGCAATAGGGGTACAATAACATTCTCAATTAGCTGCATTATAATTACCTGGAAATCTTTAACCACTAATTTTAAGGTTGATTTTTCCTGATAAGCCAGCCCTAATCCAATTACAAACGCCAATACTAAAGCTGTCATTATATCTAAAACCACCGGGATAGTGATTGAAAAGTAGGGCAATAATTCTTTTGCTGTTTCAGCTATTTGAGCCGTTTTGTTGGCATGAGGTGCCAGGAGTGATGTGAAGAGACCTGAAGTAGCAAAATAGGTCGTAAAACCCGAAAAGAGCGTTGAACCGTAAGCAATTGCTGTAGTTAGCAGGAGTAGTTTTCCGGCACCTCTTCCAAGTTCTGAAATGGCTGGCATAATCAATCCCATAATAATTAGAGGAATTGCAAAGTTTAAAAACTGACTAAAAAGGGCATTGAAAGTGGCAAAAACTCTATTTACAGATTCGGGTAAATACAGGCCACAAACGATACCCAAAACAATGGCTAAAAAAACCTTAAACAGTAGGTTGGAAAACAAACGCCTCATAACTAGATGTTTAATGATAAAAAAAACCTGCTTTAACCTCATGATTTAATAAGTCTGCAAATATAGAGGGAATAGCCTTATGAACGAGTTTTGAAGCCCATTTTTTTACTGCATGTAATAACCTTATTAAGGTTACATATCTCAGAACTTTACAAAAGGATATAATTAAAACACCAAAATTAACAATGACAAAACTAGTGTATTCTGTAATTTAAGAAATAGAAAATGTTATTAATAGAATTGATAATGGTGAACTGAATAATGTATTGTGTCCAACAAGTAGCACATAAAATGCAGGCCTGTAAGCCATAGGATATTTCCCACACTATTGTTGTTTCGTTTCGTAGATATAGAATCGTTTCAAAATCCTACACCTGCCACACTCTCCCATTCATTGGTTTCAACAAATACTATAACTTTATTGTTAATTGGTAGTATGTATTTGTGCTAAATAAGTTCCTCTTCTATATTCACCAGTATTTTATAAGAAGAGTTTAGCTTAATGTTAAATTTTGCTCAACCGTTTGCATTAATTCAGAAACAGCTTTACGTATAAACTACCTGTTTTAAAGTTAATTTATGTACCTTTGATAAAGAACAGACATGAAACTATTTTATATTTAACCTATTAAAAATCACATAACTATGGCAAAAATTAAAATTGCAATCAATGGCTTTGGCCGAATTGGGCGTAATGTATTTAAGATTGCTCTTGAGCGCCAAGAAATTGAAGTTGTTGGAATAAACGATTTAACCGATACAAAAACGCTTGCACACCTTCTTAAATACGATTCTACCCAAGGAAAATTTAATGGTACAGTTAGCTTCGACAATGAGGCATTAATTGTTAATGGAAAAAAATATCCGGTACATGCTGAACGGAGCCCAATAAATATCAAGTGGAATCAATCGCCGGATGTGGTAATTGAGTGCACCGGCATTTTCACTAAGCGCGAGAGCGAGAAAGGTGGATATGGCGATCATATTAAGAACGGAGCGAAAAAGGTAATCCTTTGCGTGCCTGCAAAGGATGAAATTGATAGAATGATAGTTCTTGGCGTTAACGATAGCGATCTGAAGCCCGAAGACCTATGTGTTTCAAATGCCTCATGTACCACTAACTGCCTAGCCCCTATTGCTAAGGTTTTAAATGATAACTTTGGTATTGAGTCGGGCTTTATGAATACCATTCATGCTTATACCAACGACCAGCGCATCCTCGATGCACCCCACTCTGACCTCAGAAGGGCTCGCTCGGCAGCCGTTTCGATGATTCCTACAACTACAGGAGCAGCAAAAGCTGTTGGCGTAGTTATTCCTTCCCTAAAAGGGAAACTAGACGGTATGGCAGTTCGTATTCCTATTCCCACAGGATCCCTTGTCGATTTGGTTGTTATGCTTAAAAAGGAGGCTACCAAAGAGGAAATAAATGCTGCTATGAAAAAGGCATCTGAAGGACCTATGAAAGGCATTATTGAGTACACTGAGGATCCAATTGTATCAATTGATATTGTACACAACCCTCACAGTTCAATTTTCGATGCCCAAAGTACAATGGTATACGGAAAAATGGTTAAGGTACTCGCATGGTACGATAACGAATGGGGCTACTCAAGTAGAGTAGTTGATATGGTTGGCAAACTATTCTAGGTTTTGCAAATGATTTAAATAAAAAGGGCTCCCGATTATGGTAGCCCTTTTTTTATTTTACAAAACTTTCTAATACCCTCCTGCCCTAACAAAATCTTCGACTGTAGGTTCTTGAATCTTTCCTATATTCTTGAGCAATGCATCTAATTCTTTTGTTTCCTTCTCAACCAATTCATCAAAGTTAACTGCTATCCCTTTGCTATATTCATACTCTTTAACCGTATTGTCGGCAGAATAGATTTTCCAAACACCTTCTTTTAAACCATCAGAATACTGACCCTCAAGCCTTACTTGGCCATTTAAATAGTACGTTTTAATTGGTCCATCCTCAAGCCCATCTACATAAAACAACATCGATTTTGAGGTTCCATCAGGATAATACTGTACGGTAGGGCCATTCTTTAAATCACTTTTCCACGATATCTTCTCGTAAACCTCACCTGTAGGGTAATAGGTAATAAAATCACCATGCTTCATTCCCTCTTTATACTCCTCGGTAAAAACAATGTTTTTATTCTGTCCGTAGTAGTTCCAAATACCATGCTTTTTTGTGCGTAAATATTTTCCCTTAGCCATTGCCTTACCAGCATTGTTAAAGAGAGTAACCCTGGCTGTATCGCCGCATTCAGTAAACTCCATTAGGGCGCTAACCATGCCATTATCGTGATAACGAGTAAAGATCCCTCGCGGTTTATCATCCTTAAAAAAGCCCTTATAGGCTAAGTTACCATTCCTATAGATTTTTTTCCAGAAACCCTGCTTTTGATGCAGGTGATCAATCTGATTAAAAACGGTATCAATACTCGATAATTCCTGGGAAAAAACGCCGGTAGCAATAAAAAGGAATAATAGTAATGCTTTGGTTCTCATAATATTTTAACTTATTCCGTACTATTAATGTATTAAACGTCAAATATAGCAATTCATTGCAAGAAAAAAGGCCTCTGGATAAATCCAAAGGCCTTGAGATTATACTGGAGTGTTACTGATTACTTCACCTCCTCAAAATCAACATCGGTAACCTCTTTGTCATCATTTCCTTCGGGTGAACCCTCATCAGTGGGCTGCTGAGCACCTTGCTGCTCGCCTTGCTGGGCTTTGTATAGCTCCTCAGAGGCTGCCTGCCATGCAGCATTTAGCTCCTCGGATGCAGCGTCAATTGCCTCAATATCCTGCTTCTGATGAGCATCCTTAAGCTTAGCAAATGCCTGCTCAATTGGTCCTTTTTTATCTGCAGGCAACTTATCGCCAAACTCCTTGAGCTGCTTCTCCGTTTGGAAAATCATGCTATCAGCAGCATTGAGTTTATCTACCCTTTCCTTTGTCTTCTTGTCCTCTTCCTCATTAGCCTTAGCCTCTTCGCGCATTTTCTTAATCTCATCCTCGGTTAACCCAGATGATGCCTCAATACGAATACGCTGCTCTTTACCAGTGCCTTTATCTTTTGCTGCCACGTTCAGAATACCGTTTGCATCAATATCAAAAGTCACCTCAACTTGTGGCACTCCGCGTGGGGCTGGTGGAATTCCATCGAGGTGGAAACGACCAATTGTTTTGTTGGCACTTGCCATTGGGCGCTCTCCTTGTAGAACATGAATTTCAACAGAAGGCTGATTATCTGACGCTGTTGTAAAGGTTTCGCTTTTACGAGTAGGAATAGTGGTGTTTGCCTCAATTAGCTTAGTAAATACACCTCCCATTGTTTCAATACCAAGGGAAAGCGGAGTAACATCAAGCAAAAGCACATCTGTAACCTCACCGGTTAAAACCCCACCCTGAATTGCTGCACCAACTGCAACAACCTCATCGGGGTTAACTCCCTTACTTGGGGCTTTACCAAAGAATTTCTCAACAACTTGCTGAATTGCAGGTATACGCGTTGAACCACCAACAAGAATTACTTCGTCTATCTCAGAAGCGTTAAAGCCCGAATCCTTAACTGCCTTGCGGCATGGCTCTAGTGTTGCCTGAACAAGATCGTCTACCAATTTCTCAAATGCAGAACGGGTTAAGGTTCTAACAAGGTGTTTTGGTATACCATCAACTGGCATGATATAGGGCAGATTAATCTCCGTTTGCGAAGTGCTTGAGAGTTCAATCTTAGCCTTTTCTGCAGCTTCTTTTAAACGCTGAAGCGCCATAGGATCTTTCCTAAGGTCAATTCCTTCGTCTTTCTTAAACTCCTCTGCAAGCCAATCGATAATCTTTTGGTCAAAATCGTCGCCCCCAAGGTGAGTATCACCATTGGTTGATTTTACCTCAAAAACACCATCTCCAAGTTCAAGGATTGAAATATCAAAAGTACCACCACCTAAGTCGAAAACCGCAATCTTCTGATCAACCGATTTCTTATCAAGACCATATGCCAAGGCTGCAGCAGTTGGCTCGTTAATAATACGACTAACCTTAAGCCCTGCAATTTCTCCTGCCTCCTTGGTTGCTTGTCGCTGTGAGTCGCTAAAATAAGCTGGGACAGTAATTACAGCCTCGTGCACGTCTTGACCAAGATAATCCTCAGCAGTTTTCTTCATCTTCTGCAGTATCATTGCAGAAATTTCCTGAGGTGTATATTTTCTGTCATCAATAACTATACGAGGTGTATTGTTTTCACCCTTTTCAACCTTAAATGATACACGACTAATCTCCTTGCTAACCTTATCATAGGTTTCGCCCATTAATCTTTTAATGGAGAAGATTGTTTTAGCTGGATTAGTAATAGCCTGACGTTTAGCAGGATCACCAACCTTTCGCTCTCCATTCTCTACAAATGCAACAATCGAAGGTGTTGTGCGTTTCCCCTCACTGTTGGGTATAACTACCGGCTCATTTCCTTCCATCACTGAAACGCAAGAGTTGGTTGTACCTAAGTCAATTCCAATAATTTTACTCATCGTTTTATGCTTTTTTAGTAATAATTTATTCAAATAATTTTTTAACTGCTTATCCAGTTTCAATCATTGTGCCATTTATCTTTTAGCTAATTTCCCTGATATATTGGCGTGATTAGGTAACCCTCACTGTTTATTTGGCATATCAAATCCATAAAGATTAAAGCAGTAAATTGATTTGCAAAAACCAATACAGCCATATACCACTGGTATTGTATCACTTAACTTTGTCACTCATTAGAAAACTGCCAAAAAGTCACCTAAACGCTTTTTGACAATCAGTGTTAACATTATTTGGACATGACCACAGGTTCTAAAATATGACCTATATTTGCATGAGGTAACAAAAACTACTGATTAAAACCTAGAATAATATGTCAATAGAAAGTAAAGCAAAAATAGTAACCACTCATGTGCTTCACGAAATGAAGCTGCGAGGTGAAAAAATAGCCATGCTGACAAGCTATGATTTCTCAATGGCAAGGATTGTAGATGCTGCCGGAATCGATATCATTCTTGTGGGCGATTCGGCATCTAATGTTATGGCTGGTTTCGAATCGACATTACCCATAACACTTGACCAAATGATTTACCATGGTCAAAGTGTGGTTAGAGCCACCAAGCGCGCTTTGGTCGTAGTTGATTTGCCTTTTGGAACATACCAGGGAAACTCAAAACTGGCCCTTAACTCATCCATTAGAATAATGAAAGAGACGGGTGCCGATGCAGTGAAACTGGAAGGAGGAAGGGAAATTCTTGAATCGGTTAACCGTATTCTTTCGGCTGGCATCCCTGTAATGGGCCACCTGGGGTTAACGCCTCAATCTATCCACAAGTTTGGTACCTATGTGGTTAGGGCTCGCGATGAGGAGGAGGCTGACAAATTAGTTGAAGATGCTCATATACTTCAGGATGCAGGATGTTTTTCCATTGTTCTAGAGAAAATCCCAGCAAAGCTTGGTGCACAAGTTTCTCGCGAACTCAAAATACCAATTATTGGTATTGGTGCTGGTCCTGGAGTTGATGGTCAGGTGCTGGTTATACATGATTTACTGGGTATTACTCAGGAGTTCTCGCCTCGCTTCCTTCGTCGCTATCATAATTTATTCGCCGAAATATCTGGAGCAGTACAATCATACATTAAGGATGTGAAAAGTGTTGACTTCCCGAATGAGAGGGAGCAATACTAGCCAGTAAACCCAATAAACACGATGCAAGAACTTAGCAATAGAATTGTTTTTGAGGACAACCATTTAATCGCCATCAACAAACTGCCTGGTGAATTAGTACAGGGCGACAAGACCGGCGATAAGCCCTTGCTGGAAATTGTTAAGGAATACATAAAAGAAAGAGATAACAAACCAGGCAATGTTTTCCTTGAAGCTATCCACAGAATTGATAGACCTGTAAGCGGATTAGTTCTGTTTGCAAAAACTAGTAAGGTGCTCCCGCGAATGAGCAAACTCTTTCACGATGATAATGTGGGGAAATTCTACTGGGCCGTTGTTGGCAGTTTACCTCATAAACAAACTGGAACACTTAAGCATTACCTTGTACGATATCCAGAGAAAAATAAATCGGTGGCTTACGATGCTAGTAAACCTGGGAGAAAAGAAGCAAGTTTATCATACAAATTACTTGGCAGTACTGGCAGATATTTTCTGCTCGAAGTAGAACTGCATACGGGTCGCCATCACCAAATTAGGGCTCAACTGGCTAAGGTGGGATTAACCATTAGGGGCGACCTTAAATATGGTGCACCCCGCTCAAATCCTGGAGGAGGAATAAATCTTCATGCCTACTCCCTCAATTTTGAGCACCCGGTATCAAATGAGAAAATTAAAATAGTTGCAAATCCTCCCAATGAATCACTATGGAATGCCTGCCATGAGATTGCTCTAAATTAGAAAACCAACACTGCTTTACACCAATCATCATTATCCTTACACAACCCCCCAGTTTTGTATGACGAAAAGAAATACAGAAGTTTACTATATCAATTTGTTTGATGTAAATTTAGCACTGTTGTACTACACTCTTTATTCTCCTGATGAGCAAACTGGTTTTAACCATATCGAACAATAAGTCGTTGCAAAATAGTATAAGCAATGCTTTGGTTCAAGAGCAAAATGGCTTTTGTACTCATGAGCTTAGTACTACCCAGGAACTAATCGAGTCGTTCAAAAGAATAAAACCCTCAATCGTTATTATCGATTTTGAGTTAGGGGTACAGGCTGTTATTGAAACCATTTGTATCCTAAATTCATTAAACGATTCAAAAACTCCCCTTATAGTAACCTTCCCCAAAAGCAAGAATACTGAGATAGATTCAATTATTAATGCCGGGATAGATGATTTTATTGATTTTGAAAGCATCCCTTCTTTACTACCTCAACGAATAAACATCTGCATCTACAGGAATATTGAGCTTGCAAAGCATGTTGAGAGATCGAAGCAGTTTAGCGATATTTCATTGGCTGCAAGCCAAGCGGGTAGTTCGCTACTCATAATAGATCAATCAGGCTCCATAGTATGGGTAAACGAGGGTTTTGAAATGCTTTACGAGTGCAATTTGGATGATTTCAGGAAAAAGTTTGGTGAAAATGTATTTGAATCACACCTTAACCCACGTACTGCCGAATCGATGAGAAGATGTGCCAAAAATGGTGAGTACGTTGTTTACGAATCGCTTTGGTTTACCAAAAGTAATAAGCGAAAGAATATTCAAACATCGCTTACCCCCATTTACAATTCCAGCGGAGGCTTTAGTAAGATAATCGCCATAGAAACAGACATTACTGATCTGAAAATGGCAGAGGAAGCCTTAAGCGAAAAGCACGACAACCTCCTAACCACAATGGAGCACCTAGAGGATGCGAACAAATTGCTTGATGAACAAAGAAAAGAGATTGAGAAACAAAAGGGTAATCTTGAGGAGGAGAAGAATAAGTCTGAGACACTATTGTTGAATATACTCCCCGAAATAGCTGCCCATCAGCTAAAGAAAAAGGGGTTTGTAAAACCGAAAAAATACAACGAAGTCTCCGTCATGTTTGCCGATTTTGTTGGCTTCACAAGTCTTCTAAGCGCATATGATAATATTGAGGAATTTTTGTCGGTGCTCAGTTTCTATTTTGAAACCTTTGAAGAAATTACAACCAAACGATATATTGAAAAAATAAAAACCATTGGCGACTGCTATATGTGTGTTGGTGGTGTTCCTCAGGCTA
>JAQUJY010000143.1 GCA_028680705.1 Bacteroidales bacterium
CGTTACGACGATAGTGTCGACATGCAGAAAATGAAGATAGAGGCAGGGCGTGATGTGGCAATGAACTGGGCACATTGGGGGGCTGCCAAAGAATTCGACTGGAAATGGCTTTACAAGAATTAATCAAGAACAATAATTGTATTTTTAACTAAACCGTTTTATTAACCTAAATTTTAAGATTATGAAAAAGTTTGAACTAACCAAAACCCTTTTTTTAGCAGTTGCTTTTGTAGGTGCAATTTCCATAGCTAGCTGTGGAGGATCAAAGAAAGCTGTCAGTGACCAATTTGTCAAAGAGATTGTAACTCCTTGCAGTGATGAGGATTTTCATTCAGACAAAACCCATTTCCGTGGTACAGGTAATGCCCAAAGTACTAATCTTAGCACAGCTAAGCGTAAGGCTAATCTTGATGCAAACGCAATGCTGGCAGCTGGTGTTAACCGTACAATTAAAACTGTAACCGATCGGTATACTCAGGATATTACAGTGGGCGACGCAAGTGAGTTTGCCGAGAAGTTTGAGGATATGACCCGTTCAGTTGTTAGCCAAACTTTGAACAACGTTTCAACGGCTTGTAACAAGACATTACTGAATAAAGATGGTTTGTATCATGTTTTTGTGGCTGTAGAGGTTGCTAAGGATGAGATGCTTAATAATATTTCGGATCGTATTAGTAAGGACGACAGACTTCGTCTTGACTATGATAAGATGAAGTTTGAGAACATCTTCAACGAGGAGATGTCTAAGCTGGAAAATGAGCGTCCGTAATTTAAATTTTCGAAATCAGCAACCCGCGGGTTGCTGATTTCTTTTTAATCTTTACATTTTGTTTAGCCCTTCAACTCAGCATTTAATTGGTTTGTATTTTAGCTGAGGCTCTAGGGACACTCAATTATCAAACACTAATTATGATGAAGCGAATTCTATTTTTGTCTTTAATACTTCTCCCCTTAGCGGCATGCTTTGCTCAGATAAAAGTGGTTGAGAGTAGTGCCAGGCGCGCTCCTAGCTGGGTTAATGGGCTTGAAAAAGACTACATTATTGTGGTTGGCTCAGCAGCCAATATACAGGATGCACAGCAAAATGCCCTTAGCATGGTTAAGGAACGCATTGTAAACTCGGTAGCGGAGAATGTAAAAACTTCATCGGAGTTGAAGATGCAGGAGAGTACCATCAACAACATCTCTACATACCTCGAAAATTTCGCAACAACCACCAAAACTACCTCTGGACCTGTCCCTTTTCTCCAAGGAGTTTCGCTTTCAAAGGTTGAGGAATTCTATTGGGAGAAAACGGAAAGGAAGGCCGATCGTTCCATAACCTACAATTACCACATTAAATACCCTTTTCCATACATCGAGATGTGGAAATTGGTTGAAGAGTTTAAGAAACGCGATAGAGAGCTTAGCGAACAGCTCGATCAGCTACTAAATTCTGTTGATAAGGTTACCAGCGTTGAGGATATTGAGCGTAGCATTGGCGAACTCAAAGTTCTTTCAGATTATTTTATGGATGGCAGAAAAGACAAGGCAATTCTTGGCATAACTCGATATAGCAGTTTGTACAATGGAGTTGAACTGGTTGAACTTGAAAGTGATTTGGGGATGCTTAAGTATGCATTGCGTTTGGGAAATAGGTATATTGAATCAACTCGCAAGCCTCAGGTTCGCTCCGAGTGCGCAAGAATAACTGGAACAATTAATAATAAGGACTATACTATTATTAATTACGATTACTTTAACTGCTTTGAGGATCCAGAGAACCACATAATGGTAACCTATAGGTTTGGGAATAATACGGTTCAAAAACCATTCTATTTTGATATTACGGCCGATAAGGCTGCTATATTTGTTAATGAGCCTTTCCACTTTAAGGCACTCTCTGTTAACGAAGGAGTTGTTGAGGGTGCAACACTCGATTTAGTTCTTGTTTCAAAATACGATGCTCCGTTTACAGTGAATAAGATAGTTTTGGAGTTCACGGGGCAAACACCTGTAATAGTTGATAATATCAGTGAAAGTTATAAAGGAAAAGGTAATCATGCGTTAAAACTTATGATTAACGACCCCATTAATATGGGTGACACCTCAACGAAGGGAAAGAGAGTTTCAATGCTTTCGGGTTATATTCATTTTAAGTCGGATAAAACCGGTGAGACTAAAACCTATAGGATTTATAACCACAATTATACTTCCAATTGGTAGGTAGTTTTTGTTATCGTTAAAAAAGTTGGCTAGCCAACTTTTTTATTCGCTGTAAGATTTTAATTCAAAAGGAACCTTTATGTTGGCGGAGTAATCGTTTCCTGCATCTTTCATGTCAATATCATCATCTGGGTAGTTCCATTCAATAACAACTTCCGTATTTCCAATCTTATGAATATCCTCAAACTTTTTTAAAAGTTTAAAAAGGATTCTTGAAGTTGGTGTATTGTAGTAGTTCATCCTAAATGAGATTATCGTTTTTTCGCTGGGAGATTGCAGATAGTTGTCTATCCAAATGATAATGGGCTCAAAAAAGTTTTTAGCGTCTTCGGGTAATGAATTTCCTGAAAATTCGAGTCTCCCTTTTATTCTGTCAAGCAATACCTCTGGGTATTGGCTTGTCCCTTTTATCGATAAAACATCCATAGCATGTTTTTGTTTTGTTTTTAAATCGATATAAAAATACAAAAAAAATACACCCAAAGGAAAAGAGTAGGCTTTATTTTGTCAAAAACTACTAGTATGGAAAAATGATTCGCATTTCGCATGAGGAGCAATCTAGGACAATAGGGTATAGTTGGTTTTTGTTTTTTAGAAAAAGCGATTTGTTTAGCTTGTTCCTATGACACATGCCAAGTTCATGGGCTATACAGTATTTTGTTCTCATTACCTCCAAGCCATTTACGTCAGTCAATAGTTCAAGAGCCGATTGGGTTACTTTAGCATTGTGCCTTTCGTAAAATTTTTTAGCCAGATTATTTGAAACGTTTGTCAAATAATTTACTTCCTCATCGGGGTATGCTACATTATTGGGGAATATTTTCTTGTCGTATCTCTGGTAAACGTCTACTCTTTTTTTGTTATGTAGTTCAATTATATCACGTCGCCATTCATTTATTAGAGATATGGGTATATATGGAATTTCACTTTCAGTGCAGACTATTGATATCTTTGAAATGTTGTAGGGGGTGCTAGAGGTCTTTGACATTTGTCTTCTTATGGAATCCATAGCAACCTGGGTGTTCTTTGCAGGTTCAAAAACATTTTGGTTCTCTATAATTGTTTCAATCTTGTCCTCGTCGGTTAGGGTAATTGTTATATTTTGATGATTGATTGTAATCCCTATTTTGCCTTCAATAGTCCTTTTTGCAGTATTTGTCTTATCAAGTATTTGCCTAAACTCATGATCGTAGTTTCTGAAAATTGTGGTTCCTGGGCTTATGTTTACTTTGCTATTAATTTCTATTCTTTTGCTGTGTACATTGTTGACCTTAACCCCATTCAATCTGCCATTTGCGGAAAAGTAGCATAAACCATCATTGTTACTTATAACCTCGTTACTTTCTATCTCAAACCAACCCTCCTCAGATAGCGTAACCTTACCCAGTTTCTTACCAACAGATTTCGGAGTATTAAGTGAAGCCAACCCTTTAGTTTTTCCATTGGAAAAATAGGTTGAATAACCTCGGTTAAAGGATCTTTCCGGATCTGGTGAGAATGAAAGTGTAACCGTTCCCGATGATGCTTTTTTATAGCCTTTATCGGTGGCAATTACCGAGTCAATAATTTTTCGGTAATGCGCAGTAATATTCTTAACGTAGTCTATATTTTTGAGTCTTCCTTCAATTTTTAGTGAGGTTGCTCCCGCCTTAATTAGAGCACGTATGTTTTCGGTTTGGTTTAAATCTTTTAATGAAATTAGGTGCTTGTTTTTAGCGATAATATTGCCGTGCTCATCAACTAAATCATAGGTTGATCTGCAGGGTTGGGCGCATTCACCCCTATTTGCACTTCGACCTGTCAGAACTTGACTTAGGTAGCATTGTCCGCTGTACGACACGCAAAGTGAACCATGAATAAAGACTTCGAGCTCAATATTACTTTGTGCGCTAATTTGTGCGATATTATCTATGGATAATTCGCGAGCCAAAACAACTCTGGTTAGGCCTACTTGTTCTAAAAATTTAACTTTTTCAATGCTTTTGTTATGTGCCTGAGTGCTTGCATGTAGGGGAATAGGAGGGAGGTCCATTTCAAGAATCGCCATATCCTGAATTATAATCGCATCAACACCAATTAGGTAAAACTGATTGATTAGCGCTTGAACCTCGTTGAGTTCGTTATCGTAGAGGATAGTGTTTAGGGTTACGTAAACCTTTGCATTGAATAGATGTGCGTACTTTACAAGTTTTTCAATATCGCTTAGCGAATTTCCTGCCGCTGACCTAGCACCAAACTGCTTATATCCAATGTAAACTGCATCGGCGCCATGGTTTATGGCTGCTATACCTATTTCAAGGTTTTTAGCGGGGCTTAAAAGTTCGATTTCTTTGGCAGTCATACTTTAGTTTTGTTTTGCAAAACTACAAATAAAAAGTAGCCGTCTCAAAATCACATTTTGATGACGGCTACTTTTTTTGTTGTATTTTAATATCTAAGAATATATTTCCTGTATTTCTCTCAACATTTCTGTTTTTTTGATTGAAAAAGAGGT
>JAQUJY010000053.1 GCA_028680705.1 Bacteroidales bacterium
ATTGCCCAAAAAAGTGTGTACTTTTATCCATTATAGTTATAGTTTGTGCTAAAACAAAACTACAAATAAGAGCTATGATGGCATTTTGCCATCATAGCTCTTATATCTTTTTATCGGACAACAGTGATCTCAAATGTATCATTTTGAAATTTAAAATATCACTCCGAGCTTATTGGGGGCTAAAGTACCCTTCATCGGCCAAATCGAAACTATTCGATATTATTGGGCATTGCGATCTGGCCAAAAAATTTGCTTACTATCCAACATTCCCACTTGATGTACTTTACGACGAAACCGCTCAGGTTTTCAAACGTGCTGACGTAGTTGTTGAAATAAACACAAGCGGCAGAACCAAACCTTGTAATGAGTTTTACCCTTCAGTCCCTTTTCTTGAGCGACTAGCTTATTATAAAGTACCCGTAACCCTTGGTTCCGATGCCCACGTTGAGCAAAACGTTGGTCAGTTTTTTGATGAGGCCATTGCTGGAATAAAGGCTCTTGGCTATAAGGAAATAGCAAGGTTTACAAAACGTAAAAGGGAGATGGTTAAAATTTAACCAGGAATGTTTTTGCCTTTGAAACTTCGTCTAGAAACCGCACAATTATACGCCATGCTTTACACCATAAGTATACTATATCTTCTGCTCTAGCCTTGTTGTTACCAAAATTCATTGTACTTTTAAAAGAAATTAAACCAAGTATGCAGAATAATTTTTCATGAAAAAGATTGTTTATAAATTCCTCGTACAACTATTCACTCTTTTTGGTGCATTATTTTTAGGTGCTTTTGCTACAGAAGCTAATGTTCCGGAGCTAATTCCATACCTTATTAATGATTTTGATCTCAAAAACCAGAATTGGAATATTGCCCAAAACCCTAACAACCTACTAATATATGCAGCAAACTCCGAGGGTTTATTTGAGTTTAACGGTATTAACTGGACAAAATATTCGCTAAAAGATAAGCTACCCATAAGGGCAGTTGCGGTAAATAGCAACGAACAAATTTTTACGGGTTCTTTTGAAGAGTTTGGTTTTTGGGAATACAGCAGCAAGGGTGTTTTAGAGTACACGTCAATTACTCATCTAACCACAATGGAAAAAAACGATGAAATATGGAAGATCTATTGTGAAGGAGAAAAAGTTTACTTCCAATCGTTTACTTCAATATATATTTATTATGATGAAATAGTAGAAAAGGTAAAAGCTCCCTACGCCATGCTTTTTCTTCATCAAATCAGGGATAAATACGTTGTTCAAGTAATTGAAAGTGGACTGTTCTGGTTTCAGGATAATGAATACAGCTACATCGAGCATA
Source organism: Bacteroidales bacterium (assembly GCA_028680705.1). Classification (GTDB taxonomy): domain Bacteria; phylum Bacteroidota; class Bacteroidia; order Bacteroidales; family Tenuifilaceae; genus Perlabentimonas. The sequence continues at coordinate 1,319 of JAQUJY010000053.1, forward strand.
GCGATGTTTTTTCGAACAAAAAGGTTCATGCAATTATTCCGTATGGTGATAAACAATGGCTTGTTTGCACTGATAATTATGGTGTATTCCGCTATGACGGCCAAAACTTCAGCTATTTCAATTCTGATGCTAGCACTTTTCTTGAAAGTAATGTATGCAATGCTGCTAAACAGTTAAACGACTCCACATACGCCTTTGGAAGCATCCTAAATGGGTTAATTATTACTAATAAAAAAGGTGAAATACTCCGAAACTATAGTATACATAACGGACTTAAAAACAATACTATTCTTTCCCTGTATGCTGACAATAAAGCTGGTCTATGGATTGGACTTGATGAAGGGGTAAACTACATCGATTTGCTATCGCCTTACACCCACTATAAGACCAGAGATGAATCTTTAGGGACAATTTATGCTTTGCTGAAAAAGGATAACCAGCTGTATATTGGCACAAACCACGGTCTTTTTCTTAGCGATATTGTAAAAAGAGATCAATTCTACCATTTTACAAACTTAAGGCCAATTCCCAACAGCCAAGGTCAGGTTTGGTCGCTTGTGGAGTACGATAACCAGATTTTGTGTGGACACAACGAAGGAACATTCCTAGTAAACGGCGAAGAGTTTAGCCTTATATCTTCCGTAACAGGGGGGTGGACTTTTAAATCTTACGGCGACTATTTACTTGGGGGTACGTACACAGGTATTATAATTCTTGATAAATCAACAGAGGATGAATGGCAATTCCTGTCAAAACTGGAAGATTTTATCGAACCCACACGTTATCTCGAGGTAGATTACCTGGGATATGTTTGGGCCTCGCATCACCAAAAAGGGCTATACAAGATTGAAATCTCTGAAGATTTGAGCCAAGCAGCTAAGGTTAACTTCTATCCAAATATTAAAGGAGAGAGCCACAATATAAAAGTGTTTAAAATTAATAACAGAGTAGTTTTCACCACGTCCCAGGATATTTACACTTATGATTACGTAAGAAATCAAATAATCCCCATTGATTCACTATCTAATAATCTTGGCGAGTTCAAAAGGGCTGATCAGATTCAGCATTATCAAAAAAACGAGTACTGGCTTATAAAAGATGATAAGCTTGCGCTATTTCAAATTAATCTTGATTTTACAGCTTCTAAGAAATGTGAAATACAGCTTAGCAGTATAAGCCTTCCCCAACGAAGCATTCAACTGGTAAGTCTTGATAGTAACACTTTGATTATCCCAACTCCTGAAAGTTTCGACACCTACAATCTAGTGGCTCATAAAAACCAACTGAACATCGCAAATCTTGAACTTGAAAAAGTAGTTTTTTATGGCAAACAGAATGAAGAGGTAACGCATTACAAAAATTTCGAAAATTTAGAAACTAAATGGAACATGAATAATGTAACCATTAGTTTTATTGCCCCTTACTCCTTTGATTATCCCAGCAAACAATTTCTTTATCGTATAAAAGAGCTTGAAAACAATTGGCAAAGTACCCATAACAATCATTTTACATATCTGGGTCTTACTTATGGCAACTATACCGTTGAGGTTCAAGGTCCGGATGGTACAGTACTCCAAATCCCAATTCAGGTTAAAAAACCCTGGTACTACTCAAATATTGCATTAAGCAGCTATGTTGCTATTTTTATTATATTAATTTGGTTAGTAATACTTTACTTTAAATACAAAATGATCCGCCAAAAGGAGCGATTGGAAATGGAACTCAAGCATAGCTCACTGGAAAAGGAACTCGACTATAAAAATGTTGAGTTAATGCTCACCATAAGGTATTTAATTAGTAAGAATGAAATTTTAACCGAACTCCAGAATGAGATTAGCATCATTAAAGAAAATTCATCCAAATATCCTATAAAGAATCTAAGGAGTATGGAGAAAATCATGAAGGAAGGGCTTGAAACCCAAACAGAGGAGTGGATGAATGCCATGAAAAGCCTTAAACTGTCTGAGCAAGGCTACTTTAAAAAACTTCTGAACAGATATCCTGATCTTACCCCTAACGATTTAAGACTTTGCTCCTATTTAAAAATGAATTTTTCTACTAAAGAAATTGCCCGTTTGCTAAATAACTCAGCCAGAGCTGTTGAAATTGGTCGTTACAGATTAAGAAAAAAGCTAAACCTTAACCATAATGAAAATCTCACTGAGTTCTTAATAAGCATCGACTTTGATAAGAAAAAGTAGTATAGAACTAACTTATGTGAGCATCAAACCACCTGTATCCCCCCGCTTAAATAGACTTTAAAAGAACACTATCCTAATAATCAACATTCAACAAAAAGTACTTTTTGCTGAATATTAGGCTCTCAATTTCAAACGTTTGCGGAAGGCTGTTGAGGTAATTCCCACCATATTCTATATAGTTTATTCTGATGTGAAACTTAAATGGAGAAAAAAAATTGACTCCACCACCTGTTTAAAGTAACTTTATAAGAATAGTTTAAATTTATAGAGTTTTTAATAAAAAGATTAAGGGTATGAAAAAAGAACTATTCACCCTGGCATTTATTTTAATCATGCCTTTTGCCCTACTCTCACAAGTACTCATTAAAGGAACTATAGTTGATGAGGGCAACGAACCATTACCAGGCGTTACTATAATAGTGGAAGGTACAATCCGGGGAACCTCCTCTGATTTGGATGGAAAATACACCATAGAAGCCAATCCTTCGGAAGCACTTGTCTTTAGCATGGTGGGCATGATAACCCAAACGCATATTGTTGGTGATAGAACTACGATAAACGTTACGCTTAGCACCGAAACCACTTCGTTAGATGAGGTTGTTGTAATTGGCTATGGTAGCCAAAGGGCAAAGGATTTAACTGCGCCCATTGTTAAAGTAAAGGGTGAAACACTTGCACTCCAATCAACGTCAAATGCAATGCAGGCCATGCAGGGAAAAGCATCAGGAGTGCAAATTATAAACAGCGGTGTTCCTGGTAGAGGTCCTTCGGTTAAAATTAGAGGTATCGGTTCCATTGGCGATTACGCAAATCCTCTGTTTGTAGTAGATGGCGTATTTGTTGACAACGTTGATTTTTTGGGCTCATCAGATATTGAAGATCTTGTTGTGCTTAAGGATGCTTCAGCAGCAGCAATATATGGTGTTAGAGCGGCCAACGGAGTTATCCTAATTACCACAAAAAGCGGTAAATCAGGCGAGCCGATTATTAGCTACGACACCTACTTTGGCTTTCAAACTCCGGTAAACATAATGCCTCTAGCAACAAAGGATCAATACATTGAGGCTCTTAATGAGGCGAACGCTTCCACAACTGGTTATATTCCTAAAAATCCGGATAACTACCCAACAAGTACCGATTGGTATAAGCAACTGGTAAGAAACGCCCCAATGACCAATCACAGCATCGATATCTCTGGTTCGAGCGAAAAGACAAGTTACTCAATGGGAGGGAGCTACCTGTACCAAGATGGTGTAATGGATGCTAAAAACCAATATCAACGATTAAATCTTCGGATTAGGGTTGATCAGGATGTAAATGAATATCTGAAAATTGGCTTTAACAATATACTCTCAAGGCACAATCAGTATAGCCCAAATGAGGGTGCGTTCTTTGGAGCATTTGTTAATCCTCCAGTTTACCCGGTTTACGACCCAAATAACCGGGACGCGTACCCCATAAAATTTGGTTCACCACAAACATATGGTTTTGGGAATCAGTACGGAAACCCCGTAGCTGCAGCTTACTACCCCGAACACTTCGAAAAGGGAAACAAGATTGTGTTTAGCACATATGCAGAATTTTATCCTGTAAAAGATAAATTAACATTCAAAATTTCCTACAATCAGGATTTGGGCAATTACACCCCACGTTCATTCACACCTGAGTATAATGTTGGAGGATCACAGGGCGTTCGTAGATCAAGTCTTGAAAAAATATCAGGAAACTCAAACAAGCAAATCATCGACAACCTTTTAACTTTCAACAACAGAGAGGGTAACCATAGTTACTCCATTCTATTAGGACAATCAACCCGCATTGAGAGGTATGAAACATTGGGCGGATCGGCCCAAAATGTACTTGGGCTCGACGATCAATCAAAATACTTAACCACTGGCTCATTCAGAGATAGATATGCGTGGGATGGTGGATCGAGATATCATGGCTTATCCTTCTTCACCAGAGGAACATACAATTATAATAGTAAGTATTTACTAACGCTGACATTTAGGGCAGATGGTAGCTCGAAGTATCAAAAGAAATGGGGCTATTTCCCATCCGTTGGAGTGGGTTGGAACCTTAGCCAAGAAGACTTTATGCAGAGTCAAACCCTATTCAGCTTCTTAAAGGCCAGAGCAAGCTGGGGTATGCTGGGTAACGATAATGTACCATCTAACTCATCCGTAATACTCGGACTAACAGGCCCTGGAAGTTCTGGTATTTTTAACGACCAGTTGGTTGATGGTGTTGGAGCACAAACGGTGCTTCAAAACCAGCTGAGATGGGAAGTGGTTAGCGAGTTCAACTTGGGATTCGACTTTGTATCTAAAAGCACAAAACTTGCTGGTGATATTGACTTTTACTACCGAACCACTGATAATGTAGTTTTTTATGCTCCAATTGCTACTGGAGGGGGCATAGCCGATTTACTTGCCAACAACGGAAAAGTCCTTAATGCTGGTGTTGAACTAATGCTCAACTGGAACGATAAAATAAGCGATAACTTAAGTTACCACATGGGATTTAACGCAACGTCAATTTTTAACCGCGTATTAGAACTCGAGGGTCGCGATTATATACCGGGGGCCTATATAAGAGGAAATTACACTACCAGAACATCCGTTGGTCATCCCATTGGTGCATTCTATGGGTTTGAAATTGATGGTGTTTACAATAGTGAGGCAGAGGCTCTTCAGGATCCAGTAAACCAAACAATTAAGGATAAAGGTTTTTTTAAGTATAAGGATCAGAACGGCGATAACATTATAGACGATAAGGACAAGGTTTACCTTGGAAGCGCAATCCCTTGGCTAATTACCGGTTTTGACCTTGGATTAAACTACAAAAAATTTGATTTTGGTCTATCTCTTTATGGCCAATTTGGTAATAAGATACTGAACGCCAAGAGGATGAATCGGGATATTTTCTCCGATGGCAATTACGACCAGGATTTTGTAGAAAATCGATGGACCGATGACAACCACTCAGATACCTATCCATCTGCTCAGGCCTACAACTTCTCCTATACCCAACAGGCCAACGATTTCTTTGTTGAGGATGGCTCCTTTGTTAGAATCCAGAATATTCAGATAGGTTACACAACAAAGGCAATTAAACAAATAAAGATACTAAGGGTTTATATATCAGCTCAGCGACCTTACTCCTTCTTTGGTTACAATGGTTTTACTCCCGAAATAGGCGGTAGCCCCATTAGCGCTGGTGTTGATAACTCAGTTTACCCCATGCAGGCCATATATTCATTGGGTTTAAAAGCTAACTTTTAAAAGATTCTAGTTATGAAAAACTTCCGAATACTTACAGTACTAACCATCATATTGGTTTTTGCCAGCTGCGAAGATTTTTTAGACCTAAGACCTGAAGGGACTGTCCCCACAACTGGTACAGATTATACTAAGGCCGAGAATGTGTTCCTTCCCATAAGTGCATCATACGCTAAACTTAGATCATACGGTGCGCATGTCTTCCCGTACATCGGAGCTTTCGAGATTGCCTCCGATAATGCCGATAAGGGAAGCGCACCCGAAGACAACCCCACAATGAAAGAGTTGGATGATTTGAAATATGGCCCAACAAATGGATTACTAAACGACTTATGGTCAGGATACTTCGATATTGTTAGCGGTGCAAACTTTGCAATACACGAAATGCCAAGATTTGAGGAAACGCTGCTCAACTCAGCCGATAAGGAGTATGCCATGCAGTGCCAAGGTGAAGTAAAAACCATAAGAGCTTATGCCTACTTTAATCTCACCAGGCTCTTTGGTAGAGTTCCCATTATTGACACCACCCTCTCATCGCAGCAGCTTGCATCAGTTCCGCAGTCGAACACACAAGCACTTTATGCATTTATTGAAAAAGACTTAGAGGAAGCCATTGCAGTTCTCCCAGACTTTTACTCAAAAGAGTGGGCAGGAAGGATTAACAAGTACACAGCAATGGCCATAAAAGCAAAAGTTCACCTATATCAAGCAGAGTGGGATTCGGTAGCCTCACTTACCGACAAAATAATTGCTTCTGGCAGATATGACCTTTTGCCAAATTTCAGAGCGGTATTCAGCCTGGATGAAGAGAACAGCAAAGAATCACTTTTCGAAATTCAGAGTTCAACACTTGGCAATACAACAGGACCATCTACATACCTTGAGTATGCCTACGTGCAAGGACCAAGAGGAAACACCCCGAGCAATATGCAAGGATGGGGATTTTGCACGCCAAGTCAGAACCTAATTGACTTTTTTGACTCGAGGAGTGAGATTATTCGTCCTGCCACAACACTCCTTTACCGAGGGACCCTAACCCCCGAAGGGGATAGCATTAAAAATGCATGCACAAACCCAGTTTACAACGGTAAGGTATATACCCCGTCATATTACAATAACTGGAACTTTAACGGATATGGTTTCGATCTCAATATCAGAGTATTAAGATATTCGGATGTACTATTAATGCACGCCGAGGCACTTGTAAACGGAGCAGCAACGCCTCTAATCAGCGGCGTTACGGCCGACATGGCAGTAAATATGGTAAGAGAAAGAGCAGGACTTGTTGAAATTGCAGGAGCTACCCCTCAGAATATATGGGACGAGCGGCGTGCCGAACTTGCCATGGAGCAGGATCGATTTTTCGACCTTATTCGTACTGGGCAAGCCGCTACAGCACTAGCCCACAAAGGGTTTGTAACTGGCAAGCATGAGGTTTACCCAATACCCGCAGCACAAATACAACTCAATACAAATCTTACCCAAAACAATGGGTACAACTAAAATTTAATTCATTTTTTTATTGTTTAACCAAAACCAAAAATGTTATGAAAAACAAGTTTAAATTTTTCGGAATGCTTTTACTAGGAGGGCTAATTTTCGCATCACTCGCAATTACTTCGTGTAAAAAGGACGATCCAGATCCCGATGATGGTAAAATCGATCCTAGTACAATAGCAGCAACAAATCTAGTGGCCTATTTCCCATTTGACGATAATGCCACTGAAATAATTGGAACACTTACCCCTACCAAGATGCCCAACGTAACTTTCGTAGAAGGAAGAAGAGGCAAGGCCTATCAAGGAGCCAACAAAGCTCACCTACTATATACCTTACCTACTAACAGTAAACTTAAAACGCTAACTTCTTTCACATTGGCCGTGTGGTTCAAATCACCTTTAGTAACTGGTGACCCAGAACCAACTGTTTTTGAGATTGGTAAATCAACTGATCTTTTCTGGGGTAACCTTAAATTTGCTTTAAACCGCTTAGAAGCAACCGCTGACTCACTCAAACTTAAGACTTTCTTTTTCAAAGACGGTGCCGAATGGTCTGGTCAGCACATAGACTATTCTAATAGCATTTTTGTAACCGATATGTGGATGCACCTTGTAATTCAATACGACGAGATTACATCTAAATATATGATTTATAAAGATGGCGTAAAGGTTGTAACAGATGAAGGTGTTGAAAACAGGTGGGCTGCAGGTGATGATGTTTCACCCAGACCACCTCTAGGCTCCCTTTCGTTTGTTGATGCAGACGTTATTAACATTGGTGCTTGGCGTCCAAAATCTGAGGAAACAGCCGATGAAGCTTGGATGGGCTGGTTTAAGGGCAACCTTGACGAGTTACGAGTATACGACAAGGCTCTTACCGCAACAGAAGTAAAAGCACTTTACGATGCTGAGGTAACCCAGATTAACTAGAACAGTTTTAGGTTTGAAAATCGGGTAGAAAAGGATATCCTTTTCTACCCCTTTTTTACCAAAATATTCTTTCGATGAGGTATTTTGCTTTTATTTTATTAATTATTACGCTAGCCATATCCTGTAAAAAAGAGGACAACAGCCCAATTATTGGCAACTTTCAGGCTGACTCTATCTTTGTAAATAATATATATATGCCCAATGGCAAGACCATTAACGGTATTGATTTTGAAAATATCAGCATTAGAATTCATTTTAGCTCGAAAATTGACACCACAAAATTTTTAAAATGTAAATTTACCATCAGCGGTGGTATTGACACTGCTTACAACCACAAATTCGACAATTCAGCACAAACTCTATATATATCACCCTATCAAACTCTCAACCCTTTATCGCAGTACCGACTTTTATTCGATCAAGGATCAAATCTAGGTGGGATGAACACATCTACATACTCATCCGCATTCAGAACTCGCTTAGACAGTGTACCAAAATTTCCCATCATTCCCGACGAGGATCTACTAACGCTTCTCCAAAAACAAACTTTTAAGTATTTCTGGGATTATGCCCACCCTATCTCTGGCCTAGCCCGTGAGCGTTTTGGTTCTGGCGATATAGTAACCTCTGGCGGCAGCGGATTTGGAGTAATGGCTATACTGGTGGCTATTGAGCGTGGATTTATTACCCGTGGCGAAGGTTTTGAAAGATTAAACACTATTATCAACTTCCTTAAAAATCCCGAAACGGATAGGTTTCATGGTGTTTTCCCCCACTGGATAAACGGCACAACGGGCAAAGTTTACCCTTTTAGTTCGCGTGATAATGGAGGCGACCTTGTGGAAACAGCACTCCTTTTTCAGGGACTACTCACCGTTATGGAATACTTTAAAAATGGTTCACAACCAGAGCAGGCCATGTGCGATTCCATTCAAAAACTATGGGAAGAGGTGGAATGGTCGTGGTACCAAAAAAACAATGAAAATGTGCTTTACTGGCATTGGTCGCCAAATTACGAATGGGATATAAACCTACAAATTAGGGGGTGGAATGAGGCATTAATTGTTTACGTTTTAGCGGCATCATCACCAACCTTCCCCATTTCAAATGAGGTTTACCACAATGGCTGGGCACATAATGGCGCTTACCCAATGGTTAACAACAAAGAATTTTACAATATACAATTACCGCTTGGTTTCGATTATGGTGGTCCCCTCTTTTTTGCGCACTACTCTTTTATGGGTCTGGATCCTCGAAATTTAAGCGATCAGTACGCAAACTATTGGGCTCAAAACGTGGCTCACACACAAATCAATCGGGCACACTGTATTGCTAATCCAAAAAAGTATCAAGGCTACTCGTCTGATTGTTGGGGACTAAGTGCAGGCGATATTCAGAACGGTTATAGCGCTAGCTCTCCAACCAACGATCTGGGAGTAATTTCGCCAACAGCTGCTCTCTCGTCGCTTCCGTACACACCAAACGAGAGTATGCAGGCATTGCATTTTTTTTACTACACAATGGGCGATAAAATATGGGGTGACTGCGGATTTAAGGATTCATTTAACCTTACTACACTCTGGTTTGCCGACTCGTATCTGGCAATCGACCAAGGACCAATTATATGTATGATAGAAAACCATCGTACCGGTTTTCTATGGAATACTTTTATGTCTAATCAAGATATTCAAAATGGGCTTGAAACACTAGGGTTCTCATATCAATAACCCCAATTAGCCTACTAGGTTTAGTAAGAGTATTGTAATATTTCAAAGGTATCCTGTGCGTTGAAAAAACTCAAAAACAAAATAATATGAAAATCACTAAGCTTTTAATTCTTATGATTATGGTTATTGCAGCATGCAATCAGCCAAAACAGCTGGTTTTTGAATCGAAAGGAAAAGTTGATTATCCATTAACAGCACAGGAGGAGGCCATGCTCGACTCCATTCAACAAATAACCTTTCTCTTCTTCCTAAACGAGCATCATCCAGAATGGGGTATTATAAAAGACCGCGCTGCTGACTGGTCACCATCGAGCATTGCCGCATCAGGTTTTGGAATACCTAGCTTTGCCGTTGGGGTTGAAAGGAATTGGATAACCCGCAAACAAGCTGCTGATATAACCCTTAGAATGCTTAACTTTTACAAAAACTCGGAACAAAGTGCCGATACTGCGGCCGCAGGCTACAAGGGATTTTACTACCATTTCCACAGATTAAACTCTGGCACACGCGAATGGGACTGCGAACTTTCAACAGTGGATACGGGATTGCTTATGATGGGAGTAATTTTTGCGCGTAACTATTACAACTCCGACAATGAGGTTGAGAGACAGATACGCGAAACTGCCACTTTCCTGCTTAACAGAATAGATTGGGACTTTATGGAAATACCCAATGAGGGTAAATTTGCCCGCACTATATCGATGGGCTGGTATCCAGAAACGGGTCTGCACAATATGGGATGGGAAGGATACAACGAGGCATTATTTCTCTATATTCTAGCTGCTGGTTCTGATATGAAGAATGCAGAGAGAAGCTATAATGCTTGGCTAAAAACGTACAAGTGGCTCACCCCATACGAAGGGCTATCGCATGCTGCATTCCCTCCACTGTTTGGGCATCAATTTTCTCAGGCATTCATCGATTTTCGTGGTATTGCCGACTCATTTATCAAGGAGAAGGGTATCGATTATTTCGAGAATTCGAGGCGTGCCACCTATGCACAGCAACAATACGCAATAGAAAATCCTTATGGTTGGGTTGGTTACAACTCTCATTGCTGGGGAATAACAGCCAGCGATGGGCCTACTGAAGAGTATGATTTTGATGATAAGCATTTTATGGGCTATGCAGGTCGAGGAGCAACCGGACCCGATTATAACTACTTTGATGATGGTACCATTGCGCCCTACGCTTCACTTTCATCCATTCCATTTGCCCCTGAAATTGTACTGCCAACCATAAGATCGATTATTGAAGTAAACGGTGATAAAATTTGGGGGAAATATGGTTTTTACGATTCATTCAACCAAACCGCAAACTGGGTAAACGACGATTTTGTTGGCATTGCTCAAGGTCCAATGCTAATAATGATTGAGAACTTCAGAACGGGTCTAGTATGGGATTACGTAATGAAAGATCCAATTATCCAGAAAGGGTTAAACAGGCTTGGATATGAGCCTCTAGAGTAGTTAAAACTCAACATTAAAATATTTAAAAGCAATGAGTAGTATTCGTTTCAGGATAGTTGCAATTACAGTTTTCTTGCTTTTACCCATCAAATTTACCATTGCTCAAAGTACTCAGCTCGATGGGTTTGAGACCAGCGAGGGATGGGAGTTTATCAAGTCCGATGCCGTTGATTTAACTTTAACGAACGGTAAAGGAATTGAAGGGCAGGCTATCCAGCTCGATTACAATTTTACCAAGGGCACAGGCTATGGCGGCATTCAAAAATGGATTGCAATAGACCTGCCCGAAAACTACGAGTTCACATTCTGGATTAAGGCAGAATCGCCTGCAAATAACTTTGAGATCAAATTTATTGATAGTTCAGGCGATAACGTTTGGTGGGTAAATAATCGGAGTTACGATTTCCCTAAAGAGTGGACTAAAATCAGAATAAAAAAGAGGCACATCGATTTTGCTTGGGGTCCAACTGAAAATAGAGATTTAAAGCGTGTAGATCGAATTGAGTTCACCGTTGCCTCATTTGTTGGAGGGAAAGGTACTGTATGGATTGACGATTTAAGGTTTGAACCCCTAAAAACCGAAACAGAATCATATCCCTTGCCACTAATTAACGCATCATCGTTTGTTAAAGAGCACAGCACCAAAAACATAGTAGATGGTGATAGCGAAACGTTCTGGCTTAGCCAAGGAGTAACGGATCAAAGTCTGCTTTTTGATTTTACAATGCGCAGAGAATTTGGCGGCTTGCAGATAAACTGGTTTAACAACCATCAGGCTAAAAGTTTCGAAATCTTTCTATCAAACGATGCTGCGAATTGGGAAAAAGCATACTCGGTTGAGTCAAATATGAGCAATATTAGCTTTATCAGGCTTCCCGAAGCAGAAGCAAAATACCTGAAAATTGAATTTATCGAGGGTAACAATCCTAAAGGATTTGGAGTAGACGAGATTAAATTTCTTGATATAAAAAATTCATTAACGCTAAATGATTTCTTGATTTACAGTTCAAAAAACTCTGCCCCCGGCAGCTTCCCACGCTATTTTTCTCAGCAGGCATCGTACTGGACAGTAACCGGTGTAAACAACGATGTAAAGGAGTCCCTGATTAACGAGGATGGAATGGTTGAGGTGGACAAAAATTTGTTCTCGATAGAACCAATGATAAAGATTGCAGACTCACTGTACAACTGGCATAACGTCGAAGCATCCCAATTTATGAGTTTCCCAGAGGATAATGGCGAGCTAAATTTCACCCCATCCGTTTTATGGCAAGTGGAGGACATACATTTTACAACCGGAATTTCGGCAAGCGACGAAGCAAATGTAAACTCCAAGCTAAACATAGGCTACTTCTTTAAAAACAGCTCAAATCGGGTTAAGAAATTTGAATTTTACCTACTAGTTCGCCCCTATCAGGTTAATCCTTACTACCAGTTCTTAAATTTGGCCGGCGGGGCATCCAAAATTAGCTCCATTAACGAAATTGAAGCCGGAAGAATAATTTCGGTGGATGAAAAAGAGATTATATCATTAAAAAAATACGAATCATTCCACGCCAGCGATTTTGATAATGGAAACATTGTCGATCTTCTTAAAAGCGGTTTTTTATCTCCATTAAAAAGTGTAACAGATAAAAAAGGATTGGCTAACGGTATAATAAAATACTCAATTACTTTGGAGCCAAATGGGGCAGCCAAATTCTTTGTTGTAGTTCCTTTTTACAAGAACTTAGCAACAAGCGCCCAGCTAACTAACCAGCAAGTGGACAAGGAGTTTGAAAAGGTCAATAAATTCTGGGAGACGAAGGTAAACCATATCCGTTTCAACCTGCCCAAATCGGCCAACAGCATTATAAATACCTACAAATCGAACCTCTACTACATTCTAGTAAACAGAGATAAGGCGGGTATCCAACCCGGCTCTCGCTCATACGAGCGCAGCTGGATACGTGATGGCTCGCTAACCTCATCGGCTCTCCTTAAATCAGGCATTGTGGAAGAGGTAAAAGATTTTATCGATTGGTATGCAAGCTATCAGTTTGAAAGCGGCAAAGTGCCCTGTGTGGTCGATTTCAGAGGACCTGATCCAGTTCCAGAGCACGATAGCCACGGGCAGCTAATATACCTTATTCGCGAATACTTCAATTTTACTAAGGATACGGCATTCCTACAATCGAAAAACGAGAATGTGCTTAATGCTGTTCGTTACATTGAATCGCTCATTGCGCAGCAATCAACTGATCATTACAAGTATGGAAATGACAGCATACGAGCATACTACGGACTAGTACCTGAATCAATTAGCCATGAGGGCTACTCCGAAAAGCCTATGCATTCCTATTGGGACAATTTTTTTATTATGAAAGGGTTGAAAGATGCTGCTGAGATTCAGAAAATTCTTGGCGAAAACGAGGCATACAACAGAATATCAATGGTACGCGATAGCTTCAGGGTGAACCTATACAACTCATTGCAACTTGCAATGAAAACGAGAGGAATAGATTATATTCCTGGTTGCGTTGAACTTGGCGACTTTGATGCCACATCAACCACCATCGCCCTTACCCCCTGTAACGAGTACAATAATCTTCCAAAACCTCAGGTTTACAACACATTTAATCAGTATTACGAATTTTTTAAGAACAGAAGGGATGGGAAAAAGGAGTGGGTGAACTACACACCCTACGAGGTTCGTGCAATCGGGTCATTTATCTTTCTTGATCAACCTCAAAGGGCGCACGAACTAATTGAGTATTTCCTTGCTGACCGAAGGCCACAAGGCTGGAACCATTGGGCAGAGGTGGTTTGGAACGATTATAGAACGCCCCGCTTTATTGGCGATATGCCCCATACTTGGGTTGGTAGCGATTTTATAAATGCCATACGATCAATGTTTGTCTACGAAAATGAGTATAACCAAACCCTAGTATTGGCAGCTGCTCTTTATCAGGACTGGATTGATGTACCCTCAGGAATGTCAATAGAAAAACTGCCAACATATTACGGCGATATTTCATACTCAGTTAAAAAGGAGAAAAATAGGTACAGTTTTAATATTTATGGTGATGTAAATTTACCCGAAAACGGGATTAGCATTAAAAACTTTAATGGTTTAAAACTACCTTCGAGGGTAACCATCAACGGAATTGAAAGTAAACAATTTAGCGAGAAGGAAATTATTGTGAAAGTATTCCCGGCAAATGTGGAAATATTCTACTAACTAATTTTAGCTAACCCATTATGAGCGAACAAGAAACAATAGTAAAGCACAAAACAAGTAAAGAGGATAGAATTGGTTTCTCACAGTTCGCTGCCTACGGAGCAGGAGGAATTATTCCCATTGCACTTTTTAATGTGGCAGGTATACTTATTGGGTTAATGGGCAACATAAGCCTAGGCTTAAACGCCTTTTGGCTTGGAGTCATTCTGATAATCCCACGTTTATGGGATGCCGTTTCCGACCCTATAATTGGTCATATCTCCGACAATACTCGAACTCGATGGGGGCGCCGACGCCCTTTCTTGCTAATTGGCGGTATCCTTGTTGCTGTATTCTTTGTGGCTATGTGGTGGATTCCGAAGGGAGATATGGTGCGACTATGGTTCCCTTCCGACGCTGGTTTTCAATGGTTTCAACTGTCGTATATCCTTTTTATGCTGCTCCTTTTTTATACCGCTTGCACCATATTCGAGATACCTCATGGTGCATTGGGAATGGAAATGACCACTGACTCGCACGAGCGAACAAGGCTTTTTAGCGCAAAAAGTTTTGTAGGTAACCTCTTTGCCATGAGCACACCCTGGCTTTTTGCCCTTGCCAGCATGGAACTTTTTAAGGGGCCAGGAGGCAATGAAGCTGATGGGATGCGTTACGTTTCAATTATGGTTGCTGCCATTATTATCCCACTCTCCTTTTGGTGGACATACAAACTTCGCGAACCTGGCTTTGTAAGGGTTTCGAAACAAGAAAAGACCCCCTTTTGGAAGGATATGAAAAACACGGCCAGCAATAAGAATTTTATCCTGCTAACATTAACCATTTTTACACTGGCAATGGGTTTCAACTTTGTAAACCTGTTGGGGTCATATATTCCTATATTCTATGTATTTGGTGGCGATAAAGTGGCAGGAGCCTACCTGCTTGGGATTAACGGAACCGTTTGGGCAATTACGGGATTATTGGCAGTCTTTCCTCTTAACTGGATAAGTCCAAAACTGGGAAAAAGAAACACCCTGGTTCTTGCCATAATCCTCATGTCGTTGGCACAGCTCTCAAAAATTGTGTGCTACAACCCATCGTATCCCTATCTAATTATTATCCCAACAATTTTGCTTTCGGCGGGTATGCTTTTCTTCTTCACTCTTGGCTCTTCAATGGTTGGTGATATTTGCGATGAGGATGATTTAAAAACGGGTTATCGAACCGAGGGGAGCTTTTATTCGGTATTCTGGTGGTTCATAAAAATGGGAACCGCACTTGCAAGTTTTGTTGCGGGAGCACTCATTGTTTTCACTATGTTTGATCAAGTACAGGTTACTAAGGTTGACGATATCCAAGGAAGTATTAAGGAGATGCGCAGCAAGGTTCAATCCTGGCAAAACGAGAGCTCCTTAAGTTATAAAAATAGCGACACCTATAAATGGATTAGCTCGCAGCATTCCGATGCACTTGAGGAGTCAAAAGGTTATCTGGCTTACCTCAAAAAAGAGTCGGTGAAATGGGAAAAACTTGAAACAAAAAACCTTTCCCAGTTAAATGGAGAAAAGAGAACCATTTTGGCCAACGCAATGGTAACTACAGAAGCTACAGTAAAGGATTTAGAAAGGCTAAATCTCAATTTGTCTAGCCTAAAATTAAACGCCGATTCTTTGCAGGTAAACGACTTGGATAAAAACATCCTCACCTTAGCACTTCAAACAAAACTAGTAAAGGCCAAGGTGTATGCTTTCGAATTACTTATGCATTTGCAAACCAGATCACTTGAAACTAAAAATAGCAAAGAGCACTACGATGAGCTAATCGCCAACATTGATTGGGTTAATAGCAAACTCGCCAACATTAATGCATCCGAATCTTTGCCTGATGTCGATCAGCATCTTAGCGAAATTGAAATTAAAATTGAAACCCTTAAAAAACAAACGCCCTATACTCTACTAATGATGCGTATTGTGGAAATTGGATTGCCCTTACTACTCTGTCTCTTTTCTCTTGTTTTTATTCTGAGGTACACCCTTAACGAAAAACGATCGCAGGAGGTTAAGGAGTTACTCAAACAAAGAAATTTGGAGCGCGACAACAAAAGTTAAAATAAAAATATATGTCATTTACCGTACAAGAAGATTATTTCTACCTCAACAACCGTAAGGTATTTCTTAACTCTGGAGAAATTCACTACTTCAGAATTAAACGAGAACTTTGGGAAATGCATATAGTTGCTGCAAAGGAGGCTGGCCTAAATACCATTAGCGCATACGTTCCCTGGGCTTGGCATGAAGCCAATGAGGGAGAATTTGATTTCGACGGAAAAACTTGCCCCGAAAAAGATTTGAACGGCTGGCTACAGCTATGCCAAAACCACGGATTGAAATGCATAGTAAAACCTGGTCCTTTTATCCTTGCCGAGTTTCGGGGTGCTGGCCTACCCAATTGGTTTGTGGAAAAGTACGAGGACAAGGTAAAGATGCGCAACAGCAAGGACGAAAAGGTAATGAGCGATGGGGTAAATCTTTTCAGCCCTATCTATCTAGAAAAGGTTGGACTATGGTTTGATAACATTATGCCATTGATAAGTGGTCACCAACTCTCTGAGGGCGGCTCCATAATTATGATGCAACTATGCAATGAGATAGGTGTTTTCTCGTGGTTGGCACATCAGGCAGATTATGGCTATGGGGTTAAAGAACGGTTTATATCCTACCTAAAATCCAAGTACAAGTCAATTCAAGAAATCAACAAGCTTTGGGGCCAGAACTACAATAACTTTACCGACTTGGAACTTCCGCCCGATGGGCATACTCCCTACCAATCGAGTGGGGACAGGAGTCGCGACTACGAATGGCACTGTTTCTGGCGCACTTACTATGGCGACTACCTGCGTATGCTTTTCGAAATGGTTAGGGAAAGGGGCGTTACCGTTCCATTGTATCACAATCTCCCTGGATGGATTTATGGGCACGGTTTCGATTTTCCGCTTAACATAACTATGTATGAAGACCTTTACGGTGAAAAGAGCGACATAATTTTTGGCATTGATCATATCCCCGAGTTTGTTTCGTACCGAAATATGCACGATGATAGAGCAATTAACGACATCACCCGTGCAATGCAGGGTAAGAAGCCTCTTTTTGCCGCCGAGTTTCAAAGTGGTTCACGTGAGTACCACGTAGTTCCAAATCCTAAAGAGATGGAACTATTCTACAAAGCCAGCATCGCAAACGGACTAACGGGATGGAACTACTATATGTTTTCGCAGGGTAAAAACCCAACTCGCAAGGGCTACTCTGGCGATACATTTTACTGGTTCACCCCTTTAACAGCCGATGGTGAGCGCACTAGCGCTTTCCCTTTGGTTAAAAAGATGAGTAAAATCCTCAACACTACCGAGAGTCTTATCCTCAACGCCCAGCGAAAAGCTGAGGTGTGCGTCCTTTTCTACCCGCCTTACTACGCAACCGAGTTGGAAAGACCCGAGGAGGGTGCTAGCAATCTGCAATTTGTGCCTGCAACCATTCGCCGACCAGCATATTTCGATGGGCTAATTAAAGTGCTTCAGCTGTTAAATATCGATTACGATATGGCCGATTTAACCCAAACCAATGGCAAGGAATTAGGTAAATACAAACAAGTTTGGGTTTTTAGCACCGATGAGATGAATGCGAATGAGCAACAAACGGTTGTTGATTATGTAAAGTTAGGCGGAAATACTGTTCTGTTTCCTAACCTTCCGTATAGGGAAATGAATCAAAATCCCTGCAATATTATCAGAAATGCACTACAAATTACTCCCACTGGTCACGAAATTATTGATTCTCCGCTAATAG
>JAQUJY010000054.1 GCA_028680705.1 Bacteroidales bacterium
TTGCAGCATAAAGTGCATCCGTATTACGGTGCATATTTCCCTACGCGCACTGAGCATCTACAACTTTTCGATGAATGGCTGCAGCGGAGTAAGCCGATTAACAATGCTATGGATTTGGGTACGGGTTGTGGAGTGCTGTCATTTTACATGCTAAAACATGGTGTTGCTAATGTGTTGGCAACCGATATTAATCCCAATGCCATACACAGCGTCGAACTTGATTTGCAGAGGCAGGGTAGAGGCCAGCAAGTTAATTTACTACAAACCGATTTGTTTAACAATGTTGATACCAGCGTGCTGGATTTGTTGGTGTTCAATCCACCCTGGATTCCCGATAAGATTAATGGCAGCATCGATATGGCCATGTACTATGATGATGATTTTTTCGAACGATTTTTTCGTTCTGCCAGCGAAGTTTTACCCAAGGGTTGTAAACTGGTTATGCTATTCTCCACCTTTGCCCAAGCAGCTGGGCTAAACGTTGAGCATCCAATAGCTCGCGAGATTTCTACCCATAAGCGATTTACACTGGTGAACCATATTCAAATACCAATTAAACAGAAACCCTCGAACAGAAAAAGCTGGCTTTCTGATATCCGAAAAAATGAGCGAGTGGAACTATGGGAACTAAGCTGCTAATGAGTGGTTTTTATTAAAATAGGGTATGCCTATTAAAGGTTTTATTCCCAAATGGGATGCCCGTATCCTGCTCAATCTTGTTAACTAGCCTTTGGAGGGTTTCGGTTGAACCGCTTGAGTAAAACTGAACGAAGGGTTCTTCACCATTGTTGCAATCGACAGGTTTCTGCATTTGGGCAAGTACCTTGGCTGTTTGTTTGGCCACAGCGGGGGCAGGATTAACAATAGTTATATTCTTTGGGAGAAAATCAGTAAGAACTGGAATAAAAAAAGGATAATGGGTACACCCAAGAACCAAATGGTCGATATTTTTTTTTAGCATAGGGTCGATGTACTTCTTTAAAAGTTCTGTTGCTTCGTGTGAGTCTGATTTACCCTGCTCAACCAGTTCAACCAATCCACTACCTACCTGGTACCATATATTAATGTTGGCAGCATACTTTGAGGTTGTTTCCTGATAAAGTCTGCCCTTAAAAGTACCCTTTGTGGCAAGTACTCCAATTGATTTTGTTTTAGTGGCCAATGCTGCAGGTTTTATGGCGGGTTCCATACCAACAAACGGTATAGGGTAGTTTGCTCTTAAATAGTCAATGGCAGCTGCCGTGGCAGTATTGCATGCAACAACAATTGTTGAGCATCCTTGCTCAATAAGAAACTCAGTGATAGCTTTCGAAAGGCGTATAATTTCAGTTGCCCCTTTGGGGCCATAAGGGCAATTAAGCGTATCGGCAAAATAGATGTATGAGCTTTTTGGGAGAAGGCTTACAAGTTCCTTCAGAACGGTTAGACCTCCAACGCCAGAATCGAAAATGCCAATTACATTTCTTTCCATTTATTGCCTGCTGTTTAATGCAAAAACAGCCCAATCACCAGAGGCGATTGAGCTGTTGCACTATCTGTTAGCCATGTTATTTAACAATGCCTAATTCCTTTTTAACCAGCGGTAAAATATCGGTGCTAGCCTTTGAAAAATAGACTACACCGCCAGCGCTAGTGTCAAAAACATAGATATAACCTTCTCTCTCAGCAACTGCCTTAATCGCTTTATCAGCTTTATCCATTAGTGGGCGCATAAGTTCACCCTGCATGCGTTGGTAATCCTGTTGGGCAGTACCCTCGAATTCCTGAATGCGCTGCTGTAGTTCAGATAGCTCTTTCTCACGAGCATCGCGAATAGCTGCGGTAAGGGTTTCGCGGCGTTGCATAAAGGTTTGCACCTTATTGTTATATTCAACATGAAGTTCTTCAATTTGCTCTGAAAGGTCTTGCCCATATGCTTGAAGTTTTAATTCGGCAGTGTCGCGCTCTGGCATAACCATTACTAGTTCTTGACCATTGATATGGGCAAACTTAAGATTGCTCTGGGCAAATACGCTGCTCGTTGATATAAATGTTATTGCAACCAGCGCTGTTGTTAGTAGTTTTTTCATTTGTTGTAATTTTATTTGATAATGCAAATTTATAATTTAATTAGTTGTAACCAAGTTTTTGGAGTACTTCGTCGCTTTTATCGTAACGGGGGTTTGTGTATAACATATTTGCCGAGCCTGCTGAATCGAAAATTACGGCAAATCCTCCTTCTGTGGCAATTTCCTTTATGGTATTAAAAACTTGATCTTGAATTGGTTTTACAAGTTCTTCGCGTTTTTTAAAAAGGATACCTTCTCTGCCAAAATATCTCATTTGCTGTTCCTTAACGGCTCTTTCGCGTTGGATAATTTCGTCTTCTCTTTTGCGCTTCATTTCTGCAGTAAGCAACACCTTTTCCTTTTCAAAGTCCTGAAACATCTTTTCAAGTTTTTGGTATTCCTCTTCTATCTCAGTTTGGTATTGAGCAGCAACCTTATCGAGTTGCTCCTGTGCTGCTTTGTATGTTGGAATTCTGCTTAAAATGTAATCAGTATCAACATAAGCAAATTTTTGCGCAAATGATGCTACTGAAATTAGCAGTATTGCAGTTAGGGTTAATGTTATTCTCTTCATAGTTCTCTCTGTTTTTTTTATTATACCATCAAACTCAACAACCCTGCCATATGATCTTGAGGCAGTTTTAAAAAGTGTTAAAAGGTTTGACCTATTGTAAAGTGAATCTGCCCTCTATGTGCTTCAGGGTCATGTGGTATTTTATCAAAACCATACCCCCAGTCAATGCCAAGCATTCCAATCATAGGTAAGAATAGTCTTGCACCTACACCCGCAGAGCGATGCACGTTGAATGGGTTTAGGGTTCTAAATTCGTACCATGCGTTTCCCGCTTCTAGGAATGTTATCAAATATATGGCCGCTTGTGGCTGCAATGTGATGGGGTATCTCATCTCAACGGTGTATTTTGTGTAAATATTTGCCACCCGAACATTTGATTCAGCTTGTAGTGGTGTTAACGATCCATTGCTGTAACCCCTAAGGCCAATAGTTTCCTTTCCGTAAAGGTTGTACCCCGACATCCCATCGCCCCCAAGATCAAAGCCCTCAAATGGCGAGTAGCTAATATCCTGATTGTAAAAGCCAAGGTACCCAAATTGTGCCCCGGTATAAAGAACCAAGTCACCCAGTAGTGATTGGTACCATTGTGCTTTTCCTGTCCATTTATGGTATTCAATCCACTTATATTTTTCGGTTGGGTTAGTTACCGTAGAAAAATCTTTCCCGCTAATTAACGAGTATGGGGGAGTTAGCTGTAGCGCTAAGCTGAAGTTCGAACCGTTTCTTGGGTAAAGTGGTTGGCTTATTGAGTTGCGCGCTAAAACGGCTTTGTAACTGAAGTTGTTAGAAATTCCGTCGGAAAAGATAAAGCGTCCAGTCCAATTTTTTAGATTATAATTTTGATAGCTAATCTCATTATAGAACGTAAACCAGTCATCGGGCCATTTAAGCCTAGTGCCAATGCCAATTGATCCCCCTGCTACTTTCATTGAGTAATCGCTACTTTGGTAGAGGTAGGTTCCCGGAGGGTTCTGAATGGTATAGTAAGCCGATAGTGAAAGGTTAGTAGGCTTATTACCCCCTAACCAAGGTTCAACAAAAGTTAGGCTAAATGCCTTGTAAAAACTTCCGTTGGTTTGTGCTCTAAGTGCAAGTGTTTGGCTATCGCCAGATGGAATTGGTCTCCAAGCTTTTTTGTCGAATACCCTGCCAATGGAGAAGTTTGAGAAACGAATACCTACTGTTCCTACAAACATTCTTGCCCCCCAGCCCCCTGAGATCTCTAACTGGTCGTTGGCTTTTTCTTCAACTATATATGTAAGGTCTACTGTACCGTCGGTTGGATTGGGAATTGGCGTAACGTCCAATTTCTCGGGGTCAAAGTGGCCAAGGTTAGCCAGTTCTCTAACTGATCGGGTAATTTTGGTTTTACTAAAGAGTTCGCCTGGCTTCGAAAAGAGTTCTCTTCGGATAACATTTTCGTGTGTCTTTGTGTTTCCCAAGATATTAACCCTGTTTATTGTGGCCTGACCTCCTTCGTAAATCCTCATCTCTAGATCGATGGAATCATTTTCAACTCTAACCTCAACGGGCATAAGGTTAAAAAACAGGTATCCATCGTCCATATATGTTGTTCCTATAGAGTTATCGTCCACAAAGAGCCTTTCGTCAAGTAATTCTTTATCATAAACATCACCCTTTTTAATTCCAAGGATGAGATCGAGCGATTCGTTGGATAATTTAGAGTTGCCTACCCAGGAAACATTGCGGTAATAGTATTTTGGTCCTTCTTCAACAGTAATTTCAATGCCTATACGTTTTTCGTTAACTGTAAATATGGAGTCACCGAGAACTTGTGCATCCCTAAAACCATTCTTATTGTAGTAGTCTATAAGGGTTATCATATCCTCATCGTAATCCTTCTCTATAAATTTCGATGCCTTAAAGAAATTAATATCCCTACGCTTGGTCTTCTTCATTGCCTTACGTAGTTTTCTATCGCTAACTTCCTCATTCCCTTTAAAACTAATATCGCTAATGCGGACCTTTGGGCCTTTATCAATAGCAAATATCAATCTAACCCCATTGCCCATTGTGGTATCGTTTTGCTGAAGGATATTGATGGATGTATTAAGGTATGCCTTAGATCTATAATGATTTTTTATTAGCCTTTTGGAGTTGTCTAGTACGTTATCAGTAGCTTGTCCACCAACCCGGAGTTTAATAAGTTCCCTTAGATCTTTCTCTTCCCCCTTTTTTATTCCACTAAACTCAATTGCGCTAATTCTTGGGAGTTCTTGCAGGAAAATATCAAGGTAAATATCGTTACCCTCAATTTTTGTAGCCAAAATTTGTATGTCAGAAAAAAGTCCCTGATCCCATAGTTTATTAATGGCATTGCTAATTGTTTCGCCAGGTATGCTGATTTTGTCACCTAAATACAGACCACTAATGCTGGTTATAACATTAGTATCTAAAAACTTAACCCCCGAAACAGTTATTCCTTTGAGCGTGTATTCCTCAGGGTTGTTATAACTAAATGGTGAAGTTTGGGTAATACCAGCAAGCGAAAGAAATAGGATTGCTAAAGTAGTGAGGAGGGATTTTTGGATCATTTTAAATCTAATAGAGTGAATTTGCATTGGGTAAACGGTGTAATATGACCATTATTATTCTATGTGAGACAACTCTTTTTTACAGCATTTCAAAGTTGGGCAAATTTAATCAAGTGCTTTATGCGAAGCAAGCTAAAATATACAAAAAAAAGGCAATCATGGCTAAAAAGATGCAATGTTTGCCAAAAGTTAACCTAGTTGTTCACTTGTTTTGCCAAATCTCCTTTCTCTTCCCTGGAAATCAATAATTGCTCCAAAGAATTCTTCTTTGTTAAAATCAGGCCAAAGAGCTTTTGTGAAATAGAGCTCCGCATAGGCTAGTTGCCATAGCAAGAAGTTGCTAAGTCTATACTCTCCACTTGTTCTGATTAGGAGTTCTGGATCGGGTAGGTTGTTTGTGGATAAATACTTAGAGAATTTAGCCTCTGTAAGTGCCTCAATATCGAGTGAAGGGTTGTTCTTGATAATCCTTTTTACTGCCTCAAGAATTTCCCAACGTCCGCTATAGCTTAGTGCAATAGTTAGGGTCATTTTGTTACAACCCTTCGTTGCGTTAAGAGCAACGTTTATTTTTTTTTGCACGCTAACGGGCAGTTGACCTATATCTCCAATAATATTTAACTTAATTTCATTTTTCACAAGGTTGTCAAGTTCGTCATTAATGGCAGTAATTAGAAGAGCCATGAGAGCCTCAACCTCCATTCTGGGTCTTTTCCAGTTCTCAGTGCTAAAGGCATAAAGTGTTAAGTATTCAACACCAATTTCAGCAGCGGCCTCAATAGTTGCTCTTACTGCATTGGTACCACTTTGATGTCCAAAGATACGTGGTTTTCCTTTCTGCTTAGCCCACCGGCCATTGCCATCCATTATTATGGCAACATGTTTTGGCAGCCTCTCCCTGTTTATGCTGTTAATTAACGACATAAGATTAATGGTAGTTATTCGTAAGCGGGACATAAGGCCCCTTTATTAACAAGTCGGAAAGATACTAAGAATCCTGCATATGCAAACCAATCGTTGTTGTGAATTATAGATCTTGGGCTATCGGTTACATTGGCATAACCATCAATGTTATCGTTAAATGTTTTATGAAGTCTCCATTCCAAACCAATTGTCCACCGGTTGACTGGCGAATATTTTATTCCAATACCTATTGGAATATGTGAAATAAAATCACCTGAAATATTGGCAACACCAATACCTGTAAGGGCATAAGGGGTGAATTTACGATATCGCGATATTTCTGTATTGAAAGGTAGAAAGCCAATTTCTATTACAGCCTCAACCTCAAGAATCGATTTGCTGAATGCCGGAGTTTCGCCTGGGAGGTAAAAGTTTTTTGGATTATGACTCCCCTTGATAAAACCATATAAGGCAGAGAGCCTAATGGAATAAAAATCCGACATGTTTCTTCGAAAGAGTATTCCTCCGGCAGGGCTTGGCTGATAGAAATGCGTATTAGGGTTATAGTCACCCATGTAGTATGTAGTTCCTAAAGAAAAGCCAATTTCGTTCCGTTCCTGAGCTTGGATGCTAATCACAAACGAGGCCAAAAGTAAGGTACAAACAATATTCCTCATTAAAAAAGTGTTGATTTAGAATAATCTTCTGCGCGGTAAACCCACCCTACGGTTCTTGGATTTTTGGATTTTGTAGTTAACCTTTATGTTAAGAGAGTAGAATATATCGTTAAACTTTGAGTATTGCGATTCGTAACCATCAAGCAAATCAGTTGTGGTAAGGTGGAGAAGGAGTTCTGCCCCTATTGATATCTTTGGCATTATTGCATACTTGCAACCAACACCTAGGGGTAATACCACTGCGAACGATTTGCTATTATCAAAGTTAGGAGATGTTGCCAAGTTCTCTTTTGGGGTTGTATTGAACATCAGTGCTCCAGCGTTTATTGTAACATAAAGACTAAGTGGTTGACGATAGTGCCTAAGCCCACCTCTCACTTGCATAATGGAGTAATAATAGTTTTCTTCGCTTTCGGGTATTAGGTAAAACTCGGCACCAATGGTAAATTCGTTTATTAAGGTTCTGAAAGCGAAGTTTCTGTTTTCGTTTCTTGAGTTAAGATCCGACTGGGTTAATATTCCCAAAGAATAGGATGCCCTTAGGTTGAGTGGTTTCATTATTTGGTAGCGTACACCCAAGGTAAAACCAGGCCTAATTTTAGAAAAATTAATATCCTTAATCCCTAAAAATGATGACTCAGATGAGGTACCACCAATATCACCAAAGTAGTGGAAGCCTGAAATGCCACCATAAAACTCGAGAGGGGCAGTTCTCCAGTGTTGGGAAAAGCCTAACCCTGATAGCATTACCCCTGCTATAAATATGAATATTCCTTTCTTCATTAATTAACCATTTGTAGAACAAATATATGTATAAAAAAAATGAAAATACAAAACTAAAATGATATAATGCTTATCAATACAATATTATGCTGTTGTATAGAAGCAAGCAAAATGCAAAGAGGTCCGATAGGTCTAATGGTTCCTGCTATCGGCTCCCCACATTAGTTTATTTCGCAATGTTTCGTAAAAACTTTTTCCCTTAAGCCTAACCACGCCAACATAAAAAGGTGCCTTACCTATGGAGATCTTCACGTTACTTCGCACTTTCATTGAACGCGAATCTAGCGACATTAGTATTTCTTCATCTCGAGATGACAGCTCAAGGGTAAGAGTCGAATCATCGGGTATGACTAATGGCCTTACGGTTAGGTGGTGTGGTGCTATGGGTGATATTATAAATGAGTTTGAATTTGGGCTAACAATGGGACCACCAACGCTAAGCGAGTAAGCTGTAGATCCGGTTGGGGTCGATACGATTAGCCCATCAGCCCAATAGGTACAAAGAAATTCATTGTCAATATAGGCGTTTATGGTAATCATTGTTGTTCCCAATTTTTGCACGGTCATATCGTTTAGCGCAAAAGGGGATGAACTAAACGGATTGTTTTCCATGGTAAGCATCAGTGCAGATCGGTCTTCAACGGTAAAATCGTTGTTGTAGAGTTGCTCTATGGCAGAGGGGATGTCATCTGATTGGATGTGGGCAAGAAATCCTAATCTGCCAAAGTTAATGCCTACAACTGGAATCCTTGAATCCTCCACGTATGATACTGATTCGAGGAACGTGCCATCGCCGCCTATGCTCAGCATAAAATTAGCAAGGGGCTTAACCTCAGCTGGTAATTGAAATAGCGCTTTAATTAAGGGTTTGTATCCAAGTGCATTTTCAAGAATTTTATAGAATGGGGCAAAAACAATGATCTGGGTGCCTCTTTTAGTGAACTCGTTTAGCAGTAGTTTGATGCTTTCAACGTGATTTTTCTCAATCCTGTTACCGTATATAGCTATAACCATATTGAATTGGATTTATAATTTTAGAAAAGGCGTTCCGAGGTGTATGAAAAACCCCTTTTCGCCTAAAAGATTAATAGAATATTCTACTCTAAAAACAATGTCGTAATAGGTGTAAAGATATAATCCTGTGCCATATCCATATAGGAACTTCCCCTCAAAAGCATCTGGAAATGTTCCTTGATCTGGTTTTACAAAACCTGTATCAGCAAAAATACTCCAAAATAATGAAAGATGAGTTTTTTTAAATTTCCCCTCAGGCAAGAAGGGTAAATTAATAGCTTTTGCTTTAAGTAATTGATATTTAATCGAGTTTTTGTTTAAGGCAAAGTTTTGACCATTGGTAGTGTAGTATTCCATTCCTCTGATATGGTTTCTGTAACCAATGGCATCACTAATGTAGTAGGGTAAGTTGTTTTCAGAGTTAAGTTGAAGTGTAATATCGCTACCAGCGTACAGGCGTTTAGCAACTTTCATGTAGAAACCAGACCAAAGTTTTATGTTCCAGTTGGATATACTTTCTCCACCAAATATTCCCTTTCGCCCTATTTCTGCTTTGCCGAAATAACCTTGCAAAGGAAAAATCTTTGAATCTCTTTTGTCGTAAAGCGTTTCGTATCTTATTTCGCTAAATGACAATTTGCTTTTCGAGTTACCAAAGTAATTTGGGTTTAGTTTGGCAATTGTGTCTAATACTGTTGCATTAATCCAACCAAAGGTTACGGATTGGTGCCAACTGTGTTTTGGCCTGTATGTGTATGATATTGAAGTATTAAAAATTCTTCTAGCATCAGATTGACCGTTTGAGTAGTAAATCGGTTTGTTTTTGACGCTTTGAAAGGGAACCTCGTAGTGTGTGTGGTAGGATAAAAGACCCGAAATTCCATGTTTTTTCTCTTTGTCGAGATTAAGGGAGAAGTACTGTAACTTAAATTCTTTTCTATAGCCCCATATAAGCCTTAGTTTAATCTGCTCACGTAAACCTCTAAAGTTATCAATTGTGAAGTAAACTCCGTAATTCACTCTCGAAAGATCGCCATCCTTGAAAAATGCGCTAAGATTACGGTGTGAGTGCTCAAATATTGGGAAGGGCCAGAAGTACCATCGTTCTTCTACATCAACCTCGATCTGAAGATAACTGGTGGTTTCAAAACTATGATTTATGTAAACGAAGTTAAAGAGTAGGGTATTATTTAAGTTTTGAATGCTTTGGGTTAGGTTGTTGTTAAGTTCTGATATACTTATTGTATCATCTAATCTAAAAGTGAGTTCGCGGAGGATAATTTTATCATTCGTTTTTTTATTCCCTTTTATGGATATTTCTTTAATTATTAGAAGCCTTTCTTCATCCTCTGTGGCAAAAGCGCTGATGGCATTAAAAAAACTGATTGCCGTAAAACAAATTCGAAAAAACATTTTGAATGCCCAATGATTCATCCAGTGAACTATGTGTTAAGGTATTTCATTAGAAGATTATACCTGTCCTCAAGAAGATCTTCTTCGTCGTCGTGCTTCATGAACGATCCCAACACGGTATAGTCATAACGATTAAATGTTTGAATAATAGATGTAACATCGGTAACATTTAGTTTGAGCGTAAGTTCAATTTGGGTTGAGTTAGGGTGTGAGGTTATAAAACAGCCAAGTATTTTGGCATCGTTACCTTCAACAATTTGGGCTACTTGGGATAATGAGTAATCATTATGGTTAAGCTCTAGCACAATTATGCTTCCGGGGTTAGTAAGTGCGGTTATTTCTGCAAAGTAGTGGAGCAAATCGGATATGGTTACTACACCAAGATAATTTTTTTTATGGTCGAGTACTGGTATAAGGCTAAGCTTTAGCCTTGAGGCTAATTCAATGAGTTCAAGAACATGCTGTTCCTCTGTTGCGTATGGTCTAACCAGTGAGAGCTGATGGTTGCCCAGAGGCTCCTCTGGCATGTTAAGATCGTATATGTCGGTTTCCGACACTAAACCCAGAAACTCTTTGTCATTTACAATGGGCAGGTGGGTTACCTTAAAGATATCCATCCAGTTTAGTGCTGAAATACCTGTGTCGGAGGTTTTCAACGATGGAATAACATCTGATATCATCTCTTTTGCCACCATTCTCTATTACCATTTAATTTTTAGGCTATCTTTGCAAAGGTAACCCCAAATATAATTATATATGACTCGATTAAGCGTAAATATTAATAAAATTGCAACCCTTCGTAATGCCAGAGGAGGGGATATTCCCAATGTACTAACGGCTGCAATAGATTGTCAGCACTTTGGTGCACAGGGTATAACTGTTCACCCGCGCCCCGATGAGCGGCATATTAAATATAACGATGTCCGGGATATTCGCCCCGTTATAACCACTGAGTTTAATATCGAAGGATATCCCTCGGAATCTTTTATGGACCTAGTGTTTGAGGTTAAGCCGCATCAGGTAACGCTGGTACCCGATCCGCCCGATGCAATAACTTCTAACGCTGGTTGGGACACTAAAACGAATAAGGATTTCCTGACAAAGGTTATTAAACGATTTAAGGATGCAGGCATTAGAACGTCAATTTTTATTGATGCTAATACTGAACTAATTAAGCATGCTAAGGACACAGGGACCGATAGGGTTGAACTTTATACAGAGCCCTATGCCATTGGGTATGCGAGTAATCCTGGAAAAGCTGTCGATCCGTTTGTTAAGGCAGCCGAAGCGGCAAGGCAGATTGGCCTTGGCCTGAATGCTGGGCATGATTTAAGCCTTGATAATCTTAATTTCTTTATTGCAAGCATTCCTTGGATCGAAGAGGTTTCCATTGGACATGCTCTTATTTCCGATGCCCTTTACTATGGACTTGAGAATACAATACAGATGTATCTTAGAAAGTTAAACATAGCATAGTTTTATGGATTTGTTTTATCGTGAAATGGGTTCTGGTGAGCCCATTGTCATTTTGCATGGGCTTTATGGTGCATCCGACAACTGGATGACCATAGGTAGGGAACTATCGAAGCAGAATCGTGTGATTTTGGTCGATCAGCGAAACCACGGTCGTAGTCCCCACAGCTCAGTCCATACCTATGACCTTATGGTTTCTGATTTACATCGACTTTTTGAAAAACTTTCGCTACAAAATGCTGTTATTCTTGGGCATTCAATGGGAGGTAAAACAGCATCGCTTTTTGCTTACCAATATCCTCAGTTGCTTAAAGGGTTAGTAATTGCCGATATTATTCCATTTGGTTTAGGCGAAAAGTTAGGCCAGGATATTGACCAAATCAATGTTCATAAACAGATTTTTGCGGGTTTGCTTAGCCTTGATACTAAGAGTGTAAGCAGTAGAACCGATTTGGATAGCGCTTTGTCCGTATCGGTGCCCAATAAAATGGTTAGGCAGTTTCTTCTTAAAAATGTAAAAAGGGAGGATGACGGTTCCTTCGGGTGGATGTTAAACGTTGAGGCATTAAGCCAAAACCTTGAATCTCTTATGCTACCCTCTTTACCCTTTGATGTTGAGCATCAAATTTTGGTAAAAACACAGTTTATTAAAGGCGAAAAATCGCCCTATATGAATGCTGAAGGAATTACTAAAATAGGGAACTATTTTAGTAACTACAGGGTTGATGTGGTTGGTAATGCAGGGCATTGGCTCCATGCCGAAAATCCACGCGAGTTTTTGAGTGTACTGTATGAGTTCTTGAATAGTTTAAACGGCTAGTGGGCAACTTCGATGTTATTGGGGTCAATAGTTGGTTCGTTTTTGTATCGTAAAAGAAGTTGCGCAACGGCCAAAACATCCTTCTCGCAGTATCGAACAATTCTTTCTAAATCTTTTTCCTTGTAAAACACTTCAGCAACCTGACTGCCATCGATGTCATCCTTTGGCGTGGGGATATTAAAGATGTGGGTAAGTAGGTTGAGGGAGGTGTAGTGCTTGTAATCGCCAAACTTCCATAGCTCCATGGTGTCAAGAAACATAACCTCCCAAGGTTTTTTACCTGCAATGTTGAGGATTTTCGGCAGTTTGATTCCATTTATTAAGCATCGGCGGGCGATGTATGGAAAATCAAACTCTTTACCGTTGTGGGCGCAAAGGGTGGCTTTTGGTTTTGCTGAAAATTTATTTAGCATGTCAGCAAAACCAATAAGCAGTTCCGCTTCGTCTAGTCCTGCAAATGATTTTACGCGGAAAAACTTTTTATCATCCTTATTGACAATAAGCCCAACCGAGATGCAGATAATTTTACCAAATTCGGCGTAAATTCCAGCACGCTGGTATGTCTCCTCTGGGATTTCATCGTTAGTGCTTATCTTTTTGGCTTTTTTATCCCAAAGTTGCTTAAATGCATCTGGCAGTTGATTGTAATTTTCAAATTGCGGAACCGTTTCAATGTCAAGAAACAGGATATCTTCGTTTTTGTAGTTATCAATCATGGGGTTGTATTTTAGGTTGCGCCCGATAAGTTTTTCTCAATTATTGAGGTTAGTATGTTTATGGCAACAGAATTCTCGCCTCCTTGTGGGACAATAATGTCGGCGTACCTTTTTGTTGGCTCAATAAACTGAAGATGCATTGGTTTTACTGTTTTTTCGTATCGCTCAAGAACCTTGTTAATCGATCGCCCTCTTTCTACAATATCCCGATAGATTACCCTAGAGAGCCTATCGTCAGCATCAGCATCAACATATATTTTAATGTCCATTAAATCCCTTAGCTCAGGATTGGTTAAGATTAAAATCCCTTCGATAATAACCACATCCTTAGGTGAAATATTAACGGTTTCATCCGCTCGGGTACAGGTTAGGTATGAGTAGATGGGCTGTTCAACGTGTTTGCCGCTTTTAAGACGTTGAACATGGTCGATAAGTAATTCGAACTCAATTGATGAGGGGTGGTCGAAGTTTATCTCTTGCCTTTGCTCCATGGGGAGGTGTGAACTGTCCTTGTAGTACGAGTCTTGTGGTATTACTACCACCTCACCTTGAGGAAAGCACTCTACGATGCGCTTTACAACCGTTGTCTTTCCTGAGCCAGTACCACCTGCTATGCCAACAATAAGCATTGTTACAATTGGATTTAATGGTTAACTTTACAAAATTCTTTTGTGCTAAAATACGAATCTTTTCAGTAATCTAAAGTAAAATGTTTTGGTTATATAAGAGTAGTTCGTTTTAAACTAGTAATGTCTCATTAATAAATATTTTTATCATGCTTTATCCATTAAAGTTTAAGCCTATACTAAAGGAGAGAATATGGGGTGGGGATAGGTTAAAAAACCTATTCAATCTTGAGGAGAATAATAGTGGAACACCTATTGGCGAGTGCTGGTCGCTTTCAGCTGTTGAGGGAAGCCTCTCAGTGGTAGAGAATGGATTTTTGGCAGGCAATAATATTACGGAGTTAGTTGAAATTTACATGGGAGATTTGGTGGGAGATTCCATTTATCAGAAATTTGGAGTTGAATTTCCGCTACTTATTAAGCTGATTGACACCAATGAGTTTTTATCTGTTCAGGTTCATCCCGACGATGAAATGGCGAAGGAACGTCATCATGCTTTTGGGAAATCAGAGTTTTGGTATATGATCGATAGTCAAGATGATTCGCAGATTATAACTGGGTTTAACAAAAAGTTAACCCGTAAAGAGTATATTGCCAGTGTTAAAAGAGGTGGGTTACGTTCTAGTTTACAGTATGTTGATGTTAATAGCGATGACTTTATCTATATCCCTTCCAGAAGCCTGCATTCGCTTGGCAAGGGTTTATTTTTGGTTGAGATACAGCAAACATCAGATGTAACCTATAGGGTTTACGATTGGGATAGAGTTGATGCGCAAGGGAAGGGCAGGGAACTTCATCTCGATTTGGCAGCAGATACCATTGACTTTGATGCAGATCCGTTGGATTTGGAATTATTACCGATTGAGGAGGATGAAGTGCAAGAACTTACAAGCAATCCCTACTTTCAGGTGAACAGGTTTTTTCTTACTCAAAAAATAGAACGTGAGTTTTTAGAAAATGATTCTTTTCGATTGTACATTTGTCTTGATGGAGGAGTTGAGCTACATACGTTAAATAATGATTCAGTTCATTTAGGTGCTGGCGAAATAGCGCTTGTTCCTGCGTCACTGCCAGGTGTAGATTTATGTCCCATAGGCAAAGCAAAAGTATTAGAGGTTTTAAATCCTCAAGATTTAATCTAGAGAAACAAGTTGGTGGTTAGGGAAAAGTTGCCGATTATAAAATAATGAAATTTTGTTGTACAATATTTGATGGAGTATGGTTTTTTTTTATAATTTCATTATTTAATGGATAATATTATCTACTTTATTAAGTCTACTCTTACCAGCGAAGTGGGCACTAGTGGTTTTCCTCTTATTTATAAAGGGGAGATAAACCATCAAATAATGCGCTCGTTAGCTTTTATGGCCAATAGGAAGATAGCAGAGAAGAATCTTCCCACATCTGTCAGGAAAAGAGTTTTTCATATCATGATAGAGTGCCTTCAGAATATTACGAAGCACTCCGATGATTTTGATGAAAATGATAAACAGATAGGTAATGGCCTATTTGTTGTTGGGCTAGAGAAGGAATCATTCTATGTGGTTACTGGTAATTTAATAAGGAATGAAAAATTAAAGGCACTTGAGGAGAGAATACTTACCATTAACAGTGCAGACAGGAATATGCTGAAAAAGATATTTTTAAAGCAAATGATGGAAGGAAGTTTAAACGAAAAGGGTGGGGCGGGATTAGGCCTTATTGATATTGCCCGAAAATCAGGTAAGAAACTATATCACCATTTTGTTCCTTATGATAATGAACGGCATTATTTTTTGTTTGCAGTTACCATACCTTTTGATTTACCGGTTTGGAAGGACGATAAATAGTAAATCAATTAACAAAGATATTGGTTTGATTCAATAGATTTTTCTAACAAATAAAGGCAAAAGTTATGAGAGTGAGTTTTTCAATTGTGCTAGTCGCCCTTTCCCTATTGACGTTAACAGCGCAAACTAAAAACGAAGAAGAGGAACGCAAGCGTATATCTGAAAGTAATATAAAAGCGGTAACGCAATGGACACATCGATATACCGGCGGTGAACTAAACCCCAAAGGTTATAAAACAACCGAAACTTACTACGATAAAAGCGGGAATCCCATTGAGATTATTAATTACAGATCAAATGGAGATATTTCTTCACGTTTGCTTTATAAATACAATAGCGACAATCAGCGTACTGAGTACATTATGTATCAAAAGATTGACAA
Organism: Bacteroidales bacterium; assembly: GCA_028680705.1. GTDB lineage: Bacteria > Bacteroidota > Bacteroidia > Bacteroidales > Tenuifilaceae > Perlabentimonas. The sequence goes on from JAQUJY010000054.1 coordinate 15,814, forward strand.
GCCAGTGCCTGAAGTTAGCTACAAGCAATCTATCCACTATAATAGCAAGGGCGTTAAGACCGTTGAATCGATTTTTGATGGCGCAACTGGGTACAGAGTAACCTACGATTATTTTCCTAATGACAACTTAAAAGAGATTGTTAAATACGGAGTGGGCAACAAGGTTGATGAGAGATGGGTTTATAGCTACGATGGTAATAATGAGCAAATAAGTATTTACATCCCAGATAAAACGTTAAATGCTGTTGTGAATAAGAAGTTAAACAGTGATGGAAACTTGCTAGAGGAATACCGAGTTAATGCAGAGGGGAAGGAACTTAAAAAGATTATAAGTAAATACGACACAAAAGGCAGAGAAGTTGAAATGAGCGAATATTACTCCAGGAAACTAATAAAAACCCTACAATACGTTTATACTAATGTTGATTTGCTTGTTGAGGTAATTCAGCATAATCCCGACGGGTCAAAGTTTATACAATCAAAATACAACTACGATTTAAAAGGGAATCTTCTTGAAGAGCAATGGAGCGAAGGACAACAGGATGAGTTCTCCCGTAAACAATCCACATATAGCAGGGAGGGTAGATTGGTTGAAACCGATCAGTATTTTGCCCCCTATCGCTACAGAGTCCTTTACAAGTATTCATACGAATACTATAAGTAGGTGCTTAGGCAGCATTGCTGTGCCAAAATAACATTATACTATGGATTTAATTCAAGGTTTTGAGAAGAGGGACATTTCCCTCTTGGAAGAGAATGTATTTGATATACTCGATAAAGAGTGGATGCTAGTAACCGCTGGAGTTAAAGATAATTTCAATACTATGACGGCCAGTTGGGGTGGATTTGGCATCCTTTGGAACAAGCCTGTTGCCATAGCGTATGTCAGACCTCAGCGCTATACCCATAAGTATACCGAGGATAATGATATCTTTACCTTATCCTTTTTTGGCCATGGCAACCTTCGGGAAGAGTTAATGTTTTGTGGATCAAAATCGGGGAGAGACTTTGATAAACCTAAAGAAACTGGTTTAATCCCAGTAACAACACCCATAGGAGCAATTACTTTTCAGCAGGCACGATTAGTCTTTGAATGCAGAAAGCTTTATGCTGATGATATAAAACCGAGTTGTTTTATTGACTCATCCATTGATAGCAAGATTTATGCAGCAAAGGATTATCACAGGTTTTACATTGCAGAGATTATAGGATATTACGAAAAACAGAGTTAATGACCGAACTTATTAAACCTACCCTTATATACGATGGTTACTGTAATCTTTGCTCGTGGCTGGTTCGCTTTACCCAGCGGCACGATAAGCAGGGGCGCATTAACTTACTTCCGTTGCAGGATTTACACGATACCCCATTTGCCGACATTTTAGGCGATTTACCCTTACGAACAGTTGTTTTTGTTAACACGCAAGGTGAGGTTAGTGTAAAATCAAGGGCGGTGCTAGGTATTTTAAAACTACTTGGTGGAGGCTGGGTTGTGCTCTGGTCAGTTATTGTGATTATTCCAAACCCAATACGGGATTTTTTTTACAACCTTATTTCTAGAAACAGATACAAATGGTTTGGGAAGAGGCAAACGTGTTATTATCCATTACCCACTAAAAAGGAGAGTTAGCCCAACTAAAGGGGAGAACTCAATATTGGGCAATACTTTTGCGTCTTTTATGGAAAGTAACAGCAAGGGGAAATAGAACTCTTGATCTAATCTACGGGCTAACAGGCTAAACTGGTAATGATTTCAGCAAGAAAATGAGAGTAAAACTTACTTTAACTCTTGGTTTGGTTGTAAACTGAAAGACTTTAGGGGACTGTAGGGTATTGAATTTAGCCGTAAATTCTAATTGCAGATTGTTCTTTAGTCTATTGCAGAGTCTCTGAATTCATCTAGGGTTCTGCGCTCCTTTTTGGTTGGTCTGCCTAGACCACGGTTTCTGTACCCTTGAAAAGCCATAAAACCAGGTTCTAGTTTTGAGTACTCTTCCTCAGGGGTAATGTTTTCTAGGTAATCGTCAACTAGTTTTGCGCCAACTCTGCTTTTGGGTACTCCTTTAACAATGTACGAGTATACAACTGGCGATTTCCGAACCGTAACTGTGTCGCCAATTCTCACCTCTTTCGAAGGTTTTGCATCGGTATCGTTAACTTTAACCCGTCCTTTTTTGCATTCTTCAGTTGCCAAGCTGCGAGTTTTAAAAATCCGTAGCATCCAAAGCCATTTATCAATGCGGGTATTGTCGTTGGTGGTCATTCAGGTGGCTATTTTTTGTTATATCGAGTCATTGTTAGCTCTAGCCCTATAGTTCCATGGCTAAGGATAATCTCAGAGGCTTTCTTGCAGCGTTCAGGTAGAATTTCTTCCTCTTCGGGAGTCCACTCGCCTAGTACATATTGTACCTGACATCCCTTTGGGAAATCGCCACCAATCCCAAATCGCAAACGGGCAAACTCCTGTGTACCTAAAACCTGAATGATATCAAAAAGGCCATTGTGTCCACCATCGCCACCTTTTTTACGTAATCTCAATGTGCCAATGGGAAGGGCAACGTCATCTACAATAACCAAAAGCTTTTCAATGGAAAGTTTTTCAGCATTGAGCCAATATGCAATAGCCTTGCCGCTTAAATTCATGAAAGTAGAAGGCTTAAGCAGTACAAAGGTGCGACCTTTGTGCTTAACTCGGGCAATATCGCCGTAACGCTTAGCGCTAAAAACAGCATTGGACGCTCCTGCTAGAGCGTCCAATACCTTAAAACCTATGTTGTGACGGGTATTGGAATAGTCAGGACCAATATTTCCTAACCCGGCAATCAAATACTTCAAAGCTGTAAGGCTTTTAGTTTAAATGGTTGTTTATTTTTCAGCTGTAGTTTCACCTTCTGCTCCTTCACCTTCTGCTCCTTCACCTTCTTCTGTTCCTTCACCTTCAGCTGCTGCCTCTAATTCTTCTTCTTCTTCTATTATTATTCTTGGAGTTTTAACTGTGGCAATAACAGTGGTCTTTGGGTCAACAATTTCAAAATTATCAAATTTAAGGTCGCTAACTTCTCGGAAATCACCAAGGGCAAGGTCAGAAATATTAATTGTAATATTTTCAGGTAGATCCTTTATTAAGCCACAAACTCTTAGCTTTCTAATAACAAGATTAAGTTTACCTCCTTGCTTAACTCCTTCGGCTGATCCCTCTAGTTTAATGGGAAGAGCAATGGTCAAGTTTTTATCTTCAAATACTTGAAGAAAATCGAGATGAATAATTCTATCGGTAACAGGATGAAACTGCATCTCTTTGATAATTGCTTTATAGGGCTTTTTGTTGATG
>JAQUJY010000055.1 GCA_028680705.1 Bacteroidales bacterium
AATGGGAAGAGCAATGGTCAAGTTTTTATCTTCAAATACTTGAAGAAAATCGAGATGAATAATTCTATCGGTAACAGGATGAAACTGCATCTCTTTGATAATTGCTTTATAGGGCTTTTTGTTGATGGTTAGGTTGACAATAAAAACATCAGGTGTGTAGATAAGTTTTTTTAGATCTTTTTCAGCAACGCTAAAAAGGATATTCTTTTCACCACCGTATAGCACAGCAGGAACTGTATCATCTTTCCTGAGCTGCTTGGATGCTTTTTTTCCGGTTTCGGTCCTCAGCGAACCGTTTAGGGCAAACTCTTTCATTGTAATATTAGTTGTTAATTATTTGTAATAGACGCTACTCAGAACTGCCCCTCGTTTTTGTCAGTTCCCCATTGCGCCATTTAGTTATTGCTGAGGGGGATTTTGGGGTGCAAATATAGTTACACTTTCCAATTCTGCCAAAAGAAAATAATTTTAAGCTTTATATTATAAACTTTTCACTTATCGACTCATAGTTGTAAACCTTGCTAATAACATCTGCAAAAAGTTCGGCAACGGACAAAACTTTGATTTTGCTTGTGTCCATACCCTTTTTCAGAGGGATTGTATCGGACACAACTAACTCGCTAATTGCCGAAGAGGCAATCCGATCGTATGCAGGCCCCGAAAGTACAGGGTGTGTTGCAATTGCCCTTACGCTATTTGCACCTTTATCCATCATCATATTTGCAGCAGCAGTAAGTGTACCTGCAGTATCGACCATGTCATCAAGGATAATTACGTTTTTACCCTCAACATCGCCAATAGCTGTAAGGTTACCTACTTGATTTGCTTTTTCGCGAGTTTTGTGGCAGATTATCATCGATGCATTTAGAAAGCGGGAATAGGCATTTGCCCTTTTTGCTCCACCCATGTCGGGTGTAGCGATAGCAATGTTATCTAGATTAAGACTTTTAATGTAGGGTACAAAAATTGACGATGCATAGATGTGATCAACTGGAACATCGAAAAAACCTTGAATTTGGTCGGCATGGAGATCCATAGTCATAATCCTGTCAACCCCAGCAGCATTTAGTAGGTTTGCTACCATTTTTGCTCCGATTGATACTCTTGGTTTATCTTTACGATCTTGTCGTGCCCAACCAAAATATGGCATAACCGCTACTACTTTGTATGCCGATGCTCTATGTGCAGCATCAATCATAAGCAGAAGTTCAAATAGGTTATCCGTTGGCGGGAATGTGGATTGGATTATAAATACGGTTGCGCCCCGAACAGATTCTTCGAAACAGGGTTGAAATTCGCCATCGCTAAAATCGGTTACCGATGATTTTCCTAGGGTTGTACCGTAGTGGCGAACAATTTCTGTTGCTAAATAGCTTGAGTTTCGTCCTGTAAAAAATTTAATACAATGTTGTTTCCGCATGATGAGAGGGATTTTGCGTACAAACTTAAATCAATTTAACGAGCGGATAAAATTTTCAGTTGCGTTTAACAGCATAGTTTGCCTAAAGTAAACGCTATGTTTTTTGTTTTACAGAAAGAAAACTTATTGTTTGTCTATTGTTGCATTAATTTCTCCGATGTATGATAATATTTCGTCTCGTCCGGTACGAGTAACCGCAGAGCATACAAACATTGGTGGAAGTTCTTCCCAAAATTGGTGTAAGTGTTTTTCGTAGCGGGCAATTGAACTGTTTAGAGCGGCTGAATTTAGCTTATCAGATTTTGTGAATACCAATACAAAGGGAACCTGATTTGCCCCAAGCCAATTTATAAAGGTTTCGTCAATTTTTTGCGGTTCCAATCTTGAATCGATGAGCAGAAAGAGGCATTGAAGGTTCTCTCTACCTAAGATGTATTTTGTAATCATCTCCGAAAAAACTTCGCGTTTCGATTTTGCCACTTTTGCATAGCCATATCCTGGTAAATCTACCAAGTACCACTTGTCATTAATAATAAAATGATTTATCAGTTGTGTTTTACCTGGTTTTCCCGAAACCTTAGCCAGAGTTTTTAGCCCTGTTATCATATTGATTAGGGACGACTTACCCACGTTTGAACGGCCAATAAATGCATATTCAGGCAAACTATGGGACGGGCATTCTTCAACCTTTGGGCTACTTTTAGTGAATACTGCGGAATGGATTACCATAGTAGAATTATTTTGTACACAATAAATTTAGGCATGCTTATAAGTGCAAAGGTATGCCAATTTATATAGGAATGAGGAGTAAATGCGATTAATGGTTTATTATTGGACACGTGCAAAGTCTTCCACTTGCCTAAAAACCCTCAATAGATTTTTGCCCCAAATTTTTTTAATATCCGAATTGGGGTAGCCTCTACGAAGGAGTTCAACTGTTATATTGTGCATTTGACTCACATTATAACAGTCTGCCAAACCGCCTCCACCATCAAAATCACTACCAATGCCTACGTGATCAATTCCAATCAGCTGTACCACATGATCAATGTGATCAACTAGATTGGAAACGGTTGCTAGTTTGGGAGGGAAGTTCTCATCAATGGCATACCACTCTACAATTGCTTTCCTGCGTGTTTCGGGACTTAAACCTCTGAAATTTCCATATTTTTCGCTTAAAGCAAGTTTGGCACTGTCGCGTTCTGGGTATGGTTCGTCGGCTTTAACGTAACTGCTTAGCAAGCACATCTGAATAACACCTCCATTCTGTTTGAGGGCCAATAGCATCTCGTCGGTTAGATTGCGTGGATTGTCACACACTGCTCTTGCATTGCTATGTGATGCAATAACTGGAGTATTTGAAATATTTAATGCCTGGAAGAAAGCGCTGTCGGAGATGTGGCTTACATCTATCATCATACCCAACTGGTTTAATCTTTTAATCACTTTCTCCCCAAAGTTACTTAAACCATTATGCTCGGGGCCTCTAGGATCGTTCGATGAATCAGAAATATCATTATTCGATGTGTGGCAAAGGGTTAGGTACCGTGCACCGAGGTTGTAATAGGCATCTATTTTTGAGAGGTCTTTCCCTATTGGGTATCCATTCTCTATACCGATGTATATGGCACGCTTGCCTTCGTCTTTGAGTTTTTTAGCATCGTCCGCATTTCTTGCTATTGCTGCATACTTCGGGTAACGGCCTATTGCGGAATGAACTGAATCGAAAATTGCCAATGCGGTTTGATGAACCTCTTCATATTTTTCTGGGGTACGTTCGTCTTGGCCAATATAAACAGCAAAAAATGCAACATCCAGACCACCCTCTACCATATACTCAAGCGTAACCTTTGCCCTAGCATTGTCCTTAGCGCTAAAAATATTAAATCCATCTTGCATAAGCATAAGGGGCGTATCGGTATGCGAGTCGATGGTAACAAACTTAGAGTGTAACTTTTTTGCTTTCTCCAGAAGTTCTTGGTCGGTGGGCTGGTTGCTTGTGCAATTCTGGAAAAGGAACGCAGAGGCAAAGATTATTATGAATTGTTTCATAGTATGCGTTATGTTTTACTGCAATTTTTTGATATGATTGCGATTGCAGTGAAAAGGTTTAAACATTGACCATTAAAAAACCCAGGCGTGAGCCTGGGTTTAACCTGTTTGCATCTTACTCTAGTAGGTCGAAAGTTTAATGGTTATTCCTATTTCATCATGGACAAAATTATCCTTTAGATTATTGAATATTGATTTAGAGCCATAGTTCACATTCCAGTTAGTTCTGTTGATTAGGAATTGTGGAGTTGTAGCTTTTAACCCTTTGTCGGTCATCTCAATATATGCAGGGAAACTGATGTTTTTTGTAATGCCCCTAATGGTAAGATTTCCCTCAATTTCGTGGGTTGGCTTAATTTCGTATGTACTTACCTTATTTTTATCAAAAGGAGTTATGGTTGAGAACTCGAATAATGCAATAGGGAACGAGTCGACCAAGAAAAAATCTGGCGATTTTAAGTGGTTAAGCAAGTTCTGATTCATCTCCGGATCTTTAAGGTCTAATATCACAATTGAGTTCATGTCAATTATAAAATTTCCGCCAAGCAGTTTACCATCGTTAATGTAAATTTCTCCTTTTTTTAGATTAATGGTTCCGTGATGTGTCCCCGTTGGTTTAGTTCCAAGCCACTCGATGCTGCTTTTGCTAGGGCTAACATCTTGCTTATATTTAGCATCAAATTTCTCAACTTTTGCAGATTCTCCTGTTTTAGCTTTTTCTCCCTGTGGATTTTGCATACAACTTGCCAACAATGTTGTTAGTCCAACAAATGATGCAATTAAAATTTTTGTTTTCATTATTTGATACTGTTTTGGTTAGTGTTTTATTATAAAAATGGCTTTATCTCCATATTAACAGCGGTTTGTATGAAATGTTTACGGTGATGTTAATGGCTATTTATGTTTTTCGTTTTCAAAGGTAAAGTCGGAAAGATTAAATCTGTCGAGTAGCGACTTGTCGTTAATTTCTTTAGATAGCGAGGTTATTGTTTCGATTGGCACCTCAAATAAATCGAGAATAAGTAGGCCATCAAGTGCATTATTGAATTTAGGGTCGACATTAAAACCAATAATCTTGCCATTAAGCTTAATATATTTTTTCAGTAAAACAGGTATTCTAAATATATCCGATTCGTTACCCTGAATAAACTTGTCTAGTTTGTTTAAATCTTTACTCTTCTCAAAAATTATTTCGGTATCATCCTTGCTAACGGGTACCTTAAAGGTGTTGCGTGGGGTGATGAAACGGGCAAACTCATTATCGTAGTAGTTAGCTTTCATGAAATTGATGATGAGACCTTTTGAAAAGTTCGAGAATTGGTTCGAGATGCTCACCGGGCCAATAAGATAACGATATTCGGGGTTTTTGATTAAAAAGTAAAGAATACCTTTCCATAGTAAAAATAGGGGTAGTGGTTTGCGTTGATATTCCTTTGTAATAAATGAACGGCCAAGTTCGATACTCTGCTCTAGAATGGGATTAAAACCATTGGCAATTTTAAAAAGACTTTGTGTGTAAAACCCTTTTTTCCCGTAGCGTTCAATAATCTCTTTCCCTTTACCAACTCTATATGCACCAGCAATGGCATTCTCTTCCTCATCCCATATAAAAAGTTGATTATAGTAGAGGTCAAATTCGTCAACATCTATCTTTCGGTTCGTTCCCTCGCCTATCTCACGGAAAGTTATCTCGCGAAGGCGCCCAATCTCGGTCATTACGTTGGGAATCTCAACTGATGGTGCACATATTACGCAGTAGTTTTTACTTTTAAAAAGTAAGTGTTCGTGAATTGTCGATTCAACCTCGCTTTGGATAAGTTTTGGGTCAATAGGATCGATTATTTGCATTGGCTTAGGCTCGGCTTTATGCCTGTAGTTAAAAAACTTACGCACCTCAATTGACGATCCAAGGGCATAAGTTTTGAGCCTAAGGAAACGACCAAACCGCGATATGTCAGTAAACTCATTCTGCTCAGCAACCGATATTGGTAACCCCATCCTAATCTTTACAGTTCTATTCTTTTTGTTAAAAAGCTCCGATGGTAATTTTGCTGTGCGTAGCATGGGATGAATTAGCCCAAGTATGTGAAAAAGCCTGCTGTTTGTGCCTTTAAAGTGAACGGGAATAATTGGGACTTCAACTTTTTTAATAAACTTTATTATTGAGTCGTTCCATTGTTTGTCGGCAACTCCAGGCGATTCTGTATTGTAGTAGGTCGAAACCTCTCCAGCAGGGAAAATACCCAAAGGCTTACCTTCCCTTAGGTGGGCTAGAGCATTTTTTATTCCCGCTACGCTGCTTGATATTTGGCTTTGCCCCTCAAAAGGGTCAACGGGAATAATGTATTCTTTGACAGGTTCAATTCTACGCAGCAAAAAATTGGCCATCACTTTAAAGTCGGGCCTAATCTCCGATATTATTTTTAGAAGAATAATACCGTCAATACCACCGTACGGATGGTTTGATACAATAATAAATGGACCCTCCTTTGGAATTCGCTTTAGCTCCTCTGCGCTAATATCATAATTTATCTCAAGATTCTCAAGTAGAGAAGCTAGAAAGTCAAGACCCTCTAGATCATTAATCTTTTCGTACTCCCTATTAATCTTGTTGATTTTTAAAAGGTACATGAGCATTCTTGCAATGCTATCGCCTCCGACAGTATTTAGCCCAGCCGCTTTTTTAAAGTCCTTTGGATCAACTAATTTCATAGTATAAAAAAATTGGGTTTTAGCACATTAAATCGTTAGCAATATACAAAAAAACTTACAATGCTCCACCTCCTGCCTGCTAACAACAGATAAATGCACATGTATTATTATTCACAAATAATTTATATTATTGTGGTAGTATGATTGTACTAAAGATGTAAGTTTGTAGTTTAAAATTAACAACGAAACATAATAAAATGAAGTTACTATGAGAAGATTAGCGATTACAGTAACACTTGTTGCACTTACCATTACAACTTTTGCCGATAGGTACGTTGCGCGCCCAGAGGATATAAAAACATTCCTAAAAACAACAACCTATGTTGTGCTTGAGGATAATCCAATGGCGGAGTACAACTTTAAAATCAAGAAAGCGGTTGAAAACTCATGGGATATCACTCCATACGAGTTTATTACGGCCGAACAGTTTGAGGAAATGAGGAGCGATATATCAAAATCGTTTTTGGTTAAGCTGCAGGTAAAGTTTAGTGGCGATAGGTTGGAGGCCACCTATCACTTTTTATGTGTTGTACTTGGCTCTGGCGTTCAAAGGCATACTGATATGCCTGATATATGCTCAGTACCCCTTGGCTACTCAAGTGTTCATGAGGATAGTTATACCTATAAAATGGAAAGCCTTGTGCGTTTTGCACAAAACCACATTAGGTTACTTAATGATAATCCAAAACTAATCTCATCGAACATTTTCGAGCACTATAATAAAAACAGGAAGGAAACCAGAGAGAAAGAACTTTGGCTACTAGAGAAAGATATTGATAAAAGCATAAGAGGTTTAGTTGCTATTCGTAAAATATACCCTCATACAGTACGTATTGTTACCCCTGATGATATTGAGCAGGCAATTGCAGAGAAGAACGAGAATGTAATTTTTCTGCATAAGGTAGGGCCAGAGGGCACTCGCTTACAGGCTCGTTGTTATAAAATATTGATTGGGGCTGGCGACGATCAATTTTACTATTTTGATTACCATATGATTAATAAAAAGAGAGGCGATGGATTCTTAGCCAAAGATTTTAAGAAGATTAAATAGTTAACCGTTCATTTCTCAATCATCGTTAATGGCTTATCTTTGTAAGTTGTTAACGATGATTTTTTTATAACAATTAATACAATACAATGGCCGACGAGAAAATAATTTTTTCGATGGTGGGAGTGAGCAAAACATACCCACCTCACAAAAAGGTTCTAAATAATATATACCTATCGTTTTTCTACGGTGCCAAAATTGGCATCATTGGTCTTAACGGTTCGGGTAAGTCCACTCTACTCAAAATAATTGCAGGAATAGAAAAGTCGTTTCAGGGCGAGGTAGTTTTCTCCCAGGGTTTTTCGGTTGGTTATTTGGAACAGGAGCCTAAATTGGACGATACAAAAACGGTAAGGGATATAGTTGAAGAGGGGGTAATTGAAGTGGCTCAGCTTATGCGTCAATACGATGAGGTAAACGCAAAGTTCTCAGAGCCTATGAGCGACGATGAGATGACGAAACTTGTTGACCTTCAGGGTGAACTCACCGAGAAGATAGATAACGTTGATGGCTGGAATCTCGATTCAAAACTCGAACGCGCAATGGATGCTTTGCGGTGCCCCGAGCCTCACATGCCTATTAAGGTACTTTCTGGTGGTGAGCGCCGCCGTGTGGCTCTTTGTCGCCTGCTGCTCCAAGAACCTGATGTGTTACTGCTCGATGAGCCCACAAATCACCTTGACGCCGAGAGTGTTCAGTGGCTCGAGATGCACCTACAAAAATACAAGGGAACGGTTATAGCCATTACACACGACCGTTACTTCCTCGATAATGTTGCAGGTTGGATATTGGAACTCGACAGAGGAGAAGGTATTCCCTGGAAAGGGAACTACTCATCATGGTTAGAGCAAAAATCGAATAGGCTGGCTAATGAGGAGAAACAGGAAAGTAAGCGTAGAAAAACACTTGAGCGTGAGTTGGAATGGGTACGCATGTCGCCCAAGGCACGACAGGCCAAAAGCAAGGCCCGTTTATCGGCATATGATAAGCTGATGAGTGAGGATTCTAAGAAAAAAGAGGAGCGCTTAGAAATTTTTATCCCCAATGGTCCCCGTCTTGGTGATGTGGTGATTGAAGCAAAAAATGTGGCAAAGGGGTATGATGATAAATTGCTTTTCGATAATCTGAATTTTAAATTACCACCAAACGGTATTGTGGGCGTTATCGGGCCAAATGGAGCGGGCAAAACTACTCTCTTTCGTTTAATAATGGAACTTGAGCAGCCCGATAAGGGTATCTTTGAAGTTGGGAAAACGGTTAAATTGGCCTATGTCGATCAGCAACACTCGGCCATCGATCCAGAGAAAACAGTGTTTGAGGTAATCTCTGGTGGACTCGAATTTGTTATGCTTGGTGGCAGACAGGTTAACGCTAGAGCCTATGTTGCTCGTTTTAACTTTTCTGGAGCCGATCAGGAAAAAAAATGTGGTATACTCTCGGGTGGGGAACGGAATAGGTTGCACCTAGCGCTTGCGCTAAAGGAGGAGGGTAACGTAATACTACTCGATGAGCCTACCAACGATATTGATGTGAACACACTTAGGGCGCTTGAGGAGGGTTTGGAGAATTTTGCTGGTTGCGCTGTTGTAATTAGCCACGATCGTTGGTTTTTGGATCGAATTGCAACACACATTTTAGCATTCGAAGGTGACTCAGTAGTGTCCTTCTTTGAGGGATCATTTACCGATTACGAAGAGAACAGACGTAAACGAATTGGCGACGAGGAGCCAAAACGAATAAAATATCGCAAACTAGTTAATTAAAATTTTTTACTCTATATGCAACAGATTAATTATATCAATAATGAGGAGCGCACAATGTCAATGCTCTGCCATTTAAGCGCATTGGGAATGTTCCTTATTCCATTTGGTGCTATTCTAGGACCGCTAATTGTATGGCTAGTCAAGAAGGATCAATACTTAGAGGTGGATAAGCAAGGAAAGGATGCGATAAATTTTCAAATCACAATGAAAATCTTTTTTATCATATCGGGTGTGCTCGTTATTATTGGCGTTGGGTTATTGTTGATGGCAGCTCTGGTTATTTTTAATTTAGTAATAATAATAGTTGCATCAATAAAATCTAATAGTGCAGAGCGCTTTGTGTATCCTGCAGCAATTAAGTTTATTCAGTAATTAGGCAGAGTTTTCTCCTCTCACTAATCTATTCAAATACCTGTTATGGATTTTTAGTAGATGGGTTTTGTTGTTTAAACTTTACCCCAATATTTTCTATCTTTGCAACCTATTTTATAAAAAGATATTTTTATGGCTTCCGCTAAACCTAGTATCCCAAAGGGAACTCGTGATTTTTCTCCCATTGAAATGGCTCAACGAAACTTTATCTTCGATACCATAAAGTCGGTATTTAAGATATATGGATATCAGCCAATCGAAACGCCGGCAATGGAAAATTTATCAACATTGTTAGGTAAATATGGTGAGGAGGGCGATAAACTGCTTTTCAAAATTCTGAATTCAGGCGATTTTACAAAAGGTGTACAACCTACCGATGTAACATCGGATGGTGCAAATGCCCTATCGCTAAAGATTTGCGAAAAGGGTTTGCGCTACGACCTAACCGTGCCATTTGCACGCTTTGTTGTTCAGTACCAAAATGATATAACTTTTCCCTTTAAGCGTTATCAAATCCAACCTGTTTGGCGTGCCGACAGACCTCAAAAGGGGCGTTACCGCGAATTTTATCAATGCGATGTTGATGTTGTTGGCTCAAACTCGTTGCTAAACGAGGTGGAACTGGTGCTAATTATCGATGAGGTTTTTAGTAAGTTAGGAGTGAACCATACCATTAAGATTAATAACCGCAAGATACTAAGCGGAATGGTTGAGGTAGTTGGTGAAACCGAAAGGCTTATTGATATTACCGTTGCCATAGATAAAATTGATAAAATTGGAATTGATGCTGTGAATAAAGAATTGGCCAATAAGGGCGTTTCGCTACAGGCCATTGAAAAACTACAGCCAATTATACAGCTAAAAGGAACAAATGCCGAAAAGTTAAGTATTCTTTCAAATTTCTTATCATCATCGGAAATTGGGCTAGAGGGAATTGAGGAGATGAAAACCATCTTTGATTCCGTGGGGCGTTTAGAGGGATTAGACACAACTGTTGAGCTGGATTTGTCGTTGGCACGCGGGCTAAACTACTATACTGGAGCCATTTTCGAAGTTGAGGCCAATGATATGGAAATGGGCTCGATTTGTGGTGGTGGTCGCTACGACGACCTTACAGGCATTTTTGGATTAAAGAATGTTTCTGGGGTTGGTATCTCGTTTGGCGCCGACCGCATTTACGATGTGATGCTGCACCTTAATCTTTTTCCTGAGAGTTTATTGGCAAGTTCACAGGTAATGTTTACCAACTTTGGCCCAAAGGAGGCTGCTTTCTGCTTACCATTAATTCAGAAATTGCGGGCAAAGGGAATTTCCACAGAACTTTATCCCGACGCTGCAAAAATGAAAAAACAGTTTGACTATGCCAATAAGAAAAAAATAGCGTATGTGGTAATCGTGGGCGAAACGGAGATTCAAAGCGGTGAAATTTCAGTTAAGAACATGCTCACAGGTAATCAGGAGAATATTGATACAGAGAATATTGCAGAGTATTTTCTGTCGTCCCATAATTGATTTAAAAAAACAAATACTCATAAATATTTTTACCGATATGTCTAAAGTACACTCAATATCACCCAAACCAATAACCTACGAATTGCTTCAAGGGATTGCTGATGGTAGCTTTAAATTAGAAATTTCCAATGAGGCTAAAAACCTAATAAACCATTGCCGTGAGTACCTTGATAAAAAAACAGAAACACATGATGCCCCAATCTATGGCATAACCACCGGCTTTGGATCCCTTTGCAACAAAAACATATCTAAGAATGAGCTATCGCAGCTGCAAAGAAATCTGGTGATATCGCATGCCTGTAGCATAGGAGTGGAGGTTGAACCAGAAATTATTAGGTTGATGTTAGCGCTAAAAGCACATGCCTTGGCATTAGGGCACTCGGGAATTCAGCTCATTACCGTTCAGCGGATAGTCGATTTTTACAACAATGATATTTTGCCAATTGTTTGCGATCGTGGTTCGCTTGGTGCATCGGGTGATTTGGCTCCACTTGCAAACCTTTTTCTACCATTGATTGGGGAGGGTGAGGTACGCTACAAGGGTCAGAAATGTTCTGCAGCTAAAGTGTTAAAAGAGTTTGGCTGGGAGCCAATTGAGCTGAAATCGAAAGAGGGATTGGCTCTTTTAAACGGTACTCAGTTTATGAGTTCGCATGCTGTTTGCGCATTGCTAAGAACTTCGCGAATTCTAAAACTTGCCGATACCATTGGTGCTTTATCGCTCGAGGCATTTGATGGGCGAATTGAACCTTTTCATCCCAACCTGCATAAGGTGAGGCCGCACAAGGGGCAAATTGAAACAGCAGCTAACGTTAGTGAGCTGCTTGAGGGTAGTGAACTAATATCAAGACCTAAAGAGCATGTGCAGGATCCCTACTCATTCCGCTGTATGCCACAAGTACACGGTGCTTCAAAGGATGCACTAGCGTACGTATCACAGTTAGTACTAACTGAAATCAACTCAGTTACCGATAACCCAACCATTTGGCCCGATGAGGATTTAATCCTTTCTGGCGGTAATTTCCATGGTCAGCCACTCGCCCTTAGTCTCGATTTTGCTGCTATTGCTCTGGCTGAACTTGGTAATATTTCGGAGCGAAGAGTTGCGCAGTTAATTTTTGGGCTACGTGGTTTACCCGAATTCCTAGTCGCAAACTCTGGCCTTAACTCAGGTTTAATGATTCCGCAATATGCGGCAGCTGCTATGGTTAGCCAGAATAAACAGCTATGTACACCCGCTTCGGTTGATAGTATAGTTTCATCAAACGGACAGGAGGACCATGTGAGCATGGGGGCAAATGCTGCCACAAAACTTTTAAGGGTAGTTGATAATGTTGAACGCATTTTGGCCATAGAACTACTTAATGCTACTCAGGCGTTGGAGTTCCGTCGTCCTGCTAAAACATCGCCTAAACTTGAAGAGTTTATAGCCAGGTATCGTAAACAGGTTAAGTTTATTGAGCAAGATGTTGTGATGTATAAAGAGATTGACAGTAGTCTTGATTTTATTAAGAGTGCAAACTTGCCTTTGTAGTAATAAGAATAGTACTAAAAAAGGGCTGCGCTATAAAACGCAGCCCTTTTTTTATACAAATTTTCAGACAAAATTGTATACAAATCTTTTTGTCTGGCTTATTTCGTGGTAACGAGTTTATGCTCTGCTTTCATCTGCGATGCTTTATCAACCATGTTTTTCGATCCAACAATAAAGGGAACCCTTTGGTGAAGAGCCGTTGGTTTAATGTCCAAAATGCGCTGCGAACCTGTTGTTGCCACACCGCCAGCTTGTTCGGCTAAGAAAGCAATTGGGTTGCACTCATACAAAAGCCTAAGTTTACCATTGGGTGCAGATAATGTCTCGGGGTAAAGAAATATTCCTCCCTTTAGCAAATTACGATGAAAATCGGCAACTAAAGAACCAATATATCTAGCAGAGTAGGGGCGCTGGGTACTTTTGTCATCTTCTTGGCAATATTTAATGTATTGCTGAATGCCCTTAGGCATCTTTACGTAATTACCCTCATTAATAGAGTATATCGACCCATCTTCGGGTGTTTTAATATTGTAGTTCGAAAGGCAGAATTCGCCAATTGACGGATCAAGAGTGAATCCAAAAACACCGCTACCAGTGGTATAAACTAGCATGGTTGAAGAACCGTATATGATGTACCCAGCGGCAACCTGTTTTGTTCCCTCTTGAAGAAAATCTTCAAGAACAGCCTTTGTTCCCCTGGGGCTAATACGACGATAAATGCTAAAGATAGTTCCTACCGACACGTTTACATCGATGTTTGATGAACCATCGAGTGGATCCATACAGATAATGTAATTTCCATCTAGTGCAAGGTCGTCATCAAAAGTGATAATCTCCTGATCCTCTTCCGAAGCAATTCCACAGCATTGTCCCGACGATTTAATGGATTGAATGAATCGCCAGTTGGCAAAAATATCCAACTTTTTTTGCTCTTCACCCTGAATGTTTACCTCTCCTGCCTGCCCTAAAATATCTACAAGCCCTGCTTTGTTAACTTTTTTATTTACAACCTTGGCGGCAATGCCCATATGGTAGAGCAAGCGTGAGAATTCCCCTGTTGCATATGGAAAATCAGATTGCCTATCGATAATAAACTGTGTGAGTGTTTTTATGGTATAACCTTTCATGGTGATAGTTTTTGAGTTGAGGTTTTTCGGAAGTCTCTTAGGACTGCAATATTATAAAGAATTTTCCTTTTTTAAAACGTTTGCGCTAACCAAATTCGATTTGATTACCCCATACATGGTTTTAATGTTAGCCAAGCAATTGTTGTGCACGCAGAAATTGAATGACTATTGCTTTGTGTTTTCATTTCTCTGAGTTAGTTTTGCTTAATCATTTTGGGTAGTGATTTATTACAATATATTAAATGGAAAATTCATCAGTAAGAGTTTTTAAATTTGGTGGGGCATCTGTAAAATCGGCCCAAGGAGTTAAAAAGCTGATTAATATCTTAAATGGTCAAAATGACTATTTAGTTGTTGTTGTGTCGGCAATGGGCAAGACAACAAGTCTGCTAGAGCGGATGCTTAAGGGTTATATCGATGGAAATAATGCTTTCTGGCAGGATTTTGATGAGCTAAAGCATTTTCACTTGAATATAATTAATAGTCTTTTCAGTATTAAGGATAATAGTTGTAAGCCTAAGGTTGATAAACTGTTAGGAGATTTAGAGACGATGCTAAGAGGTAACCCTAAGGGTGATTACAACTATTGCTACGATCAATTAGTATGCTATGGAGAACTATTGTCAACAGCAATTATTGCAGATTATGCAAAATCTGTAGGGTTTGATAGCCAGTATGTTGATATTAGAGGTGTTTTGCAAAGTGATGAAACCTATCGAGAGGGAAATATTGATTTTGATGCATCCCAGCTACTAAGTAATAAAACATTTATCTTTAAAGATGAGTCGCCAAGGGGTTACATTACGCAAGGGTTTATAGCAGGCACTAGTAAAGGAACTACAACCACGCTTGGTCGTGAGGGCTCCGATTATACTGCGGCAATTCTGGCCAATTTGCTTAATGCAAAAGATGTAACCATTTGGAAAGATGTTGAGGGTGTGCTTAATGCCGACCCTAGAACTTTTGCAAATACAATAAAACTTAGCAGGGTGTCTTTTAAGGAGGCTATAGAGATGGCCTACTGTGGGGCACAGATTATCCACCCTAAAACCATAAAACCGTTAGAAAATAAGTCGATAAAACTCTTCGTTAAGTCATTTTTAAAACCACAAGCCGAGGGAACTCTTGTCTACCAGTGCGATAGCGCCATTGATTATCCGCCAATGCTGATAAAAAAATCTAATCAGGTACTTATTTCGCTAACGCCCCTTGATTTTTCATTCGTTATTGAGGACTGCTTAAGTAAAATTTTTGCAACTCTTTATAAGTATAGAGTTAAGGCAAATTTAATCCAGAGCTCTGCCATCAATTTTTCTATTTGTGTTGATAATGAGGAGCATTTTCTTCCTGGTGCCATTAACGAGTTAAATCGCAGTTTTGAAGTACGCTACAATAAAAACCTCGAACTTTTAACCATAAGGCACTACACCAATGAGGCCATAATAGAGCACACTAAGGATAAAAATATCTATTTGGAGCAGAAAACACGGTCAACAGTCCGGTTGGTTTTAGACAATTAGCAATATCAAATTATACAGCCCCAAAGGCATAGAGTGCTAAGTATATGATATGATTTTTAAGGCTGTATGTAAAGTTGTTCGGTAAAGAACCTTGTTTGATGCAGAAAACTCTATCGACTAAAAGTTAAGGCTTGTCCCTTAGCCTCCTCATTAAAGGTTCCATTGTTGTATACTAGTCTGCCATTAACAATAGTATGGGTAACCTTTGCCCCAAATGTTACCCCCTCAAAAGGCGACCAGCCACATTTATAAAGAATATTCTCTGGGGTAACCTTCCATTTTTGGTCAGGGTTAATTAATACAATATCTGCAAAATAGCCTTCGCGGATAAAGCCTCTTTTCTCAATCCTAAATAATTCTGCTGGGGCATGGCACATTTTATCAACCACCATCTCAATGCTTAAAATGTTTCTTGAAACAAGTTCAAGCATGGCTGTAAGCGAATGTTGTACAAGCGGACCGCCCGAAGGACACTTCAAATAGCCGCTGCTTTTTTCTGATAGCGTATGCGGGGCATGGTCGGTTGCTATTACATCAAGTTTATCAATATTTAGCGCATCAATAAGGGCAAGTCTATCCGTTTCTGTTTTTACTGCCGGATTCCATTTAATACGCCAACCCAGTTTCTCGTAATCCTTATCGTTAAACCAAAGGTGATGAACGCATACTTCGCCAGTAATTCTTTTTTCGTTTAGAGGAGCGGAGTTGCTCAGTAGTTCCATCTCTTTTGCAGTTGACAGGTGGAGCAGGTGAAGCCTAGTATTGTGCTTCTTAGCCATTTTTACAGCCAATGAACTGCTTAGGTAGCATGCCTCTGCGCTTCGTATTTTTGGGTGATAGCTAAAAGGAATTTCATCTCCATACTGCTTCTTAAACTCTTTCAAATTGTTTTTTATGGTTTGTTCATCCTCGCAATGTGTAGCCACTAATATTGGCGAGGCTCTGAAGATATTCTCAAGTGCCGTTGGGTTATCCACAAGCATATTGCCAGTTGACGACCCCATAAAAACTTTTAACCCGCAAACTTTTGTTGGGTCAACCTTAATAACTTGGTCAATATTATCGTTGGTTGCACCGAGGTAAAACGAGTAGTTCGCAAGTGAACTTTCAGCTGCAATCCCATGCTTTTTATCGAGTTCCTCAAGGGATACGGTTTGTGGTAATGTGTTGGGCATCTCCATAAACGAGGTAATACCACCTGCTATGGCCGCTTTCGATTCGGTGTATATGGTTGCCTTATGCGTTAACCCAGGTTCTCTGAAGTGGACCTGGTCATCAATAACGCCGGGAATCAGGAATTGTCCGCTTGCATCAATGTAGATATCAGCCTCTAGAGGTTTGTCGCTAGGGGTGTACTCTACTCTTTCAATCCTATCATTTCTAATCAGTACACTTCCTAAAGAGTGTTTCCCCTCGTTAATAATGGTCGCGTTTGTAATCAGGATTGAACTCATTCTCTTGTTTTATTGAGCAGCACCTTGCCGCTTGTACGTTTTAAAGAAACTTCGGAATTTCATTCCAAGTATACCCCAGAATGCTTCATTAAAAATCCCTCCACTCATTTTCGATTCTCCCTCGCTACGTTCGGTAAAAACAATGGGGACTTCAACAATGTTGAAACCAAGTTTCCATGCTGTAAATTTCATCTCAACTTGAAAACCGTATCCCTTCAGTCTAATCTCATCAAGATTGATAGCTTTTAGCGTATCCGCTTTGTAGCATTTGAATCCAGCGGTTGTGTCCATAACCTTCATGCGGGTAACAAACCTTACGTATGCCGAAGCAAAGTAGGACATTAGCACTCTGCCCATTGGCCAGTTAACCACGTTAACCCCCTTTATATAGCGTGATCCTATGGCCACATCAGCTCCATCTAAACAGGCTTTGTAGAGTTTGTTCAGATCCTCTGGGTTATGAGAAAAATCGGCGTCCATCTCAAAGATATGTTCATATCCGTGTTCCAGAGCCCATTTAAATCCAGTGATATACGCAGTACCAAGTCCTAATTTGCCTTTTCGCTCGATAATAAAGAGCCTGTCGGCAAACTCCTGCATCAGCTCTTTCACAATTGTTCCTGTACCATCGGGCGATCCATCATCAATAACTAAAAGATTATAGCTATTGCTAAGCGACATTACCTTATGAATCATTCGCTCAATGTTTTCTTTCTCGTTATAGGTGGGTATAATTACTAAGTTTTTCATTGCTTATCGGGTTGTTATATTGCAAAGATATGAAAGAATAGGCAATGGCATTGAGGTGTTCCCTCTTTTTATTTAATATTTACAGTTCTACTCTGTAAGGATAGTTTAACCCTTTATAGTATATAATCATTCACAGATATAATCAAACATCAGAAAAATCCCTCTTGTCTGTATTTAACTTTTACTATTTTTGCCAATCATCCGTAACGTAAACAAATTAATAATGAATTCATTTAGGCAGATTTTAGTATTTGATAATTGGTTGCATCCTAAACTTTAATGCGTTTGCTATTAATATAAATACAATATTCTGCAATTTCGTTTAGCAACTCAAACGACTATGTTTTTAGTTTTAATCATTAACCTATGCCAGTTGAATTGCAACAGTATTCATCATTAAGTATAAAGTGCTAAAGTAGAATGGTGATTTTCGATAAATTATTTTATCCCCTTATTAAAGGTATAACTCATTTTTGTATTGGCCTGCCGTTCGGGAGGTGTTTCTTTTAAAACAAATAAATAGACACATGAAAAGACTACTCTTATCTATCGCACTCATTTTAGCCCTACTTAGTACTAATGCTCAAAGTCTGAATTGGAGAGCGAATGCTTTTGGTTTTGCTGATAACAGGGAGTACAATTCAACCGTCCAAATTCCCCAGACCATCCTTGGTATTCAGTTTGCTCCAGAACTTTTTCTTACGTTTGATTCTGTGCATACCCTAAACGTTGGGCTTAATGCATTAAAGGAATTTGGGAGTATAAATGAGATTGATAAGGTGAATCCTTATTTCTATTATGCGCTTAATAGTAAATCGTTTGATTTCCATTTTGGAGTTTTCCCACGCAAGAAGTTTCACAGCGACAGTCCAAAGGCAATTTATTACGACTCCTTATCCTATTATCGACCTTATATTAGTGGTTTGTTTTGGACCTACAAAAAGGGAGGGTTTAAGCAGAGCGTATATCTTGATTGGACAAGCAGGCAAACAGTAAATCAGCGCGAAGCATTTATCATGGGAGGGAAAGGAAACTATAGGCATAAGATGTTCTTTGCAGAAAATCACCTATATATGTATCATTACGCTCACACGGCCATTTCTCATGAGGATGAGCATATACGCGATAATGGTGTAGTAGTTGTAACTTTAGGTTTGAATGCAGCTGACCACACCTTTCTTGATTCACTAAAACTAAGCCTATCAGGTATAAAATCATTTGAGAGAGAAAGGAATGTCACAGATTGGAGAACTCCCAATGGTTTGATTCTAGATTTCACTATTGAATATAAAGGGTTTGGTGTTAGCAATACCTATTATTATGGACAGGGACATTGGTTAGATTGGGGCGATCCCTTTTATAGGTTAAACAGATATAATCGCACCGATATATATTATAGGCTTTTAAGATTTAAAAAGGTAACAGGGTCATTTACCTATTCTTTACATTATGCAGAGGGAGGCATAAGCCATCAACAACAGTTTACTTTTGCAGTGGAACTTTCTTCAGGTTTTAATAAAAGGAAGTAATTAGAGGGAATGCATTGTATTTATATTCTATTTTATCAACTATTCTCCATCAATTAACATGAAAATGTATATTGCAAATCAGGGTGTTATGTTTTTCTTGCATTTATCTTAAAAAAACTTCAATAATTATTTGGTTATTTGGATTTGGAAGCGTTATATTTGCACCCGCTTTGGCAGGGTTCTTTGGTTGTTTTGTAGGCGCGGAGGTTTTTTGAGGGGGATTAAAAAAAAGGTAACAAAAAGTTATTTTTTTGTGTTGTGCGCTTGCAGGGATGAAAACTTTGATTACCTTTGCAGCCCGGTTCAGCGGAACGGGTTTAGCGTTTCGAGGATTTAGGGTAG
>JAQUJY010000005.1 GCA_028680705.1 Bacteroidales bacterium
CCAACAAGGGGTTAATAAAATGCAGGCTATCAGCGGATTAGAAAACTTTGTCGTTTCAATCCAGCTTGCTCATCGTGGGACGATGACGATGTTCCAACCGCCTGCACTTTATCAACCCCCAGCCGTTAGCATTTACTGCCCAAGTAAATTAGACCA
Organism: Bacteroidales bacterium; assembly: GCA_028680705.1. GTDB lineage: Bacteria > Bacteroidota > Bacteroidia > Bacteroidales > Tenuifilaceae > Perlabentimonas. Next base: position 157 of record JAQUJY010000005.1, read on the forward strand.
CTATACTTCTATCTATTTCCACCACCACAAAGGGAAACAAACAAAAACGACATCGCATTAAAACATTAGGCTTATAAAATAAAAAATCCAGTGTGCAGATATTCCTGCAAAAAGCCCGCCTATTGTGTGCGAAAGAAGAGCTTTCCCTGTAAGTTTCCTGTATCCTAACGAATCAAGCATTGCTGTGTGGGTGCTTAAGAATCCGCTCCAGCACATACCCATTGCGGTAAATACTGCTATGGCGTTGCCATCGATTAGTCCTGCATTCTGAAATTTTGGGATTAAACCAAGTGCAGCACCAACTGCACCGAGAGATGTTATTGGGAAGGCAATTAGCTCAGGACTCTTAAATCCGAATAACCACTCAAATATAAAGTTAACCTTTTGGGCAAGATGGGGTAGTAGGGCAATTCCCTCATAAGCTTTTCCCGTAAAACCTTCGGGGCTAGGGCCAAAGGTAAGCATCATAACAAATGTTGAAATAATTAGTACCCCAGGAATAATGGCAAGCCCCAAATCTACCCCCATTTTTCCTCCGTCGAGTATTGAGTTTAATCCCCTTAAAAAAACGCTACCTTCGGATTTAAACGAAATTTGCTGCTCGTCTCCACCCTCAACTTGCTCTGTTTCCAATTCGGGGTACAGCTTAATGGTAAACCTTTGCATTAATCTTGTCGAGATTATACTGCCAATAATAGCGCCTACTAATCCGATAACAGCAGCAAATCCATAGCCTCTACCAGCCATAAAAATGATTACAACCAGCCCCATTCCAAAGGCAGTTCCGAAGTTAGTGAGAGATATTAGCTGGTATTTTTTAAAATATTTATTGAAATGTTTCTCGTTTGCAAGGCTAATAATTGCAGGATTGTCCGATAGAAATGTTAATAATCCACCCAATGCAGCAACCCCTGGCAGGTTATAAATTGGTTTCATTAATGGTTTTAGCATCACTTCTAGTAGGCGAACCACTCCAAATTCGGTTAAAAGTTTGCCCAAAGCCCCCGATAGTACTGTTATCGCCATGATGTAAAAAACAGTATCGATTAGCAGGCTGTACGAGGTTTGCATAATTGTGTTGAGCATGTTTGGCAAACCCATTTTGCTCCCAATAAACGTGAAGGTTCCAAAGAATATGATTAAGAATACACCAGCCTCTATTCTTCGTTTGGTAAGGAATTTAAATGATTTGTATCTCATAAACCGGTATTATAGTATAATTATTTTTTAATAATATTCATTTGCCAACGAACTCCAAAATTAAATGTATGGTACTGCAATCGGTCGTTATTCGAAGCCCAAACAGCATGTAGGCGTACATCTTTACTGTTACTTATGGGAAAGTATTCTACTCCTGCTCCATAAAAAAAATGCTCCGTTCCGGGTTCAACATAACGGTCGTAAATAAACATAGCGGTTGGTTCCTGTGCTTTGTTTTCATCGTATCCTGCTTTTACAAATAGCTTTATTTTGCTATTTACGGCGTACTTCAAATTGCTAATAACGGAATAATCTGCGAACAAGTTTTTTTGGTGTTCCGAGAATCTATCCATTAAATCAACCTCAACGGATAGATTGCTAAAGCTGAATTTATTTCCTAAAGTGATGTAGTTTATGTAATGACCCTTTTCGTATTCTATTCTATTTAGAGAATAGATTGAGTTAAATCCGTCGAAATTTCCGTACCATATTAAGTTGTATGAATAGATGTTTTGCAATGTTTGTGTTGAGAAAGGTGAGTTTGTAATCTGAAACCCAATGTTGTGCTTCTCATCCGTTGTTTTATAGTTTACTGTTCCTCCTATTTGGTAGCAAGTAACATTGTTCCAAAACTCAGACCAAAGGTATACATCAATTGGTGCAGCATCATACTCAAATCCACCTATGGCAACTATTTGTTTTCCTCCAGAGATAGAGATGTTTCTATTTATTTTATAGCTCAGGTATAACCAATCTGTTGCATTAAAGAAACTATGATATCCAGGCTTACTATCTAAAATTAATCGTTGACGGTAATTGTAAGAGAATTTATCATTGATTTCTCCTTCAAGTATGATATTTAGGTATTTCCCATCAAAACTCGACAAGGGGGATAAGCTATCCTGCATTGGAATTTTAGCAGTAAAATCGAAACGGGTGTCGAATTTCAATCCAACATTGGGGAATGTATCCTGAGACAGAAGAAATTTTGGTAAAAAAATAAACGCAAATACCATTACTGTTATAAATCTTCTCATCTTCCTAAATTATAGGTGTTCAAAGGTGCGAAGATATATAATTTAAAATCCTCTATACTCTTAAACCTCAAGCGGCGCACATGCTTTAAAACATTGTGCAGCATTGGGGCGTATCCATTGTGGTTACTAGGCTTTTAAGGACTTTATTTTGGCATGAAAATTCCTGTATGAGAAAAGTCATTCTTTATACGGAACTCCCAAGTTTTTCTAAACTTCCATTAGTCTATCCTGTTACCTCGTTAGATGAGGTTTACTCACTTAGTGGTTTTTTTATTCTGATGAATGTTAGCATATAGCTATAAATCTGATTATTTTGGGTAGTATAATAAAGGCAAAAGGGAAGCCTTTAAAAGCATACCAAAAACTGTTTCCGAGATTTAACTGAAGCCTAAGACGGTAAATAGTCTGCATCTCACAACGACTTGAAGGCTTTAACAGGTAAACTTTTGGATAATTTGGTATATTTACTAGCGAGTTGTGGTGCATTTTAGGAAATAGATTCAGATTGTTTTATAAATCATTAATTTTTCTGCAGAATTTTGAATTAAAAAATAGAGAAAAGGAAACTTTAAAATTTGATATAGCGGACTACTTAGATAGTAACGAAATGATTGCAGAATATCTTAATTCTGTATTGGCAGAAGGAAATGATTCCGATGTAATTACAGCAATCGGACATATTGCAAAATCTATTGGAATGACAAAAATTGCTCAAGAGACTGGATTAAGTAGACCAAGTTTATACAAAGCATTATCTGATGGCGCTAAGCCTCAATTTGAGACAATTATGAAAGTACATAAGAGCAATCGGTGGACAAATTCAAATAAATCCTGACAGTTTAAGAAAAGACGCACCACAATACGCGGTATAAAAAATTGCAGAGATAGTACGTTCTTCAAGAGTTGTAGCCCGCTGGATATTTTGTGTAACTCGAAAGGAAAGTGGCCCACAATTGCCTGCACTTTATCAACAAAATGATTGCATTATTGCTGAACTTGGGTTAGGGGTTACTAGACCTTTCCCGAATATTGCAGAAAGTTAGTGTCATAATCATCCGCCCTTTTTAAACTCATATTTTACTCCGGTTAGCTCCTCCGAGATACTCCATAGTTTTTGTGCATCATTAGGGTTAGATGATGTTTTTCTAGGTTTTACCAGTACTGGGCTTCCTCCAAGTTGCAGAAAACCTGAAGGGCCATAGAATTCGCCACTCTTTACATTTTTATCAACTGCTGCTCTTAGCTGCGATAGCGCACCTGACTTGGGAGTTGGTAAAACTTTTTTAATCAGCGGGCGGAACAGCTGAAACATGAACTTTCCCTCTCTGTGCCGACCCAGGTTTGTGAATGAAGCTCCGGGGTGAGCTGCCACAGCAATGCTATTGACGCCATTTATTTCGAATTTACGTTGAAGTTCATAGGCAAACAGCAGGTTTGCCAGTTTAGAGCGAGCGTAAGCCCTCATGGGATGATAGCTGTTGGCACTTTCGAATAGCGTATTTTTAAAGCTAATTTTCCAACCCATATGGGCAAGGCTGCTTACTACAACCACTCGGGAGTTGGGTGTGCAAGTTAAGATATCTAATAAAAGGCCTGTAAGGGCAAAATGGCCCAGATGATTTGTTCCCATCTGGCTCTCAAAGCCATCCTTTGTAAGGCCATAGGGGGTTGTCATTATGCCAGCATTGTTAATAAGTATATGCAGCTGAGTGTAGTTCTGCTTAAAATTTTCGGCAAAACTCTTTATGGATGATAAATCCATGAGGTCGATGGGTATTATAACAACTTTTGCCTCAGGTGTTTCTTCAAGGATTTTAATTCTTGCCGCTTCTCCTCTACTTTCTGAGCGACAAGCAAGAACCAAGTTTGCCCCTTTTTTTGCAATTACTTTAGCTGTTTCAAATCCTAACCCGCTGTTTCCGCCTGTTATTACTACTATTCTGTCTGTTAGGTCAGGTATATCATTAATAGTCCATTTTTTAGCCCCCATAAAATCGAATTTTTAAATAGATAAGGGGCGAATTTACAATAAAATGGGAGTATATAAATCAGTATCGTTTATTTAAGATGATATGGATTCCTATTCAAACTTCGACTTCGCTATTAGATTTGTTATGTTATTTTTATGGAAGTTTAACCAAATTAAATTTCTGAACAACCAGAGGAGCATTGGTGAACTATTTCGACTCTTAAACATAGAGGTTTATAGCACGTTTCAAGTCAAGCCTATAGTTCGTTTAAATCAAATGATGTTAAGGAATTAACGAAGTTAAGTCCACACAAGCGTGGTTTTAGCGGCTTGCTATTGTTATATAGTTGTTTTTTTATTTTACATTATCTGAATTACCTTTTGACTTTTCGAATAGGTTCGTTGTAGTATGGCCCAGTTAGCAAAGAAGAAAACTGCAGCCATCACCCAGAGGTGTAAAAATTCTTTTCTTGCTGCTGAAAGAGGTGTTCCCATCACACAAACCTTTAGTATTCCCTTAACGCCTGGGGTGCTAGGGAAAAGTTGCGATAGTGCTTCAAATCCCCAGGGAAATGCTTCAACAGGCCAGGAAAACCCACTTAAAAACAGAAGTGGTACCGAGGTAAATAGAAGCGTAATCATTGACTGTTCGCGACTTTTAAAAAGAGTGGAGAGTAGCATCCCTAAAAATATACACGATAACAGGAAAGGCACAGAGAAAAGGAATATGTTTAGTGGATTTCCCCAATGGGGGAAGTTAAACCATCGCATTACAAGTGCAAGCAGGTAAAACGATATGGGTATGTAAATGGTTAAGTATGCCAGCGAGCGCCCCATTATAAGCCTATTGGTTCCGCCCTTTAGCTCCGATAGCACCTTAAGGTAACCGCGAACTCCTCTTTCCTTTTCAGAGCCACCAAGCATTCCTATACCAATTAACAAGCTTTGCTGTAAAATCAGCATAATAAGCGCAGGCATTGCGTAACTACCATAACCCGATGATGGGTTGTAAAGAGGTTCGCTTACAAAATCGATTGGTGCGGCTAAGTGTGCCGATTGGTTTGGGTGCAATCCTTGCATTCCGAGCCGTTCAACCTTAACCGTATTGCCAATGGCTTGTGTTACCGACATTGTTCCCTGCAGAACCTGCTTGTAAACAAGCAGGTAGCTAGCATCCGCATAAAGGGCAATAACGGCTTGCGCTCCTGTTGCAATGTTTTTGCCGTAGTCTGAAGGAATATGGATAACACCATGTACCGTCCCTTTGTAGAACTGTTCTGTAGCTTCGGTAAGGCTAAGCGGTTTTGTTGCTACGGTAATTTGCTCCGTTGCATCAAGCAAGCGTGTTAACTTGCGAGATTGCTGTGTATTGTCCAAATCGACTACCGCAATGGGTGTTTTGCGCAGTACTTCAGTGTTATAGCTAACTCCGTAGAGCAACGGGTAAATCAATGTTGCACCAAAAAATATCAGCATAACGCCACCATCGGTAAACACGCGTTTAAGCTCCGAAAACCAGATGGAACCCATCTCTCGAAATCCAGTAAAAATATATTTTTTAAATTTATTCATAACAAACTAGTCTTTACCCCATAGTTGTGGCGTTTTACATACTTTCTTCAATCTCCTAATGAACAAAAACGGAACGACCAAAAAGAGATTAAGAGCAAGCAGTGCTGGCAGCGACGATGCCACTGGTGCCCCTTGTAGCGACTGCTCGACAAATACTTTTATGTAATGGGTAAATGGAAATATATCGCTAAAAATCATCAGAGGCTTATACATGGCCATTTGTGGGTAGGTAAGCCCCGAAACGGTAAAAGCCAATGCAGCATAAACCGCCGATATGCTTAGAGCCATTCGCAAGCTATTGAATATGGCAACAATTGCAATTCCCATCGACATATAGGCTAACACAAATAGCGCTGCATTGTAGGTGATTATAAGTTTATTCCCATTTAACGGGGTGCCAAAATATTTAAACAGTAAAATGTTTACAAAAAGCATCATCAGCATGTATATCAACATGTATGGGAACAATTTGGCAGATAATGCTCTAATTATACTTCCTTTAGCTGTGGTGAGCCATTCGCCTGCTCTGTGGTATTTAAACTCCGACCCAATAGCGTAAGCGGTTCCTCCAAGTATGAACATTTGTAGCAATATTGGCAATAACGCCGTTGCTAGATAGTAGAAGTAGTTATTATAAGGATTAAATAGAACATGCGTATCCACTCTAACTGGCATAACAGCCTGCATGGCAGCATTGGTGTGTTGGCCTTTTTTTAAACGGATATTTAGGTCAACACCTGCCGAGAAGGTTGATATTGCAGTGGTAACATCCTTGGTTAGTATTCCACCAACAACCATATAGGCATTGTTAAAAATAAAGGCAACCTGCGGTTGTGTTCCTTTAAAAATATCACGTTCAAAGTGCTCAGGGATAACGAGAACCCCGTAAATATCCATGTTTTCAATGGCTTGGCGTGCAGAGGTTAAGTCGGTATAACTTTGCACTATTTCTGCCGATGGTGTTGCATCAACCATCCTTATCAGTTTTCGTGATGTTGCACTCTGGTTTAGGTCAACCAAGCCTATGGGCAAATCGGAAGGAACTCCCTGACTAAAAAAAAGCGCCATTATACCAATGGCAAGTAAAGGTAATATAAGGGTTACCATTAAATAGGTACGCTTGCCAATCATCAATCTCAGCTCACGCTTAATAACTGCCCACCACCCCTTAGGCTTATAGCTACTCATTTTAATTTTGTGTTACAACTACAGGTTATCCCAATCAATAATTACACTCATACCAGGCCTAAGATTGTTAATTGTGGCTTCAGGTCGTGCCCTAACCTCAAAGGTTTTTAGGTCGAATGCCCCACTAGCCTTGGTTGCACGCCATGTGGCAAAATCACCCTCGGCCTTAATAAAGTTTACCTTTAGCGTAATTGTTTCTTCATTAAGAGCAGGAAGGCTAGCAGAAAATTCGGAGCCAATGGAAAACTTGGAAAGCATATCCTCACGAATGTGGAAGGTAACCCAGCAATCGCTTAGGTCGATAATGTGAACCACAGGAAACCCAGGGGTAACCAGTTCGCCTAGTTCTGCATTTATTTGTGATATTTCGCCGTTAATTGGCGAAGCCAAAAGAGTTTCGCCAAGGTATGACTGCACCTCGTTTATGGCACCCTTAGCCTGATTAACCAGTGCACGGGCAGCATCTCTATCTTCAATACGGGTTGCGCTGAGTGCCATCTCGTAGTTGGCTTTAGCAGCCTCTTCATTCATTTTCGATACGCGAAGCTGCGTTTCGGCCTCATCGTGTTTTTGAGCCGGAATAACACCTTCATTGTAAAGATTTTGCACCCTATTATAGGTTTTTTCTGCCAATTCCGATGCGGCAATAGCCTTTTGGTAAACGCTGTATGCCCCCGCAATTTGCTCAACTCGGGCACCCTTATCAGCTTTGCTGCTTTGCGCTTTTGTGGCTTCGCCCACTGCTGTAGCCTGTTGCATTTTTGCATCAATCTCAGGGCTGCTAAGCTCTATTAACAAATCGCCAGCAGAGACCTGTTGGCCTAAATCCACATGTTTTTGGGTGATGCGACCTATTATTTTGGTTGCTATCTTAACCTCAGTTGCCTCTACTTGTCCTTGAATAAGAATTGGTGCTGGCTTAAAGGCAAACCATCCGATTATTGAGAGGAGTGCAACAAAAACAATTGTTACTACCCCAATTATTACGCTACTATTTTTCATTTCTTTACGTTGTTGTGCTATGATTAGTGACTGATGTATTGTTTTATATTTTGTTTAGGTGTAACGGATTTGTTCCTAACTGTTAGTTTCACTCAACAATTTGTTGGCTAACACCACCTAACTCGAGCAGCATTGCTAAGGCAACATTGTACTCATAAACCGATTTTAGCTGCTCAATTTTTACCTTTGAAAGGTTCATGTTGGCATCAACAACATCGGATGAGGTTGCAAAGCCCTCTCTAAAACCCTTTTCGCGTATGCGGAGGTATTCCTGGGCAAACTTAAGGCTAACCTCGCCGCTTTGGTACTGCTCTACCACCTGCTCCATTTGCTGGTAAACCTTGGTAATTCCTGTTGAAATATCTAGAGCAATCTTCTGTTCGGCAGTCTCAATTTGCTGATGTTGAATCTTAGTGGCTCTAATTTTATTTTGTTTGGCAAGGCCATCAAAAATGTTCATTTTTAAACCTATACCAACATACCAATTTGGGAGAAGGTCGGTCATGTTGTAACGGTAAATATCGTACGAACCCATTAGGGCAATATCGGGAAAGTATTCAGAGCGCTCTTTGGTTATGGCTTGGTTGGCCAATAACTTTTTCTGTTCAAGCTGACCAAATACTGGATTGCTTTGCCGAGCCATTTCAATATAATTATTTAATGGCAACACGGTTTTCGCAATGCTCATTTGTGTTGTAGGAATAACAGGCTGGGTTGTGTTTAGTGAGCTTTTTAGCGCGGTTTGCATTAGTTCCACATCCTTTACTGCTTTTTTGAATTCCTTTTCGGCTTGCGCATATGCAACTTCGGCATGCAATCGCTCTGCCTCCGAAATTATTCCGTTTTGCTCCATCTTACGAGCATTTTCTAGGTGATGATGCATTCCATCGAGAACTGTGTTACGAACTTTCACTACCTCAATAAAGAGTTGAAGTCCGTAGTAACGTTGCACCAGTGTGGTAATTTCTGCGTTGGTTATCATGCGTGTCTTTTCCAACTGTTCATTGGCACTGGCTTTAGCTGCCCTATTTGCTGCCGTAATTTTACCCCCAGTAAATATTGGCCACTTTAAATCGGCTGATATTTTCCCTAAATTGTCATCGAGTAAAACTTTTTCCCAGTTCGCATTGCTAATAGCATCCAGCCCTTGTTGTGTACCTTGTTGTGCACCTTGCAAAAGTAATTTGTATAGTGGGTTTGAAGCAATTGCAGGGTTTGTTCCAATTAACTGGTTTTGAATTGCTGATATTTTGTAGATGCCCTCAAGTGCATCGCCAATTGGAGAAAGGTCCAGCGTTACTGGGTCGCTTGTGATACCGAATGTTGCATTAACGCCAATTTGAGGCATATAAAAGCCTCTGGCAGACTTTAACTCGTACTCAGTTTGCTGATGAGCCTCATTGGCTGCCTTAACCGAAAGGTTTTGGCCAAGGAGAAGTTCAATGCTCTGCTGCAAGTTTAGTTTTAGCGTATCGGCCGATTCCTGAGCAAAGAGTTGCACCGGTATTGTCCCTACGACAAACAACCAAACATACATTGCTGTTTTTTTCATTGTAAATAGATGTTAAACATTTATTGTTAGCTAATTTTTGAGTGCAATCTAGTTTCCGTTATTTATAATTCCCGAGTATAGAATCTCAACCACTGCCCGAAGTCGTTCCTCGGGTGATAACGGAAAATCGGCAACCACTTCGTTTGGCAGAGTGTCGCTGTATGTTTCTGTTAGAAGCTTTTCGGCGGTGGCAATAAATATATAAAGCGCCATGTTAACATGCCATCCAGCCTTTATCTTTCCCATTTCCACTCCTTTATTAAGGATTAGCATGCCGTGTGAGACAAAAATTTCTTTCTTTATCTTCACAATGGCATCATATGCCTGTGGGAGGCTCCACTTCAGGTCTTTAAGCACAGGTCTAATTTTAGAAACCCACATTCCTAACAGCGAGAGGATAGACTTGATTTCCTCTTCATAGCTCAAGTCCATTTTCGTTTCAACGCGAAGGATATCGTTTTCGAATTCAATTTGTGTTTGCTCTATTGCCGCAAACAGTAACTGCTCCTTGCTGCCAAAGTGGTTATATATTGTTTTTTTGCTGATTTTAAGTTCAGCTGCAATTTCGTCAATGCGAACTTTACTGTAGCCATGGCGGAGAAACATCTCCCTTGATTGTTGAATTATTCTATTTTGCATATCAGAAACTGTATTACACTAAATAAGTATTATGAGTTTCCGCAAATATAATATTTTTATTAAGCACCTTGTACTCTGTTCACACTTTTTAGCTTTAAAAAAACGGGAGAGCCAAGCAAGTTGTCGGTTTATAAAACAATAAACCATTAGGATAGGAGAGTAATATCCTTTAAAAAATAAGTTTTGGGGTAATGAAAACCTTATCTAAACCAATTTATAAACCACCACATCATTTGCCTTTAAATGGATTGGGATACCATTTCCAAGCGCATCTTGAGGGTAAAGGGTTGTTTTTTTGTAATCGAAAATTAATTCTGTTGCTTGCCAAGGGTTGATGTTGGAAAGGCCAGCAATGGTTATGGCATCGGCTGGAATTTTTAGCATTAGGTTGTACTCGGTGTGCAAATCGAAATTTATGACAATCAGAAGCACCTCGTTGTGGTGATAACGGAGGTAGGCGTATATCTTATGGGTGTTCAGGTGGTTGTTGCCCCACATCAAATCGTAAAAGCCACCGTAAGATATTGCCTTTGAATTTAGGCGGAGACTGTTTAGTTTTTGATAAAAGTTACGTAGTTCTATTTGGTTCTTGTTTAGCTGTTGGGTATTAAACTTTCCGTTATTTACCCATTTCTGGTACTCCGTTATATGCCAGTAATCGAATATGGTGGTTCTACCATCATTACCACTAAAGCCTTCGCTATTGGTAGCATTTTCGCCAATCTCCTGACCAAAGTAGAGCATTAGAGGGCCAGTGTTTAATGTGGCAGCAAGCACCATAGCAGGAACTGCCCGGCATGGGTCGTCTGCAAAATGCTGCGAGGCAATTCGTTGCTCATCATGATTCTCTAAAAACCGAAGCATCCGATGCGAGAAGCCCTCATACTGTTGCCAAAGGTTGGTTATCTCTTTTGCCGAGCCGTGCCCTTCAGTTAGCGAGCGAGAGATATCGTATAATCCCACCTTATCGTACAGGTAATCGAATCCGGCATCAAGAAACTTTTTGTACTTGGTGGGTTTGTAAACCTCGGCAATTACAATAATCTCATGGTTAATTTCCTTAAGCTGTGGGATAGCCCATTGCCAAAACTCCACGGGCACCATTTCGGCCATATCGCAACGCAGTCCATCTACCCCTTTATGAATCCAAAATCTCATTATATGGAGCATCTTATGCCAGGTATCGGGTATGGGATTAAAGTGTTTTTGCCCACCATTTAGGTAATCGATTCCATAGTTTAGCTTCACGGTTTCGTACCAATCGTTTATGCTTGGTTGTGCAGTAAAAGCATCATTGCCCGTTGCTTTGGCTGGGAACTCAGTGTACTGCTTTGCCCTATGGGTGTAGGGGAAGTTTATACCTTCTGGAATCTGAAAACCCTTATTGGGTAGGTAATAAAAGTTGTTTGAGGGCAAAAAAGCATGGTTTGGGTTATCGCCAGCTCCAAGTTTGGGAATATCATCGGGTTGGTTGATGCTACTGTATTCCCGGGCAACATGGTTTGGCACAAAGTCGATAATTACCTTAAACTTTTCCTTGTGGCATCTTTTTAACAATGCTTCAAACTCGACCATTCGGTTTTGCGGGTTGATGGCCAAATCGGGAGCAACATCGTAGTAATCGGTTATGGCATAGGGTGAGCCTGCCCGCCCTTTTACAACCTGAGGATTATTAGGAGTGATACCATACTTCTGATAATTGGTGCACGTTGCATGCCTTATTATTCCGGTAAGCCATATATGGGTTATGCCAAACTCTTTTATTGTTTGCAGGGCATGGGGGGTAAAATGCTCAAACTTTGAGCAGCCATTCTCTTCAATTGTTCCGTATGGTTTGTTGTTTTTTATATCATTCCGAAACAAACGGGTGAAGACTTGATATATGTTAATGGCTGATGGCATATACTTTTCTTTAAATATACAACAGATTTTTTTATGCTGATTTAAACTCTATTGATAAATTTCCTGTAATGCACGTTTTGACTATTTATAATGGCATGGTTTTAAGACTATGTTCGCTAAAACAATGATATAAAGCAATATGAATAAGTTGCTAAAAATCTGCAATTCTCAGAAAGTATTCGTTTTTTTGTACTACCAAACACTTTATTAATACCTATGCGATTAATCACATCCATTTCATTCTTAATCATAGGGCTAGCTTGTCATTATACTGCTTTTGGTCAATCCGATAACGGAGATGGAGCTGCAGTAACAGATACAGCCAAAGTAGATACCATTAGCGTTCAGGTTATAGCCGTTGAAGGGCAAACCACCGATACCATTCCATTAAAATCTACCATTGATAAAGTTGAAGAAGAGGCCGTAAATTCTGAGATGGATTCGGTAGGGGCAGAGCTTCCCATAGTTCAACCCAAAGATAGTGTTACTAAATCGAGCCCCGATACGATTCCCTCACAGGATTTCAGAGAGCAGGTAGATGTTGACATAATTAAAAGTGAAATCGATACGGTTTCAACAGCCACTGAATTTGCCGCCGAGGTTGTTGCTGTCGTGCCCGATAGTATTCCCACCGAACCCATAATCCTTACACCGTTAAAGGCCTCGGAATATTTAAACGGTCTAATTAGTTCAAGGGAGCTCTGGCATCCTGAGGGTGATAGCCTAAAAAAATCGTTATTGAGGCTTGTAAATCACTATAATGAACCCTATGATAGCATCAGAAATAGGCTACTAAATTTTAAATGGGATTCGGTAAAGCTAATGCATGCCGATGTGGTTGAGAGAGATACGTTACCGCTCCGATGGTTTGATAAATCGTTGTTTATTGTTGATACCATTCCACTCCAGAAAAACCCTTTGATTACGAAAAGTACAGTAGTGATGAGAGTTATCGACCCATTATCGTTCTCAATGTTAGAGCTGAAACAGGATTTAAAGGAACGAATTGAGTCGTTGCTTGAGGCAAAGGATACAATTTCCGAAAATATAATCGACAGAAATTACCTTGAATCCAAAAACATTCAGCTGTACGAAATCACCGAAAGGGGTATTACCCCTTCAATTAGATATAGAGAAGGATTTAGACCCTATCGGTTTAATAATGACTCTACTGAACTTGTTATGGTGCGAACCCGAAAGGCAATTGTAGGTACCGATGGGTCGCCCTTCCGTATTGTTCCCAACGGCAGGATAACGGATTCGTTGAAAATAGCAATTGAAACGCTTACCGCATATACCTATAACCGTGACTCTATCCTGATTAATATCAAAAGTAAACAAGGGACGAAAACGCCTATGTGGCTAACCACAGGCAATGAGGATTTATACAGGTATTGGATTAAGAATTCGAAAAACGATTCCATAACCATATGGATTGGAAACCCATCGAAGCGTGATATTATGCTTACGCTTGAGGAGGATGTTTCCGTTGAGCGTTTTGAGAGAAGGATGGTGGATGATACACCATTTACTACCACCAGACCCGATAGAAAACTTTTAAAACTAAAGCCATTGAGAGAGATTCCTGTTCGCTGGAGCTATGGAATTATTGGCGCATACTCTTTAAACGAGAGTTTCTTTTCCAACTATTGGGCACAGGGTGGCGAGAGCTCTTTAACCAGCGTGCTCGACATTAACGCTCAAATGGAATACAACAATAAAGAGTCGAAGTTGAATTGGGCAACCATAGGTCGACTTAGATATGGGACTACTTGGACCGACGATAAAGGATTTAGAACAACCACCGATATTGTTGAGGTTAACTCACAGTATAATAGGGTACTCAGGGATAAAGTAGACCTTAGTTCAATTTTTTATATGAAGTCGCAAGTTGCCAAAGGATATAATTATCCCAACGATTCTGTAGCTGTTTCAAAGTTTCTAAATCCTGGTGCTATTACCATTGGTTTGGGTATGGAGTTTAAGCCATACAAGAAGACTAGCATAAACTTTTCACCCTTATCGTACAGAAATACGTTTGTACTTGACACAACCATTATCGATCAAACTGCGCATGGTATAGCTAAGGACAAGCACGCAAAGCAAGAGCTAGGAGGACAGTTGTTGGTAAAAAACACCCTTGTTTTTTTTAAGGATATGGAGATAAAAAATACCGTAAGGCTTTTCTCCAGCTATCTAGATAAACCACAAAATATTGATGTTGATTGGGAAATGAGCATAGAGAAACAGATAAGCATATATTTTAAGATAAAGCTTAACCTGAATCTAATTTACAACGATAATATCCTTTTCCCAATTGTTGATGGTATGGGCGAACCCGTTTTGTTTCCTGATGGTTCTCAGAAAAAAGGACCGCGTACTCAGTTCAATCAAATGCTTGGGCTAACACTTCAATTAAAAATTTAACGGGTTAATTCCCGTTTCCAATCCTATCGGTTGCGCCAAGCATTCTGTAAAGCTCGTTAATTAGTGAGAGTGTGCTTTGATCCACACTCTTTTGACTCATGGCCATATCGAGCCAATGAGTTGCTTGGCTGAATGCTTTGGCCGATTTGGCTTTTTGCTCCTCAACTGCCCTAATGCTTGTGAGTTGCATCACAATTTCTTCAATTTCTACTCCTATGTTAAAATAGCAAGTTGCAATATTCACGTATACCATTAGTTCGTCGGGAGCCAGTCTGTTTGCTTCAGTATAACTATCAATGGCCTTTTGGTACTGATTAGTTTTTTGGTAGAGCAGCCCTTTGGTAAAGTGCAGGGTATGGCTCATAGGCTTCTCGGCAATTGCCTCGTTTAATCTTTTTAGCCCAATATCACTATTGTTGGTTTTATATAAAAGTTCGGTTAACAACAGCATTAACCTATCGTTGTATTCAAATTGTTTTGCCCCTTGGTAAAGGGTGTTCTCGGCCAAAGTGGTATCGCCCTTTTGTAGGTAAACATCTGAAAGTAGATGTGTAACATTAACCGAATGTTTCTGATTATGGAGTTTCCCTAGGTAGTCAATTGCAGTATCCAATTCTTTGGCCTCGTAGGCAGCCAATGCCGTATTGTATATCAGACTGGTGTCAGTTTCGAGAGAAAGTGCTGAGATTCGGGTTATTTTTAGTGCGCCTTCAAACGCTTTTAAAGCTTCTTCATACTCTTTATCCTTAAAGTTTTTTTCTCCAGCTTTTTGTAGTTCATTGGCCAAAAGTATAAGTTTTGGTGCTATCTGTTTTTCATTCCGTCCACCCCTGTCAAGCATTAATGCTCTGTTGTAGGCACCATAGGCCGCAATTAGCTGATTTGGGTAAAGTTCAATAAGCGACTTATCGTTTTTCTTGATTCCTTCCATGTAGGCCTCTTGGCACAAAAGACCTTTGTAATACCAAGTTTTTGGCCACTTTCTGGAGTCTCTATCATTGGTCATTCCATCCACAACATCTTTAGCTTCGGTGTACTTACCCGCATCTATAAGGTTTGATACAGTTAGGTACTTGCTTTTTTGCAATGGTGATATAACAGAGCAGCTTGAAAATAGAATTAGGATGGCAAACAGTTTTTTCATCAGTTTTTATTTTTGTTCCTCTAGTAAAAAATAGAGACAGCGTTAGCTGGTTGTTTAAAAGTTAGGAGGACTTTAGCCCTAACACTTTTAGTACTAATATAAAATAAAAAAGTTACATAAATATTTAGGCTACCTCTACCCGAAATCTATAAGTAATGCTTTATACCTGCTGTAAATTGGTCGGAATTAAAATAAAAGACTCTTCTTATAAGACATAAGTCTGGCCAGGCTGAAGTTTGAACTATATTATGTTTTTTGCTATAAGGCATAAAGATAGTTTTTAAAGTATGCATTTATTTGTTTTCATGCATTCTAAAAGGTGGTTTCCAGATTAGTCATTCTTTTTATGGTGGAGTAAAAGTTAGTCTTTAGCTAAAATAGGGACTCTAAGCGCAAAATATTTCTTACATTTATCCCCTATTAATCATCAAACAATATATTTGCCATGCTTATAAACCATATAGTTTGGAACATCAACCCAGAAATATTTTCGTTAGGCCCTTTGTCCATTCGTTACTACGGTTTGCTGTGGGCTTTATCATTTCTTTTTGGGTATATGATTTTTGAGCGGATTGTGAAGAAGGAATTATTACCCAGCAACTATCTCGATTCCCTAACCATATACATGGCCATTGGGACGATAGTAGGTGCTCGATTGGGACATTGCCTCTTTTATGAACCTAGCTATTATTTGGCAAATCCTCTTGAGATACTTAAAATTTGGCAGGGAGGACTGGCAAGCCACGGAGCGGCTGTTGGAATAATTCTATCTCTATATCTGTTTAGCAGAAAAACTAAGCGCCCGCTCATTTACATTCTCGACAGGATTGTGATTACCGTTGCCCTTGCTGCGGTGCTTATTAGGCTTGGAAACCTTATGAACTCAGAGATTTATGGTATTGAGACTAATTTACCCTGGGGTTTTATTTTTGAGCGTAACGGAGAGATAGCGCCCAAACATCCCACCCAAATTTATGAGGCATTATCGTATTTAGTAGGTTTTGTTGTACTGCTATGGGTATACATAAAATCCGATGCAAAGCCCAGGCCTGGTTTGCTTTTTGGGCTTTTCCTTATCTTCATTTTTGCCACTCGCTTCTTTATTGAGTTTATTAAGGAACCCCAGGTTGGCTTCGAAATTGGTATGACGCTGAATATGGGTCAATGGTTGAGCATCCCATTTGTAATTGCTGGGATATACTTCATTTACAGAGCATTGGTTGTTAAACCTCAAAAAGGATAACTAATTAACAATTGGTTAAAGTTTTCCAACTTTTATGGTATTAGCTATTGCTTCGGCAATGGGCGTAAACATGACATCCAACTCCTTTTCTGCAAGTTGTGATGAGTAGTGTGTAATTGCCTGGCCACTTCGTGCAGTATCACGACTAAGGGCAGATGGTTTTCCAGTTATTTTACTGCCTAACCATGCAAACCGCCATGCTATAGCGCTCATCCAAGGTTTTGCATTTATTGTAGGTGGCTTTTTGCCCAATCTCCTAGCTATGGTTTCAAAAACAACCTTATGTGATAGGTTTTCGCCGTTTAGGATGTATTTTTTATTCCACAGCCCTTTTTGCATGGCTAAAACCATGGCCTTAGCCACATCTCTAACATCAACATAACCTGTTATGCCGGTTGTATAAAAGGGAAAACCCTTGGCTATGGTTCCAAATATTTGCCCACTGCCGCTATCCCATTTACCGGGTCCAATTACAACAGTAGGATTAACCACAACAGCATCTAAGCCCAAATCAGCACCTCTCCAAACTTCCATTTCTGACCGGAACTTACTAATTGCATACCCCGATTTCCCTTTAGATTTTCCCCAAGGGATGCTCTCGTCAACTTCATCTCCGGGCATTGGCGAGCCAATTGCTGCAACGGAGCTAACGTGGCACAAGCGCTTAATGCCCAATTCCAAGCAAGCATCAACAACGTTGGCCGTTCCCTGAACGTTAACGGCCAGCATTTGGTTAGCATCTTTGCTAAGGAACGATACTATTGCTGCGCAATGGTATACCTCGTGAGCATTGCCCATGGCATTTAGTAAACTCTGGTAATCTTCTACCTCACCATCAATCCATGTAATTTTATCAAAAAGCGTTTTATCCTCTGGGCAGTAGGCCTCAAATAGTTTCTTAACCAGGTCGATATTACTGGTTGGGCGCTTAAGCGCCAATAGATTATGGTTCTCTTTAGCCAGTTGGTAAAGTAGGTGAGACCCGATAAGGCCTGTTCCGCCGGTTACAAATATCATTCAGAGAGATTTCTTGAAAGGAAAGGGTCTACAATAAGCGCCTTTTCCCATATTAATTTTTTACCAAAGCCTAGCCTATTATCAGTAAATTTTAGAAATGTTAAATCGACAACCCAAAGGGTTGTTTTCATAAGCATGGCAATGGGGAATCGTTTTAGGAAGGCTTTTCGCGCTTCTACAAGAAGGCCATCTCTGGCTTCACTTATTATTCCTTGTAGCTGAATGCCCTGTATCTTCCCAATAATACTTGTTTCTAGCACTATGCTCCCAGCTACATAGATATTGTGGCTTGCCTGCCTTATGTGTTTTGTGTCGTAATCTGATGTAAACACAAGGCTGTTCTCTTCTTCCATGTAAACATAGAAACAGTTTGCGCAGTATGGCTCCTCATCAAAGCTAGTGGCCAGGGTAAGCACATGGTGCTCATTAATAAAATCAACTATTCGTTTATCTGGGAAACTCATTATTCTCTATTATCATAAAAGTAGCCACAAAATTAGTAAATTCGTCTAAATTGTTAAACCCATTGCTAAGGTAATGCCATTTTATTAAAACAAACTATATTTGCGGTATGAAGCTATTTTATCGGATTGGATTCTTATTTTATGTTTTATTGCTGGTTTGGGTTTATTTAAACCCATCAATGGGAATTACCTCTGTTGAGGTTAGTACCAAATCCTACAGGGTTGATTATGTTTTACATGGTCTTGCTTTTTTTATCCTGCCAATAATTGCCTATTTGGCAAATGGAGAAATGGAAAGACCGTATCTATGGTATGCTTTTATTGTTTTTTCAATAATACTTGCCCTTAGCATTGAGTTTATTCAGCAGTTAGTGCCTGGGAGAGTATTTAATCCGCTCGATATTCTTGCAAATTTTATAGGGTTAGCTTTTGGCTTTTCCCTGGTTTTGGTTTACCGTAAAATACGGAAGAAATAAAAGGGGAACGATTACTTTCAGCAATTTTATCTACTTCCCTAAGCTGCATTTATACCTGCCAATTAGTGATTATAGCCTTTAATAACCCCTGTTTCAGGGTAATCTGGTTTATATTTTGTATTTTTGTTTTCTTCTAAATTGAGTATAATTCTTCCTTAGTTTTTTCTTATGGAAAAAAGTTTTGTTAGACTGATTGAGGAGAGTGTTAAGCAGAACTGGGATTTACCGGCATTCTCAGATTACAAAGGCGCTACTTTTCACTATCATGATTTAGCCCGAAAGATTGAAAAGATTCACATTATTTTTCAGAAAACAGGTATTAAACAAGGCGACAAGATTGCACTTATTGGTCGTAACTCGTCGCATTGGGCTGTAGCCTTTTTGGCAATTGTAACCTACGGTGCAGTTGTTGTTCCTATTTTACCCGATTTTAAGGCCGATAATGTGCATCACATTGTTAACCATTCTGATTCAGTAGCGCTCTTTACAGGTGAACCTATTTGGGAAAATCTCAACGAGTCGCAAATGCTCAATGTTAAGTGCATCATATCGCTTGGTAAATTTGATATTCTGCATGAGAACACCCCTTTTTCTGTTACTGATATTAGGAGTGATGTTGACCGGTTATTTGCTGAGAGGTATCCAAATGACCTTTTGCCAAGCGATATTAAGTATTACTCCAAGGAGAAACCCGATGATGTTTGCGTTATTAACTACACAAGCGGAACAACTGGTTTTTCAAAAGGGGTGATGTTGCCTTATCGAAGTATGTGGAGCAATATGATTTTTGCTGCTGAGGTTATTAAGCTGAAACCTGGAGATAATCATGTCTCTATTTTACCTATGGCGCATACGTATGGTGCTGCTTTTGAGTTTATTTACCAGGTGACAAAAGGTTGCCATATTCATTTTTTAACTCGTAATCCATCGCCTAAAATTATTCTTGAGGCTTTTAACAGTATCAGACCAAATCTTGTTGTTTCTGTTCCGCTTATCATTGAAAAAATTTACAGAAAAAATATTCTAGAGGCACTTAAACGACCATCGTTACGATTTCTTCTTAAGGTTCCGATTATTGACAGAAGGATAAAAAAAGAAATAAACAAAAAGTTAAGGTCAATATTTGGCGATAACTTTATTGAGGTAATTATTGGTGGCGCAGCACTAAACCCTGAAGTAGAGACTTTTTTAAAAGATATTGGTTTCCGCTATACTGTTGGGTATGGAATGACAGAGTGTGGACCCATTATAACCTACGATTCATGGAAAACAACCAAACTTTACTCAGCAGGGAAGTCGGTAGTTAATATGGAGGTGAAAATTGACTCGCATGACCCTCAAAATATTGTTGGTGAAATATTGGTTAAAGGAACAAATGTTATGCTGGGTTACTACAAGAATGAAGAGGCAACAAAGCAAGTTTTAGGCTCCGATGGGTGGTTTCGCACCGGCGATTTGGGCGTAATCGATGCCGATGGGTACCTTTTCATCAAAGGGCGAAGTAAAAACATGATTTTAGGCTCTAGTGGTCAAAATATTTACCCAGAGGAAATAGAGGGATTAATTGATAACTTGCCCTATGTTCAAGAGTCTTTAGTTGTTGAGCAGGAAGGAAGGCTTACTGCTTTAATTTTTCCAGATTTTGATTCAGCCGATAGGGATGAAATTAAAACCGCCGATTTGGATAGTATAATGGAGGAGAATAGGGTAGAAGTAAACAAAATTCTTCCATCGTTTAGCCAAATAGCAAGGGTGAAACTTTACCCAGAAGAGTTTGAAAAAACTCCCAAGCGAAGCATCAAACGATATCTTTATTGATATCCAGTTAATTGTTGAATTTAATAAATAACTTATAATAATACATAATGAATAGTAAAAACAGACCCAAACGTTCCGATATATATTGTGTGATAATGGCAGGTGGAATAGGGAGCCGCTTTTGGCCCTTGAGCAGAACAAATAAGCCAAAGCAATTCCTCGATATACTAGGAACAGGCAAGTCGTTAATACAGCAAACCTTTATACGGGTAACTAAATTTTGTGACCCACAGAATGTGTATATTGTTACCGGCTCTGTGTACAAAGATCAGGTTAAGGAGCACCTTCCAGAAATCTCGGATAGCCAGTTATTGCTTGAGCCAATGCGTCGTAATACTGCGCCATGTATAGCCCTTGCATATCAGGTAATTCGTAAGCAGAATCCCAATGCAATTATCGTAGTTGCTCCCAGCGACCATTTGGTTTTAGAGCCAGAGGAGTTTATCAAAACCATAAATCAGTCCATTACTTTTGCTTCGCAAAATGATGCACTACTTACCATTGGGATTAAGCCCAGTCGACCTGAAACCGGATATGGATATATCCAAATCTCAGGTGACCCTGATAAGGCAATTCCTTCACTATACAAGGTAAAAACCTTTACTGAGAAGCCTGATCTTGAGTTGGCCAAAGTGTTTCTTGAATCAGGAGAGTTTTACTGGAACTCAGGTATTTTTGTTTGGTCAATAAAAGCTATTGATTCTGCATACAGTAAGCATCTCCCTGAGATTCACGGGCTGTTTGAGGGAGTGTACAATAAACTTGGAACCAAGCAACAGGATGATGCTGTTGATACTGTTTATGCTGAGTGCAACAGTGTTTCCATCGATTATGGGGTGTTGGAAAAAGCCGAAAACGTATATGTTATTTGCTCTGAGTTTGGTTGGTCCGATTTAGGTACCTGGGGCTCCCTTTATCAGAATAGCAGTAAAGATGAGAATGGCAACGTGTTGGGCAATAGCAACGCTTTGGTATATGATGTGAAAGATTCTATTATTAATCTTCAAGGCGACAAACTTGCTGTATTACAGGGTTTAGATGGTTATATTGTGGTAGAATCGGATGAGGTGCTTTTAGTTTGCAAGAAAGATAACGAGCAGGAGATAAAGAAATATCAAAATGATGTACTGATTGAGAAAGGCGAAAAGTATATATAGAAATAGTAAAATAAAAAAAGGCAGCCTTTGTTACAGAGGCTGCCTTTTTTATGAGTCCTTTTCAAGGATTAATACTCCCAAAGGTCATGCTCAAAGGTAAACATTTCGCTCCTAATTCGTTCTGATTCCTGCATGTTAGGAATACCTCCAAAGGTATACACTGAAATCCTTCGGTTATCGAATACGTTAGATTCCTGAACAATGTATGAGCTAAACTTTCTTTTGAAGAAGATATCATCGAACGAATTTCTTTGGGCATCATTCGTTTCATTGAATACAGCAGTGTTGGCAAGTATTGAACGAGCGTGTGGATAGTAAATCCAGAATAGCCTCATCCTAAGGAGTTCCCCTCCCATTTCAAGGTCTTCTTGCCCTTGAGCGATACGGGTGTAAACCCTAATGGGACATATTCCAATAATTCTTACCTGCATTGTAGAGTGTTGTCTATCAAAAAACCACTCCTCTTTAATTTCAAGTTCTCTTACCTGGGTCCAGTTTATGCTTCCCGGAATAATGATTGTTGTGTCGCGTCCCGTAGTTGGGCTTATATCCTGCCTCTCTGTATCTTGGGCACCAAGTTTTGTTAATATCTGATCGTAGGAGATTAAGGTAGAGAACTCATCATCAACATCCGCATCGTAAGCGTTAATCTCATTATACTTAATTGCATCCATTAAGCGCTGAACAAGGCTAGACCTATCGTACATACGGACGGTTGGAAAGTATAGCGGATGATTCATCCTTTCCCTTAGGTCAAGATTTCGCCATATTCTTCTTGTCCACATCATGTCAGCTTCGCGCAGATGGGGATATGGGATAGGAATGCGTTGTTTTATAGTTTCCCTTTCGTAAACTCCGTCGTTAACCAATGGTTCGTTAACCTCTCTTTGTGCAATGCCGTTTAACGATGAAGCTAAGAGTAATGTTCCGCTAAGTAAGAAAAAAGCTATTCTTTTCATAATTGAAAGTGTTATCTAATTCTGTAAACTATATCATTGAGATCGCGACTTCTACCATCGGGACCAACTGCTTTAACATCAATAATATTAACGGTCTGCCCGCTTCTAAGACCATCAAAAAGCCTTCGCTGATCGTCGGTTATAAGTTGATTAGTTGAAGAGGCTGTACGGGTAAATCCTCCAACTGTAGCCATTACAGTAAATCCAGTAATGCTAAACGATAGGTCAAAATCAAAACCTTCAGGCATTCGAGCTTCAACGGCAAGCGAAACGGCTAGTTCGTTTTTGTTTACAATGCGCGAAGTAATGCCCCTAACGCTAGGGATTGGGTCGGGAACCTCACGTATCCTGAATTCACGAGTACCCATACTTCTCCTTTTGCCCTCAATCTCGGCCAATACTGTAACGTTGCATTTGTTACCTCTCCCTGGGTTAACAGTAAAAGTACTTCCAGAGCGACGTATGGTTCCACCTCCATCTATGTTTGCTACAATCTTATCCATTGAAATTCCTGGTATGGAGATATCAACAGGATTATCAACGCCTCTATAGAAAACGTTCATTTTAGTGGGAGACACAACTACGTTAGGCTGTGCAACTTCAAATGTATGGTTAAATGGTCTTCTGAATTTAGTTCCATCAGGTCCTGTAACCTCTAACAATCCCGACCATTTGTTGGTTCCAAGTCGGGTTGCCCTTCTGTTGAATATCCCCTTACCACCTTCAACGGGAATCTCTTCGAAAGAACCCACCATTCTGAAATCTTCATTTCCTTGTTCAGTAGTAAAGGACTCATATTGGCCAATGTAAACTGTCGGGACCTGTGTTGTGTCGGATGCTGCAAGAAATATATCAGCGCTAAATTCGTTACCTTGTATAACGTAATCGGATTTAGGAATAACAACAGCATCTAGCTTGTTAACCTTAAAGTCACTTGCATCAACCTGTTGAAGTAGGTGAGCAACAACTTCAGCTTCTACATTAAGTATGTCGAGTTGTATTTTAGTTAACTGAGGAAATATGGCAACAAGGGGAATGTGATCAAATCGAGTTGATTCCCATGAATGCGCCGTCCCGTCGGGTGCTGGAGGTGGATCATCAGTGTATAGAAGGGTATTAATAGATTGTACCAATTGTTTGCCTAGGTCGGGGTCAATTAGGCCTTCCATGTATGCTCTGTATTCAATAATCTTATTCTTCAATTCAGAGGCTTTACCATCTGATTTATCAGTTCCAAGAAAAACTCTACCACTCACGTTGGTATCACCTTTTCCTTTAATATTCTTAGTGTCTACTTCATTTCCTCCCACTAACGCAGGTGATGTTTCGTCCTCAGCAGTTACAATTGTAAGTACCTTTAAATCTTGAATATACTTACTTAACTCAGCCGTTTTAGTACGGATAGCGTCTGTAATCGCTTTCGCATCGCCAACCTTTTTTGGATTCACTGTATAAGCGTTATCCATTTGGTTGTAAAGTCTCTCGTTTTTAATAGAGAAACTTCGTGCTGTTTGTGAAAGGCCAGAATCTACGAGGACGAAAGCATCTAGTACTGTTGCCGAAACGTTCAGTGCGAGCATAGCAGTAAGTACTAGGTACATCATACCTATCATTTTCTGTCTTGGTGTTTCTTTTCCATGAGCCATAAAGCGTAGGAGCTACAAATTTAACATTATGCATTATTCGACATAACACCCATGGCCGAAAGCATATTCCCATAGACGGTGTTAAGCGATGCAATATTTTGGTTAAGTTTTGCTATTGAATCAGCATACTTCTCAGTTTCATCAATTGAAGTTTTGAGCTTCTTCATCATGCCTTCAACCCCAGAGTATACCTCTTGTGATTCCTTCAGCTTTTCTGATGTTCCCTGAAGATGTAACTCATGAGCTGCATTGAGGGCTGCCATATTTTTATTTAATCGATTAAGCTGTTCTTGGTATCCCCCACTTCCCTCAGATATTGCATCACCATTAACTTTCATGGCTTCAGCCATTTGCATATATGTGCTCACCAGGCTCCCAGCAGCTGAACTGACTTGGCTTGCTACTTCACTACCCGATTGAACAATTCTTTCCTTTACTTTCTCACCTGCTTCGGTGAGATGATTTTCAAGATTTCCAACGGAACGTTCAACTCCACCCATAAAGTTTTGTCCACTTTCCGATACTGTTCCAGCTGTCTTCTGGAAACTTTCAGAAAGGATGTTTAGCGATTCGTTAAGTACCTGTCCGTTGTTTTGGTAACTATCGGAGAAATTACTTACAGAGTCATTGGCCTTTTTCATGGTCTGAGCAAAGGCAGTTGAGGCTGATGCAGCATCAGAAATGTCAGAAATCTTGGCAGTAGTATCGCTAAGCTTATTAAGCCCTTTGCTTATTTTATCGAATAGTTCGGGGCCAATCTCTGCGTTTTCTAACATCTTATTAAACTTGTCAGTAAATATCATACCAGCTGAACCAGCTGCTACGTATTTAGGTTGAGCAGAAACATTGCCTGAAGATTTGGGAGCTTGATCCACCCCTGCGCTACTTGAAGACTGTTGGATTTGGCCTGTCCCTCCGCCACCTGTTGCGGCCATAACACTGGTGATAATATCTTTCAAATCCTCTGAGTTTATCCCTTCAAGCCCAGCACCTTTCCTATACTTTCTTAATTCTTCCTCATCAGTCATTCCTGCAAGCTCAGGATAAACCAAAGTCCAGTCCACTTCATCGTGAATGGGCTCAAAGCCTGAGAAGAAGAATATAGCGACCTCAGTTGACATGCCTATGGTTAACATTACACCTGCACCAGGCCAATACATTAGTTTAAAGAGTGCCCCTAGAAGAACAAGTGATGCTCCCCAAGCATAAAGGTACTTCATGAAAACTCTCCACTTTTCCCCTTGTACGATTTCGGATATATTGAATCCCATTGTGATGATAGAGTTAAGTTTAAACTTTTATTTACTTAGTCTTTCGGGTTATTTTGCGCCAGTATAGGTTCTAACACATCTAAAGCCAATATGTGTTGTTGCACTATCCTGATATTCAAAAGTTCTAGTTCCAACCTGAAGAAAATATCCAATATCTTTCCAGCTACCGCCCCTTACGACCTTACGCTTAAGAGCGGGCGGGTCATTGGGCTTCGCATTATATTTGTAATCAGGGTTCATATCGTGCATAAAAATGTACGCACTTTCGTCAAAAGCATTAGCTGTCCATTCTGCTACGTTTCCAGACATATCATAAAGTCCGTAGTCATTAGGTTCGTAACTACCAACAGGGACTGTAATGAAACCACCATCGTCTACATAATTGCCTCTTAACGGCTTAAAGTTTGCGAGGAAACATCCTTCGGAGTTACGGGTGTAAGGACCACCCCAAGGGAACATGCTATGATCTAAAGTACCACGTGCTGCATACTCCCATTCCGCTTCATTTGGCAATCTATAATCAGAAACAAATGATTGACCACTAGCAGCAAGGTACTTGTTTAAGTATTGCGTTCTCCAAATGGTAAAAGCGTAAGCCTGTCGCCACGATATGCCAACTACAGGGTAATTATCGTAAGAGGGATGCCAAAAGTAATGCGTAGCGTAGGGTTCATTGTATGAGTAACTGAAGTCGCTAATCCATGCAAGTGTATCAGGATATACATTAACCTTATCTCTTATGATAAATGATGAACGGCTAGTTACTCTAACGGGAACTCCCATTTGATTAGTAATTTCAGCATTCTCTTCGTATGAGCCTGTTTCAAAGTTCCATCGGTTCTTTTTCTTTGCTGCCTGTTGCAGGTCTATCCAGAAAAATTCGTAGTTGAGTTTACGGGTGTCAATTTCCTTGCGAAAGTAAAAACTCTCTTCTTTGGTGTAATACATCTCCCTGAGAATTTCTTGTTGTTCCTCATCTCTTTTATCTATGGGCACCTTCCAATTAAGTACAGGCGGGTCTATTGGGTTGCCAAATTCATCTTCCTCAATGGCGTAGTCGTCAATTTGTTGGCTTAATAGTCTGCGTGCAATCGAATCTCTAACATAGAATACGAACTGTCGGTACTGATTATTAGTGATCTCAGTCTGATCCATCCAAAAAGCATCAACAGAAACAGTTCTGGTTGGTGCATTAATGGAATGAGCCACATCCTGATCATTACTACCCATGTTGAAAGACCCCATAGGTACAAAAACCATATTATAAGGTGTTGGATCCTGATAGCCTTTACGGCCAGGAACACCCACAAGTTCTCCACGATCGGTGGGAGCACATCCACTTATGATGGCAGCGAGAACAGTAAAAACAAGAAATTTTCTCATAACACTCCGATTATTAATTGCAAATAACGTAAAAATATTCTAAATGCTTTTATTTTTGGCTACAAAAAACGTATACTTTTATACTGCTGAGGTGGTTTGTCCTTCTTCAGCGTAAAACAGTATCCTATCATAAACTCATGTGAGCCATTGTTGTAACTACTTATATCTGTCGTTGAAAAATCGTATGCATAGCCTATTCGCATTCCAGAAAACAGTTCAAACCCTACCATACCAATAATTGCTTCTCCTACACGATATGAAACGCCACCCCAAAACCTTTTATTGTACACTACATTTGTTGTTACCGATAATTGATTTGTTACGAGGTTACTATTGATAATTACTGAAGGGTTAAACTCCCACGATGGGTTAGGCATTTCGAGGTAATACCCTCCAGTAAGATAGAAATGGCGCTTATAATGTGTTTCATACTCGTTATAGTACGGTGTTTGGTTCAAATGGGTTGCAGAAAAGCCAAAATACATTTCATTATTGCTATAAAATACTCCTGCGCCCATGTCAAAATTAATGGCATTTTGTTTTCCCTGTGGAACTGCATTATCGCTTGAGCCGTCAGGAAAATTCCAAGTTGGGTCAAGGGTATTGTTAATAACACCACCGTTAAGCCCAATGGCGAGTGTGCCTCCGCCGCTTACTTTAAATCGAACAGCATACGATAGGCTTACTCCAAGATCTTTGTTGAAGCCAAACTGATCGTTAAGGATATTTAGCCCTACTCCGCTTGAGAGACCAAATGGTTTGATGGCCGCATTAACGTTTACTACCGTAACATTAGGGGTTCCTTCGCCAAATCCTGTCCATTGTAAGCGGTTAATAGCGGTAGCACAAATCATATCGCTACTGCCTGCATAGGCTGGGTTTATGGCCATTTGGTTAAACATATTGTGACTAAACAAAGGGTCTTGTTGAGCCCAAAGGGACAAGGATGTGAAAAGCAATAGCGTAAGAAAAATTTTTTTCATCAAATTGTGCCTTAAGCCCGTTTGTACATAACTTTAACAATGAAGGTAAAGTAACTAAAAATATTTTTCTCCAACAAACTTTATTAACAATTATATGTTGATAAACCTCAACAAAACAACATTAGCTTATACTTGGATTTGATTTAAATGTTTCCTTTCGTGTTTTTTTTATACCAAGTACAAATATTGGATGACCAAATTGTTCTTTTATTCCATTAATGGGAGGCGATGATTCATGTTAATTTTTTTAATGCTTGCAGCCAACGATCGGGAACATCTCCATTACTTGCCTTTTTATAATCGTTGTAGGAGCAAGCTAAAATATGACTAGCGTGTTTTTCTGATTCGGGGATCTCGATCCACCAAGTGTCGTTAAGGGTATTATGCAAAAATATTAAATCGACGTTGGGAATAGGACTATTTATGTAATATCTTTTTACACCTTCTGTTGATGGGGTAATGTTAAAACTCGTCTTTTTTTGGTTAAACGCATCTACAAAGTGCCAAATTATCTGCGCAGCCAGATGGCAACTTTGATGGTTTAGGTCGCTAATAGTATTGAGTTCGAAAACTCCAAAAACCTTTACTCTAGGACTAAGCCCGGCATATCGTGATAGTTGACAAACCTCTTCGGAGTAAAATCCGTTGGGTGATGGGTAAATACTTCCAGGGGAGTCACTCTGCTTAATGCACCCCATATCGAAGCTTACTATATCGGAATCGCGGAGGGTTGGTTCTACTTCAGCCATAGAGCTTCGGACATATCCTAGTCTGTAAAATTCGTGATTTTTATTTTGCAACAATTTAATATGATGATTATTAACAAGATATCCCTGGAAGCCGATAAAATTTAGGTTAAAAAGTTTATCGGGACTTTCAGCAATTAGCTTATCGGCAAAGCATGTTGAGGAGAAATCACCATCGTTATCTCCAAGGTCAATGCTATGGTCGGCAATGCTTAGGTTAACCTGCCCTTGATTTTCAAGTATAGCCTGATAAATTGGCCATGTTATTTCCTGGGTTCCGCCAAGGACAATTACCGTAGCTCCTTTACTGGTTAGAAAGGCAATAACATCGCGAACAGCCATGTAGGTGTCAGCCGGGCTTGCTGTTTGCTTTAGGTTACCAAGATCAACTAGACTCTTTTTAATGGAAGCCCCTGATAATGCATAAAGAAATTTACGAATGCCCTCTGGAGCATTTGTAGCTCCAGGGTTGTTCGAGTTTCTGCTTTCGGCTACCCCGAAAATCACCAATGTATTATTGTC
Source organism: Bacteroidales bacterium (assembly GCA_028680705.1). Classification (GTDB taxonomy): domain Bacteria; phylum Bacteroidota; class Bacteroidia; order Bacteroidales; family Tenuifilaceae; genus Perlabentimonas. The sequence goes on from JAQUJY010000005.1 coordinate 29,474, forward strand.
TATGGTTAAGTTTTCGGTTATAGATGCTTTGTTTAGCTTTCCAAACAAGGAGGCATCTTTACTTAACCCTAGGGGGTTTGGGAATGCTTCTGATGGATCGAAGTAGTGGGCAAGGTTCATTTTTTTGTTTTCCGTTTAGTTGTTGCCTTGCCCTTTCTGCTCTTTGATGCAGGTTGGCTCTCCACAATTTTCAGACAATCATCGTACGTAAGATCTTTTGCAACCGTATCCTTTGGTATTTTATAGTTTTTCGATTTGTATTTGATGTATGCTCCCCATCGGCCATTGAGAACTTCCATTTCGGGATCGTTATCGAAACTTTTGATATACTTCTCTTTTTCCTTTTGTCTATGCTCTTCAATTAGTTCAATGGCTCTTTGGAGTTCTATTTCCAGAGGGTCGTCCGTTTTCTTTAGAGAAGTGAATTTTGAGTTATGTCTAACGTAGGGGCCAAAACGACCAACGCCAATTACTACATCTTTATCTTCGTATTGTCCAACGGTTCGTGGTAACTTAAAGAGTTCTAGTGCTTCTTCAAGGGTAATCGATTCGATTAACTGCCCTTTAAGGAGGCTGGCAAACTGTGGCTTTTCATCTTCCTTGTCTTTGCCTTCACCAATTTGGGCCAATGGTCCAAAACGGCCAATTCGCACGATAACTGGTTTTCCAGTTTTTGGGTCGGTACCAAGTGTCCTTTCGCCCTTGGAGTAATCCGATTCCTTTAGGGTTTTTTCAACAGTTTTATGAAAAGGTTTGTAAAACCTGTCAATCATATCAGCCCATTCTAGATTTCCAATGGCTATTTCGTCAAACTCCTTTTCAACGGTTGCTGTAAAGTTGTAGTCTACAATTTTTGTGAAATGCTCTACCAAAAAATCATTTACAACCATTCCGATATCACTGGGGAAAAGTTTTGATTTTTCAGTACCATGTATTTCGGTTTTGTTCGCTTCGGTGATATCACCTTTTTTAAGAATTAGCACCTTATATTCTCTTTCAGTTCCGTCTCTATCCTCTTTTAGGACATATCCTCTTGAGACTATTGTAGAGAGAGTGGGAGCATAGGTGGAAGGTCGACCAATGCCAAGTTCTTCAAGTTTTTTTACCAAGCTTGCTTCTGCATAGCGAGGTGGACGTTGAGTAAAACGTTCGGTTGCACTAATTTCTAAAGCCTTTAGCATTTCGCCAGCCTTAAGCGGTGGTAGCATATCCTTGGCAGTATCTTCGTTCTCATCGTCGGTAGATTCAAAGTAAACCCTTAAGAAACCATCAAAGAGTAAAACTTCACCCGATGCGATAAACTTATTTTCTGATGTGGATATGTCTATGGTTGCTGTTGTTTTTTCAAGTTTAGCATCGCTCATTTGTGAAGCAACGGTTCTTTTCCAGATTAAATCGTAGAGACGTTGTTCAGACCTATTACCAGCTATCTTCTGTTTTTCAAGATAGGTTGGCCTAATGGCTTCGTGTGCTTCTTGTGCTCCTTTTGATTTAGTTTTGTATGCTCTTACCTGATGGTATTTCTCCCCATATTCACTAGTAATAACATTTTGCGCCCCTTGTATAGCATTTGCCGATAGGGTAACAGAGTCGGTACGCATGTAGGTTATGTGCCCTGCCTCATAAAGCCTTTGCGCAACGGTCATTGTTTGTGAAACAGAGAAACTGAGTTTTCGGCTAGCCTCTTGCTGAAGTGTTGAGGTTGTAAAGGGTGGCGCGGGACTCCTTTTTGAGGGTTTTTTGGTAACATCGGATATTTTATACTCAGCCGATTTGCAGTCGGCAAGGAATTCTGATGCTTTTTTTACCGAATCGAGTCTAGTGTTTAACTCAGCCTTTAGTTTTGCGTTGCCCTCAAAGATACCTGCAACCCTAAAAAAAGAGTTGGTTTTAAAGTTGATTATTTCACGTTCGCGCTCAACAACTAATCTTACTGCAACGGATTGAACTCTACCTGCAGAGAGCGATGGTTTTACCTTCCTCCAAAGTATTGGAGATACCTCAAAACCTACAATTCTATCGAGTATACGTCTAGCTTGTTGTGCATTAACCAAATCGTAGTTTATGCTTCTAGGGTTTTTTACTGCATTTTCAATTGCCTCTTTCGTAATCTCATGAAACACAATCCTCTTGGTTTTATCAGGATCTAATTTTAGTACTTCGCTCAGATGCCATGCAATAGCTTCTCCCTCTCTATCCTCATCAGATGCAAGCCAAACAGTTGAAGAAGTTTTGGCAAGTTTTTTAAGCTCATCAACTATCTTAGTTTTATCGGGGCTAACAATATACTCTGGTTGGTAGTTATCATTGACATTTACACCTAGTTGTTTTTTTGATAGATCACGAATATGCCCAAAACTCGACTTTACAGTAAAATCTTTCCCGAGAAATTTTTCAATGGTTTTGGCTTTGGAAGGGGACTCAACTATCACAAGGTTCTTTATCATTATGCTTTTCTTATAATTATGGTATAAAATTGGGACAAAGTAAAACAATTAGCGGTCGAACTACAAAATTTATTTTTCAATATTACTATATTTAACTCAAAAAGCTCCTTCGAAAAGTTTCATATACACTGGTTTTGTTTAATCTTAATGTTCGTTAACATATCATCTATATTTTATTATTAACTTTACGCTCGTACAAAAACAATGCTTTATGGCCAGTAGGAGCAACTTTTATGGTAAGTTTCAGCTTTGGTTTTGGGGTCTTTTTGCCTTTGCATGGGTTCTGGTTATCAGTTTATTTGTGCTTATTGGCTTAGAGTTTTTCGGACCTCTTCCAACATTTGAGGAACTTGAGAATCCAAATAGCAACTTGGCATCGGAGATTTACTCTGAAGACCACGAATTGCTTGGCTATTATTACAAGGAGTTTAGGCATAGTCTAAATTTTGAGGATTTATCCCCAAATCTTATTGATGCACTTCTTGCTACAGAGGACATTCGGTTCTATAGCCACTCAGGCGTTGATGCCCGAGGTATAGCAAGGGTGATGGTGAAAACCATTGTTATGCAGCATTCGAGAAGTGGGGGAGGGAGCACAATTACTCAACAGTTAGCAAAGAACTTGTTCCCCCGCGATACGGTTTATCGCCGTAATACCATTGCAAGAAAATCAAACCTTTTGGTAACAAAGTTTAAGGAGTGGATTACAGCTGTAAAACTTGAAAGGAACTACACGAAAAATGAGATAATGGCAATGTATTTTAATACTGTTGCCTTTGGGAGTAACTCGTTTGGTATAAAGGCTGCCGCAAAAACCTTTTTTAATACAACACCCGATTCGTTAAACGTTCAGCAAGCCGCACTTCTGGTGGGAGTTGTTAATGCACCCACTCGATACAGCCCAGTTCGTAATCCAGAGCGATCATTGGCTAGGCGCAATTTTGTTATATCGCAAATGGCAAAATATGGTTTTATTACTCCCGAGATAAGAGATTCTGTTGCTGTAATTCCGATTGAACTTAACTACAGGGTTCAAGATCACAACGAGGGATTAGCCACATATTTTAGGGAGACCTTAAGAACAATATTATCCGCAAGCGAACCAAATTATAAGAATTACTATTTATATTCATTTTATAAAGAGGATTCTATTCAGTGGGCTAACAATCCGCTTTATGGATGGTGCAACAAAAACTTAAAACCCGACGGTTCTCCTTATAATTTATATAGGGATGGCTTAAAGATATACACGACAATCAATGGGAGGATGCAGAAATTTGCCGAAGAGGCTGTAGAGGAACACTTGGGAGATTATTTGCAACCAGCCTTTGATCAAGAGCAGAGGGAGCGGGAAAATCGTCTATTTCATGATGATTTAACCAACGATCAGATTGAGGCAATCCTACTTCAGGCAATGAGGCAAACAGAACGCTATAGGGTACTTAGGAACAATAAAGTTTCTATGGATAGCATAAAGAGGCATTTTAACACCAAGGTTCCCATGAGGGTTTTTTCATGGGAGGGTGAACGCGATACTTTGCTTTCGCCTCTAGATTCAATCAAATACTATAAGCGTCATCTACGGGCAGGTTTTATGGCTATGGATCCGCATACAGGATATATTAAAGCATGGGTAGGTGGGCCTAATCATAAATATTTTAAGTATGACCATGTGAAGCAAGGGAAAAGGCAGGTGGGTTCAACAATCAAACCTTTCCTTTACACTTTGGCAATGCAGGAGGGCTATTCGCCTTGCCAAAAGGTGCCAAACGTACCGCAAACCTTTAGTGTTAACGACTCAATATGGAGTCCTCGTAACTCAGGGAAATCTGAATATGATGGTCAAATGGTTACGCTTAAATGGGGTTTGGCAAATTCGGTTAACAATATCTCAGCATGGCTAATGAAGCAGTTTAACCCGAGAGCGCTGGTGGAGATAACCCAAAAAATGGGTATAACAAGCCAGATTGATCCTGTTGTTTCTGTTTTTCTTGGAACCCCAGAATTGTCCTTGCATGAAATGGTGGGCGCATACGGAACATTTGCAAACAAAGGTGTTCATACAGATCCTTTAATGGTTACAAGGATTGAGGATAAGAATGGTAACGTTTTGGCAACATTTCATCCGCAGCGCAACGAGGCCATTAGCGAGCAAACAGCGTACTTAATGCTAAACCTTTTGGAGGAGGTTGTGAATAGGGGTACAGGCATTAGGCTTAGATATAGATATAATTTACACGGGCCAATAGGTGGTAAAACGGGTACAACTCAGAATAATTCCGACGGGTGGTTTATGGGTATTGTTCCCAATTTGGTTGGTGGTGTATGGGTAGGTGCTGAGGATAGATCGGTTCGCTTCCAAACTATTACCATGGGCCAGGGTGCAAATATGGCATTGCCTATTTATGCACTTTTTCTCGAAAAGGTATTCAACGATGGCCATTTGGGTGTAAGCCCAACTGACGAATGGGATAAGCCTTTAGGGGGATTAACAGTGAATATCGATTGTGACGAGCAGATTATCTCGAATAAAAATCAATTTGGGGCTTCTGAGGATGAATTCTTTTAGAGATTTTTTCCGGGAATTGCTTTAATAAGTTTTTTTGTATAGGCCGATTTAGGGTTTGTATACAGCTCGTCAGCAAATCCTACTTCAACAATTTCTCCCTTATACATCACTAGTATTCTGTTGCTCATATATTTTACTACGGTAAGATCGTGGGATATGAAAAGGTAGGTGAGGTTCAGATCGCGCTTTAGCCTATTTAGCAGGTTTAGAATATGTGCCTGAATTGAAACATCGAGGGCCGAAACCATCTCGTCGCATACCAAAACCTTAGGATTAACGGTTAAGGCGCGTGCTATTGCAATGCGTTGTCGTTGGCCGCCCGAAAATTCATGAGGGTAGCGGTAAAAACTATCAGTTGGCATTGATACCATTTCAAGCATTTCCATGGCCCTTTGGCGTAGCGCTTTTTGGCCAGAGGCCAAATTGTAAAACTTAATGGGTTCCATTAGCATCTGACCAATGGTATGTCTGGGGTTTAACGAGGAGAAGGGATCTTGAAAAACCAATTGTACCTCTTGTCTGAATTGTTTAATCTCACTGCGTGTCATGTTTATCAGTGAATTACCTTTGTATAGTATCTCGCCATTGGCTATGGGAGTTAAACCTAGTATTGCTCTACCTAAGGTTGTTTTTCCGCAGCCCGATTCGCCAACTAGTCCCAGTGTTTCGTTGGGATAAAGGTCAACATTCAGGTTGTTTACAGCAAAAAACTGTTCCTTTGGGTTACCCCAAAAGTTTTTTTTAGTGATATAGCTGACGCTTAGGTTGCTGATATGCAAAAGCGGGTCCCCGGTAGGAATTAAATTTTGGGTATTCGTAATGTTCTCTGCCGCTTTATCTTGTGAAGGCAACCAATCGTTTTTGTCCACAAAGTCTTGTATGGTATGTAATCGGAATGGGCGTGAGTCCATAGGTGGCCTGCACTTTATTAGACCTTTGGTGTAATTATGTTTTGGGTTTGAGAGCAGAGTTGAGGTTTGCCCTATTTCCACCATCTCGCCATCCTTAAGTACAATAAGCCTTTCCGATATTTCTTTAACAACGCCCAAATCGTGGCTAATAAAGATTAGGCTCATGCTTCGCTGGCTCACAATTCGCTTTAGTAACCCGATTATTTCTTGCTGAACGGTAACGTCAAGTGCAGTTGTTGGTTCATCGGCAATGAGCAGTAATGGATTACCAGCCAGTGCCATAGCAATCATTACCCGTTGCTTTTGGCCTCCACTTAGCTGATGTGGATAACTGGTAAAAACCTTCAAGGGGTTAGGCAGCATCATCTCCTCAAAAAGAGTGATGCATTTTTGCTTAGCCTCGCTGGTTTTAAGACTATTGTGAAGAATTAGTGCTTCAACAACTTGCTCTCCACACCTCATCGATGGGTTTAGTGAGGTCATTGGTTCTTGAAAAATCATGGAGACAATCTTTCCCCTAACTTTTCGGTGTTGCTCGCTGTTGGCTCTAACTAAATCTATTTGCTGCTGGTTATTGTATTTAAGAATTATTTTACCAGTTGTGATTTTTGCACTTTGGGGTAAAAGACCCATAATACTGAGGGCAGTAATAGACTTGCCCGACCCAGACTCGCCCACAATCCCCACCGACTCACCCTTTGAAATGGTGAAACTTAGGTTTTTCAGAACCGTTTCTTGGTTAAATGCTATTGATAAGTTTTCGATACTAAGCATTATTGAAACTTGATTGGCAAGGTTAAAGGTTTCCCTTATGCTCCTGTTTAAAAATACGCTGGGTTATAATCCTAACCGGGAATCGTGCAGCAAAAAAGCCAATGGCTATCACCACAGCAAGTATAATGGCAATGTCAAAGGTTTGAATATCCACAGGGTAAGCATCAACTATAAAACCACCAACCCCTTCGAGTTTCACCAACTTAAAGGTAATCTGAAGCCAACAAATAAAGACACCTAAAATGGCTCCGATAATGGTACCAGCAAAGGAAATCAAAAGCCCTTCGGCTAAAAAAATCTTCTGTATTTGCTTGCTATTGGCCCCAAGGCTTCTGAGGGTTTCAACATCTTTTCGCTTATCAATTATGAGCATGGACAGGGTTCCTACTATATTAAATGATGCGATGAATAGAATGAGGACTAGGATTAATCCAATGGCTAACTTTTCCGATTTCATTGTTCGGTACAGAGATTCGTTTTGCTGAAAACGGTTAAGAACCCTGAAGGTTGGTCCAAGTAGCTCCTCAATCTCCTTTTGTGTTTTTGAGGTATTCGCATTTGGTACTAGCATCAGCTCAATGGATGTAACTTCAGTTTGGTAGTCCAACAGTTTTCGAGTAAACTCAATTGGGGTAATAATGTATTGCGAGTCAAAATCTGGTTCGATGGCAAAAACTCCCGAGGGCATTATAGCTTTAGATGTGAGCACTGATGCTGTAGTGAAAGTTGGCATTCGCCCCCTGCGTGGCATGAATATTTCAATGGGGTCGAAGTGGGCAAGCTTTGCATTAAGGTAACCAGCAATTCCCTGTCCCATTATGGCAAGCGGTTGGCTTCCTCTCCAGAGCAAAAACTCGCCGTCAATCATCATAGAGTCAATTCCAGTTTGCTCAGGATAGTTACGGCTAACCCCTTTTATTGTGCCAATATGTTGACGTTTATTGTACCTAAATATTGCATTCTCCTCAAGAATCTCTGAGAAAACGGCCACTGATTGATGTGCCCGCAATGCTTCGATTTCAGGAAGCGTATCGGAGAATGTTTTGCCCTCAACCAGAACAATCTTTAAATCCGAGTCAAATGTTGAGAACATGCTCCTGATTAGCGAATCGAAGCCGTTGAATACCGAGAGTACAACTACTAGGGCCATAACCCCAGTTGCCATTCCAAGCACTGAAATTATTGAGATGATGTTGATAATGTTATGCGATTTTTTTGCAAATAGATACCTGCGCGCTATGTAAAGGGCAAAGTTCATTACTGTTCGGTTAGGGGTTTTACACAAAGGTAAACTATCTCGTCAGCGGGTAAAGCGTATCTTCTGACTAAATCGGCGGGGAGGTTTTGGACAAATTTATCGGCTGTCACAATAAACCCTGCATCCTTTAAGCGGTTTGGGTAATCGGAACCGTAAAGCCTTACATGGTCGCGTTGGCCATAGTGCAGTTCTCGCAGCTTAGGTGTGTTGATGGTTTCATCTTCAAGCGTTTGGTCAATTGAGTAATCAATTGGAACCTGAAAAATGCCAAACCCTCCGGGTTTCATCACCCTAAACAATTCACGGAGTGCTTGCTTATCGTCTGTAACGTGCTCGAGTACGTGGTTACAAAGGATTATGTTGAACAGGTTATCTTCAAAAGGCATATTTTGCACATCAAGCTTAACCTCTGCCCAAGGCGATATTAAATCGGCAGTGATATAGGTAAGGTTTTTCATTTTTTTAAACCGCTTTAAAAAGCAGTACTCAGGGGCAATGTGTAAAAATTTTTGCTCTTGGGTAAAAAAATTGGTACGCTCTTTTAGGTATAGCCAAAGCAGTCGATGCCTTTCTAGCGACATGGAGTGTGGGGCCAATGCATTTGGGCGCGATTGGATTCGCCCGTATGGCAGAAGTTTTCGATACTTTATTCCCGTAATGGGGTCTTCAAATTTGTTTCCCAGATAAAAAACCCCAACTATTTTCAGAATAAATGCAGAGAAACGCTGAAGGTGATGCCGTGGAATAAATCGACTGACAAAGGAGATAAAAGAACGTATCATTAACTATTTTTTTAGTAAATTGTCAATGTGTTCAATATAGTCCAAGGAGTCGTCGATGAAGAATTGTAAATCGGGAACAATGCGCATTTGGTTTTTTATGCGTTGCCCTAACTCGTGTCTTACCGTTTTCTTATTCTCTTTAATAGCAGCAAAAACCTCTTCCTTGCCTTTGGTTGGGAATATGCTTAGGTAAACCTTGGCGATGCCCAAATCGGGGCTAACCCTTACGGCGGTTACAGTAATCATTCGTCCTTGGAAAATGGATTGCGACTGGCGCTGAAATATTTCACCTAAATCTTTCTGTATTTGGCGATTTACTTTGTTTAAACGTGTTCCTTCCATGTCCTTATCCTCCAATTATTTTTACAAAGATAGCTTTTTGCTTTTAACTCTTTCTGGTTGATGAGCACTATTCTAGATTAGTGCAAAACCCAAAAAAATGTTTTATATCTTTGTGCTCTAAAATATTTAAATAAAAGATATTATGGATATTGTTGTTAGCGGAATAAGATCAACAGGAAAATTACACCTAGGAAACTACTTTGGTGCTCTAAAAAATTTTGTAAAAATGCAGCACGAAAATAAGTGCTACTTTTTTATAGCCGATTACCATTCGCTTACAACACACCCAACTCCCGATGATTTGCACGGATCGGTTAAGCAGGTTTTGGCCGAGTATATTGCCTGTGGTTTAGACCCAGAGGTGGCAACGCTTTATGTACAAAGCGACGTGCCAGAAATTCCAGAACTCTACCTTTTACTAAACATGAATGCCTACCTTGGTGAACTTGAGCGTTGCACATCGTTTAAAGACAAAATAAGGTCCAATCCCAACAATGTAAATGCAGGTTTGCTTACCTACCCAACCCTTATGGCTGCCGATATTATTATTCATAAAGCGCACAAGGTTCCTGTTGGTAAGGATCAGGAGCAGCATCTTGAGATGACGCGTACTTTTGCAAACCGATTCAATCGCCTTTATAATGTAGATTTATTTCCTGAACCTGCAGCCTATAACTTTGGTGAGCAACTTGTGAAAATCCCTGGTTTGGACGGTAGCGGTAAGATGGGTAAATCGGAAGGGAATGCCATATACTTGTCCGACAATCCTGCCACCATTCGTAAAAAGGTAATGAGGGCGGTTTCCGATAGTGGACCCACTGAGCCAAATCAGCCTAAGCCCGAGCCAATTCAGAATTTGTTTACCATAATGAACGTTGTCTCATCAGATGAAACGCACCAGTTTTATAGCGATAAGTATAACGACTGCGAAATTCGCTATGGCGACATGAAAAAACAGCTGGCTGAGGATATAATTACCTTTACTGAGCCAATTCGAGAGCGCATTGAAGCCATATTAGCCGATAATGAATATCTTAAAAAAGTGGCTAAGCATGGCGCCGAGAAGGCACGCGAAAGTGCAAGTAAAACTGTAAAAGAGGTTAGGGAGATAATAGGATTCCGACCCTTTTAATAACCAAGCCTAATTTTGCTCAATTGCCTCGTTTAGAAATTCAATTAGGGGTAACATCCTTTTATAGGCGCTTATAGCATAAGCCAGAAACTCATTTGATACTAACATCTGGTTGGAAACACTGTGGGTTGGGGTTATATGCTTTAACTTTAGGTAATTTGCCACAGGAGAGTCGGGGGAGAAACCTCGTGGAACCTTTTTCAGCGATTCGGAACCAATACTGGGGAACGTGTTTATAAAATCTTTGCTCTCTACTATTCCCATAAATTCTTCAGGGTATGTTTCCATATCCTTACGGATGCTATTCAATACGCTTGATGAGGGCGTATAGATGCCTCCTGAAATAAACGACCCGTTAGGTTCGAGATGGAAATAGTAACCAGCAAAGGAACTCTTTTTCCCTCCCCTAGAGATATAGGCTCCCATGTTGGTTTTGTAAGGAGTTTTGTTTGCAGAGAAGCGCATATCACGGTAAATTCTAAAAGTACAATCCTTTGCTTCAAGTGTACCAATACTTTTATCGAAACTAGCAATGGCAGCAATGAGAGAGTTGGTAAAATCCGAAAAATTTTGACGTGCAAATTCATACTCGCTGCGGTTATCGTTAAACCATTCGCGGGTGTTATTCTCCTTTAGGTTATTTAAGAAGTTTACCGTTTTGGGATAAATGAATGACATCTGCTAATTACTCTACCGTTACCGATTTGGCTAGGTTTCGAGGCTGGTCTACGTTACAGCCCCTCATAAGTGCAATGTGATAGGCCAGAAGTTGTAGAGGAATAACTGCAAGCAGAGATTCTACAATTTCACTGGCTTTGGGGATTTCAATGGAGTAATCGGACATGCCCCGAATAACGGTATCGCCCTCAGTAACAATTGAGATTATAACCCCTTTTCGTGCTTTTACCTCTTGCACATTGCTAACAACTTTATCGTAACTACTATCCTGTGGGGCAATCACCACAACAGGCATCTTCTCGTCGATTAGGGCTATGGGTCCGTGCTTCATCTCGGCAGCGGGGTACCCTTCGGCATGAATGTATGAGATTTCTTTAAGCTTGAGTGCGCCCTCAAGAGCAACGGGGAAAAAGTATCCACGACCAAGGTATAGGAAGTTGGTTGATTCAATAAAAACTTGAGCAATGCTTTGAACCTTTTCGTTCGATTCAAGAATCTTTTCAATCTTATCGGGAACAGCAATCATCTCGCAAATAAGCTGTTCATAGCGTTCTTGGGTAATTACTTCACGCTTACGCCCAAGTAGCATGGCCATTAACGTTAGCACGGTTACCTGTGTTGTAAAAGCCTTGGTTGAGGCTACCCCTATTTCTGGACCTGCGTGGGTGTAAACCCCTGCATCGGTTTCGCGGGGTATGCTTGAGCCTACTACATTGCATATACCCAAAACTAGAGCACCTGCTTCGCGTGCCAGACGAATTGCAGCAAGCGTATCAGCCGTTTCGCCACTTTGGCTAATGGCAATTACGATATCATCCTTAAAAATTATGGGATTACGGTACCTAAACTCTGAGGCATATTCAACCTCCACAGGAATTCTGGCAAACTCTTCGATCAAATACTCGCCAACCAGAGCAGCGTGCCACGATGTTCCGCAGCCAATCAGAATTATTCGTTTTGCCTTAATAAGCCTTGGTAGTACTTGAAAAAGCCCACCAAGGTGTATGTTTTTGAGATCGGCAGAGATTCGTCCCCTAAAAGTATCCCTAATACTTCGGGGTTGCTCAAAAATCTCTTTGAGCATAAAATGATCGAAGCCGTTCTTTTCAATTTCCTCAATATCCAAGTCGAGCGTTTGAATATTGGGTTTTAGGGCTTCATTCATTACGGTTTTTAGGGTAAGCTCGTTTTTATGGATTATGGCCACATCGTTATCGTTAAGGAAGATAACGCTATTTGTATACTCAATTATTGGGGTTGCATCCGAAGCAACAAAATACTCATTATCACCAACACCAATAACCAATGGGCTACCTTTGCGCGCGGCTATAAGCATGTCTGGCTCATCTTTACAGATTACCACAATACCATATGCGCCAACAACCTTTGTTAGGGCTAGCCTAACAGCAATCTCAGCAGAGATATTTCCCTTTAGGTAGATATACTCGATTAAATTGACCAGAATTTCGGTGTCGGTTTCAGAAATGAACTTGTAACCTCTGCGTTCAAGTTTCCTCTTTAGATGTACGTAGTTCTCAATTATTCCATTGTGAATTATGGTGAACTTGCCGTTCATCGACATGTGAGGATGTGCGTTGATATTGTTAGGTTCGCCATGGGTGGCCCAACGAGTATGTCCTATGCCAATTGTACCATTTACGGGGCTCTCTCCAATGTGCTTTTCAAGGTCGGCAACTTTGCCCTCCTGCTTATAAATCTTTGTTTCGCCATCTACAATGCAAATACCAGCCGAATCGTAACCTCTGTACTCAAGCCTTTTTAGCCCGTTAATTATTACGGAATATGCCTCCCTGTTTCCATTGTAACCAACAATTCCACACATAGTAATGTACTAGAGTTTTGTGTACGTAATAATCAGTTTAATTCTATTGCTATGGTTTCCACTGCGCAATACTGCGCAATTTGATCTCATGTATGAATCTAGTAGTTCAACATATTCAACATATAGATTTGGGTCAGGATCAGCCTCTTTGAGTAGCGATTGTAAGTGGTATGTAATATTAAAGGAATAGTATTTTTTGCTCTTGCTGTACTTACCACCAAAGATATCTTTATTAACACGGTAATCGGTCAATACGGTTCTTTCGTTATCAACAAGTTTGTATAAGAAAAGTTGTTCAAGTAAGGTATCCTTAGGCATGTTTGCCTGCTCTTCCAACTCAAATCTGAGCTCAGCTCTATTGATAGTAACGGGCATTAAGTCAAGCCAGTTGACAACGTCTTCTAAAACAACAACACCTCTGGACAAACCCAAACCTTTTACATAGAAAACCGAGTCTTGGGTAAGCGGATCGCTGGGATAGTTAAACTGAATACCCAGTCCAGGGTCTGCTGCATCAACATCGTGCGTAAAGTGGTTAAATCTTTTGTTTGATTCAAAATACAATGCATAATTATATTCCAATGAAACTGTATCAACCTCTTGCCCATCATTCTTGTAATAAACAACCATTTTAGTTGCTGTGCTGGCGAAATCAAAGTAGTACATTCCTTTGCCGTAGGCAGGGAGGGAGGTAATAGGTGCAACGTAAATACCATACATGTGTTTTAAAAAACTCTCCTGGCTTTCTAGTATTGTTGAATCTTCAATAGTTGGAGCAATTAACTTGTCGTAAACCCAAGTATTGCTTATCGGAATCTTAAGCATATTCTTATCGCCAGTATAATCTAATAGGTTTTGACCAATGGGATTTGGGTTGTACATGTTGCCAAGTGGCGAAAGGGAGTTGTATAATGAATCGGTTGCAATGGAATCGGTGAGTTCATAAATTCCAAATCTCATGGGTTCTTTACCATGTTGTCCCGAAATGCTTAGGTACAGGTAGGCCGAATCGACGGTTGGGTTGGTACCATAATACTTCTGAATGTTTGCTAGTTTTAATTGGGTAATGAAGGATGCTTGAGTTTTACCAAAAATCTCATCCCATGTTTCCCCAACAATCCCCTCAATAAAATTGAACGTATAAACGGTATCTATCCGTTGAGTATATGCCGAAACGATAAAAGTTGTATCAACTTTAACTTGATAAAAGTCATCATCCGGCAATAAATCACCCCCTAAATAATCTGGAGGCGAAATACACCTCCACATTAAAAACGTAAATAGGATGAGCAAGAAGGGGATGTTTAGGTTTGTTTTTGGTTTTTTAAGGGCTTTAAAAACCTGACTACTTTTTGTCATTGTTTGCGATGTTTAAAATCTGATCGTAAAACTGATTGGTTTCCTCAATGTAATCGTCCATTCCATGGTAACCTAGAACGGGCACCTTTAGTGTTTTAATATACTCATCCGTGTTTTTTTCTATGGTTTCGTCACCGTATACTACTCCATCGGAGAATCGAAGCGCTAGTTGCATTAGGTTTTCGTAGGAAGGTGTGCTCAGTATTTCAACATCCTTTTTGGTTATATTTTCTAATTCAAACTTTTCCCTTACCTTACTGTTAAGTGGGGTTTTAAAGGGATCGTTGTAAACCGAATAAACAACTTTTGATTTTGCAAAAACGGGATCCTCTTTGTATGTGCGTTTAACTAGAATTGGCAGAAATGAAGAGAACCAGCCGTGACAGTGGATAATATCGGGAGCCCATCGTAACTTTTTAACGGTTTCAAGCACTCCTCTAGCAAAGAAGATTGCCCTTTCATCGTTATCGTCAAAACTCTTCCCCTTGCTGTTGGTTAGTATGCTCTTGCGGTGAAAATAATCCTCGTTGTCAATAAAGTAAACCTGCATCCGTGCACTTTGAATTGAGGCTACTTTAATGATTAAAGGATGGTCGGTATCATCAATTACCAGGTTCATACCCGATAATCTAATTACCTCGTGCAGTTGGTTGCGCCTTTCGTTAATGCAGCCCCAGCGAGGCATAAAAGTTCTAATTTCCTTTCCCCTTTCTTGAATTCCTTGCGGGAGATTCCTCCCAATAATCGACATATTAGTCTCATCTAGGTAAGGGGTAATTTCCTGAGAGACAAATAGTACTTTCACACTTTTCATATTTTGGAAATTTCTTAAGCTTATGGTTTTATTGAGATGATTAGTAAGAGATATCCCAATGTTTTTCTATTTACAAAAGTATAAAAAAAATACCACAATTTACCATATCCCCTATGCCCTTGATTCCCATATCATTGTTAATTAGTCGTTTTTGGTATTCATGTGATTCCCTCTTTTGGCCTGTTTTAGATGTTTTTGTTGACAATCTGCTCTTTCCTATCAAGTAGCCTTTTAGTCCTTTTTAGCTGTTTCTTACCAAATTGAAAATGCTTTATGCTATAACAGCTTTCCTTAACTAAAATTATTTGGCTAGTGTTTGGTAAAGAGTTACTTTTGTTGGTTCAATACTATAAACTATCAACGTGAAAACGGTAACAACTACCAAGGCTCTACAAAGTGAGATTTATAAGCTTAAGGAACAGGGTTTGTCCATAGGGTTTGTCCCTACCATGGGGGCTCTCCATAAGGGACACTTAGAGCTTATGAAAACAGCCAGAACCAATAACGATATTGTTGTGGTTAGCATTTTTGTAAATCCCACCCAATTTAATAACCCAAACGATTTGCGCAATTATCCGCGAACCCTAGAGGAGGATAAAATGAAATGCGAAAGCGTTGGGGTTGATATTGTATTTGTGCCTTCGGTTGAAGAGGTTTACCCTACACCTGATAATCGGGTTTTCGATTTTGGCAACCTCGATAAGGTAATGGAAGGGGAGCACAGGCCAGGTCATTTTAACGGTGTTGCTCAGGTTGTTAGCAAACTATTTAGTTTGGTAAAGCCCACAAGATCCTACTTTGGTCAGAAAGATTTTCAGCAGCTTGCAGTAATCAGAGCGCTTGTACATGATTTTGGTATTGATGTTGATATTGTGGCCTGCCCTACCGTTAGGGAGGACGATGGCCTAGCTATGAGTTCAAGGAATGATT
Organism: Bacteroidales bacterium; assembly: GCA_028680705.1. Taxonomy (GTDB): domain Bacteria; phylum Bacteroidota; class Bacteroidia; order Bacteroidales; family Tenuifilaceae; genus Perlabentimonas. The sequence goes on from JAQUJY010000005.1 coordinate 45,313, forward strand.
TGCTATCTGCAAAGCAAAGGGCGAGTGCACCACTTATATCAAAAACCCTTTTTGCTGCTCAAAACTTTAAGGCTCAAAAAACTGTTAAAGAAATGATAACTTGGGTTATCAAAGAGATTAATGCCGATAGTGAGATGGAAGTTGAGTATTTTGACGTATCCAATGCACAAACTCTGCAGCCTATTACCGATTGGTCAGATGCAGATGAGGTTGTAGGTTGTGTTGCTGTTCAGGTTGGTAATGTGAGATTGATTGATAATGTTATTTTTAAGTAGTAGTTTAACTTAGCGAGAAATGTTTATAGAGATAATAAAATCAAAGATTCATCAGGTGCGTGTTACCGAGTCAAATCTTTATTATGTAGGTAGCATAACTATTGATGAGGATTTAATGGATGCTGCAAACCTAATTGAGAATGAGAAGGTTCAGGTGGTAAACATCAATAATGCAGAGCGTTTAGATACCTATGTTATTAAGGGTAAAAGAGGTTCTGGTGATATATGCCTTAATGGCCCTGCTGCTCGCAAATGCAGTATTGGAGATGTTGTTATCATTATGTCGTATGCAATGATGGATTTTGAAGAAGCTAAAAACTTTGAACCTGCAATAATTTTCCCCGATACAGAGACTAACCGATTGGTTTAACCTGAATACTGAACCCCTAACTCTTCACGTGAATAAAAAAGTTAAAAGCATACTCAACATTATCCTCTTTTTAGGGATAGCAGTTGTACTGCTATATTTTGCTTTTAGAGATGTAGATATTGATATTCTGATAAGCGGTTTTAAAAGTGCCAATTACACCTGGGTAATTGTATCGCTACTTTTGGGCCTTTCTTCGCATGTTGTAAGGGCTTTGCGTTGGCAATTGCTTATAGAAACACTTGGACACAAACCTTCTTTTGCAAATACACTTGGTGCCCTATCCATTGGGTATTCAGCCAACTTAATTTTCCCTAGGCTAGGCGAAGTTACACGTTGTGGTTCGCTACGTAAAACGGATAAGATTCCTTTCGAATCATTATTTGGAACAGTTTTGGTTGAGCGGGCTTTCGATTTGCTAATGATGCTAATACTTGTTGTTGCTGTTTTCTTTTTACGTATCGATTTTTTTGGAGAGTTTATATATAGCAAAGCTCTTTTGCCCATTTGGGAAAAGTTTGTACTAATTCTTTCAAACTCTCCATTGTATATTGCTATTGTTTTATTGGTTTTGGTGGGTTTCGCCATAATGATTAAGCGTAGAATATTCGGACAAAAATTTCATCAAAAATTAGTAAGTCTTTGGCGTGGGCTTGTTGATGGACTAAAATCGGTGTTCACCATGAAAAAGCGATGGTCTTTTCTGGGATACACTCTACTACTTTGGGGTCTTTATTGGTTAATGACTTGGGTTCTGGTCTTTGCAACACAAGCTACAAGCGGTCTCTCCGCTATCGATGGTTTCTTTTTGCTTGTTGTAGGGACATTGGGTATGGCAGCACCCGTTCAGGGCGGATTTGGAGCATTCCATGTTATTATTGCAATGGCACTCGGAATATATGGTATTTCATGGGAAGACGGATTGGTTTATGCCGTTATCTCACACGAGTCGCAAACACTGCTTGTAGTTATTCTCGGGCTTGCATTTGCCATCTACTTCTTTTTCCGTTCACGGAAGAAGAATGCTATAGCATAACGTTTTACTAGGCTATCCAATTTCTTCAATGTTTTGTAAAAAGCATTCCTTTATTTTCACCATATTTGTTGAGTGTAAATTTATTATAAAATTATTTGCTGTATGGCAAAAGTTAAAAGCAGCTACGTTTGCCAAAATTGTGGTGCTGAATCGGTAAAATGGGTGGGTCGTTGCCCCTCGTGCGGAGAGTGGAACACCTATGTTGAGGAGCGTGTTAGCCAGAGTAAACCGCGCAGTGGCTTGGTTGAGGTATCGCGAAGTGCAGTCCCAAAGCCTTTAAGAGAAATTGAGTCGAGCAACGAAAAACGGCTCAATACTGGTATTGAGGAGCTAAACCGAATCCTTGGCGGTGGCTTAGTTCCTGGGTCATTGGTATTGCTTGGTGGCGAGCCAGGGATAGGAAAGTCAACGTTGGCTTTGCAACTTGCCCTAAAGCTGAATAAACTAAAAGTACTTTATGTTTCGGGCGAGGAGAGCGCAAGGCAGGTTAAAATTCGTGCCGATAGGCTTAGCGATGGCGAGTCGAACTGTTTAATTCTGAACGAAACATTACTCGATAACATCTTAACCCAATCGCAGAACATAACTCCAGATTTGCTTGTTATCGACTCAATACAAACATTATATTCCGATACCCTTGACTCCTCTCCAGGGTCTGTTTCGCAGGTACGCGAGTGTGCTGTAGCTCTTTTACGGTATGCAAAAACTACTGGTGTTCCCATTGTTATGATTGGACACATTACCAAGGATGGAGGTATTGCTGGTCCTAAGGTGCTTGAGCATATTGTGGATGTGGTGCTTCAATTTGAGGGCGATAGCAACTATCTGTACCGTATTTTAAGGTCGATAAAGAACAGGTTTGGCTCAACCTCGGAGTTGGGAATATTTGAGATGCAGTCGAAAGGGCTGATAGAGGTTTCCAATCCTTCGGAGATATTGCTTTCGCATCGCGAGGAGGAGTTGAGCGGAGTTGCCATATCTGCATCGATGGACGGTAATCGTTCTTTCCTTATCGAAACGCAAGCACTTGTTAGCACGGCAGCATATGGTACTCCCCAGCGGTCATCAACAGGATACGACACTCGTCGCTTAAATATGTTATTGGCGGTAATGGAAAAAAGGGCTGGATTTAGGCTAGCCACCAAGGATGTTTTCCTAAACCTTGCGGGTGGATTAAGGGTAACGGACCCTGCAATGGATTTGGCCGTTGTGGCAGCCGTCTTATCTTCCAATTTCGATTTAACCATTCCGAGCCTTTACTGCTTTGCTGCAGAGGTTGGTCTTTCGGGTGAGATAAGGCAGGTTAGTAGGGTTGACCAGCGAATAGCCGAAGCCGCAAAACTGGGCTTTAAGAAGATCTTTATTTCGAAATACAGCCTAAAGGATCAACAAAAATTATTTAAAGATATTGAGTTGGTTAGCGTTTCGAAGATTGAAGAGTTGGTGAAGAAACTGTTTGGGAAAGGGTAGGGCATTAAAAAATATTCTTCTAAAAGATTAAGCCTATTCATCTTTTAACTCTAAAAAATAATGTAACTTTATGGATGACTGTAAACTAAAAGTGAAGTAGAGGACTATTCCTTTTACTACAGAATATTCAAATTAAAGGGTACAACGATTAGGGTTAAATCACCTACTATCAAAGAGAAAAGTAACAATAGTTAGCCGTTTCTCGAAACGACTTTTTTTAAACATCATATTATTTATTTTAACAAATACTACACATGAAAAAGATACTTAGTATCGTTTTAATTACTTTTATGGGTACAGCTCTTTTTGCCCAGGATGCCAATAAAATTGTGGGCGTTTGGATAACTCAGGATAACGATGGTAAGGTTTCGATAGCCCAGGATTCAGAAGGAAAATATAATGGCACTGTTGTTTGGATGAAAGACTCTTTAGATGTTCATGGTAAACCTGTTCTTGATAGTAAAAACTCTGATAAAAAGCTACGGGATCGTCCCGTTGTGGGGATTAATTTACTTGAAGGGTTTAAGTATGATGAGTCTTGTAGCAAATGGGTCGATGGGAGAATTTACGACCCTAAATCGGGCAAAACTTATAAGAGCCTAGTGCGGCTCGATGAAGATCCCAATAAACTCTTAGTTAAGGGTTTTGTTGGACTCTCATTTATTGGTCGTGAAGTAGTTTGGATACGTGAGAAATAGTGACTTTAGCAAAATCAATTCTCTCAGGGTTTGCCCATATATTCTACCCCAGGGTTTGCGGTGTTTGTAATACCGATCTTATTCATGCTGAGAAGGTAATATGCCTCTCGTGCCTCTATAAAATGCCCCTAACCCGGTTTTGGAATGATGCTGATAATCCCATAGCCCAAACCTTTTGGGGAAGGGTTGAAATTGAGAATGCATGTGCTTACTTTTTCTTCGCAAAAGGCAGTAAGTACAGACCCTTACTTCATCAGCTAAAATATAAAGGCAAGTACGAGATTGGAGTAGAACTAGGCTTGATTTTCGGACAAACCCTTGCAAAATCCGATCTATATAAAGGAATTGATTATACCATACCTGTACCACTTCACCCCAAGAAACTTAGGATAAGGGGATACAACCAGGCCGAGGCTATTGCCGAAGGGATTGCTAAAGGATTAGATATAGGGATGGATACCAGCCATCTTGTTCGCAAGGAGTTTACCGAAACACAAACGCGTAAATCGCGCACCGAAAGGATTAAGAATGTTGCTGATGCTTTTGAACTTAAGAATGGTAGTGAACTAAAAGGTAAGCATCTGTTATTGGTAGATGATGTTATTACAACAGGGGCAACGATTGAAGCCTGTGCAGCTAAATTACTAACCGTTGAGGGCTGTAAGGTGAGCGTGGGTGCACTTGCCTACGCAAATACTTAGGGTTTTATTTAGAATTTTCGCCCCACCTAAAACCTGTGTTTGCAAAGCCAAGTAAATCCAAAATCCTGTCTGTAACAGTATCAATTAAGGCGTTTATATCTTTAGGTTTGCTATAGAATGAAGGACTGGCCGGGAAGATAATGCCACCAGCAAGGGTAACCTTCTGCATGTTTTCGATGTGTATAAGGTTGAAGGGCGATTCGCGAAGCGTTAGAATTAACGTTTTCCGTTCTTTAAGTATAACATCTGCGCTACGGGAAATGAGGTCGGTGCTGGTTCCATTGGCAATTCGACCAAGTGTACCAGCGGTACACGGAATTACTACCATTGCATCGTAGCCCGCGCTACCTGATGCTGTAGGCGCAAAATAGCTGAGATTTTTGTATCGTTTTATTAGGTTCGATTCTGGAAAGTCCTCTTCCAGTTCGTATTGCCAAACCTGCTCCCCCGTTTCGGAAACAATTAGCGCAATCTCATCAATATCATCGCTTTGGGAAAGGAGTTTTTTTAGAAGATTGTGAGCGTATATTGAGCCACTGGCACCCGTAATGGCAACAATTATGCGTTTTTTATTTTTCATTGTACCTTGTGTTGTCTGAACAAATGTAAACTATTAATGGTAAAAAGGGTGGTTTGTACGATTTTCAAGTGATTTATTGGTGTTCGATTTTATCCATCTGAAAACAGCTGTTTGGCAATAAATTTTACCACATCAACATTTACCGAGTTGCCAAACTGTTTATAGGCTTGCTGCGGGTTTGGATTAATTTTAAAGTCTTCAGGAAATCGCTGAAGGTTAGCTGCCTCTCGTGGAGTAATTCGGCGCTTCTGCCAGCCAATAATGGGGACATGAACCATGGCTACCAATGCTGGGAATTCTGTAGGCCGTTTAACTCTTATGCCCGATGGACGAAATTGTATAATACCATCCCATACACTTTTTATTGATACTCCTGCTTGCCACTCAAATTTTGTATGGGTTTTAACAAAATCTTTTAGGTAATTATGCTCCTTAAGCCAGGTATCAATGTGCTTTTGGTTATCCTTATATAGTTTACGGTTTTTTAGTATAATCTCTTGCTTCCACTTAGGTAAATCGAGGATGTTATCGTTAACTTTAAATTCATTGGCCCAAATGGGGAACCCAATTGTTTTGTTCTTTATCCCTTGCAGAAATTCATCCCATGCACCCAGAACGTACTCCTCGTAATCGGAAATGGCAAATTCTCCGTTCGATGAACTATTTAGCGCCTTATGCGCCTGGGTAATATTTCGCTTTGATTCGGGGACGGTAATTCTCAACTCCTGATGCTTTGCAAACTTTTTAAGTATTCCTGGGATAAATACCCTGTCGCGTAGTTGGGGAACACCAATTTGATGAGGGCTAATAATTATGGGTTTGTGGGGAATTAGGTAACCCAACTCGACCAAGTTCTTGTGCATCACCTTCCACGTTAGCCCTTTATCGTGTGATACTAAGTTTCTTACATTCTCTAGGATTATATACTTAGGTTTGTGATATTTCAGAATTCGCAGAATATCAAAGAATAGCGTTCCTCTGGTATCTTCAAACCCATTTTGCTTTCCTGCTTTTGAGAAGGCTTGGCATGGAAAACCAGCACAAAGCACATCGTGCTTGAGTATTGCTTGTTCTGGCACCTTAGTAATATCATTTGAGGAGTTAATACCAAAGTTATCATAGTAGGTTTCAATGGCGTATTTATTTATTTCTGAGGCAAATACGCACTCACCTCCCAAGTTTTCCATTGCAATATGAAAACCGCCAATTCCGGCAAAAAGGTCGATAAACTTAAATTTCGGCATTTTATTTTTGTGTTGCCCAAAAATAAGCATTAAATATACTTTTAGCATTGAAAAGGGAATTGTAAATTGATATGAATAAATATGGTCAAATTCTGTAATTTTGATGATTAAGTGGAAATCAATAAATTTGTTCTACAGCTAATTGGAATCATGTGAAACGGGGTTTTACTTTATTCCTTTTAGTGCCTTGATTTATAGTTGATTATTATCTAATCAAAGGACTTACGCAATTGGGTTACCGATTTTTTTAAAAGAGCCAATGATAATCAACAGGCCATATTACTTTTTAATATATGAACAAAACCTTTCTTTTTATACTGCTCATTGTTTGTCAAGTATCTTCGGCAGCATTGTCCCAATCGCATAAGTAAACCAATTGGGCGATTTGGTTTCGAGGCAAAGGTTATAGGAATTCGAACATCAACAAGAACATTGTTTCATGCCTGCATATTTGCCGAGGCAATGTATAGTTACGGCTTAAGGCACAATTTCTCGTACCTACTTCCTTCAGCTGGTTTACGTTTTCATTTTCTTTAACGGTTAGGTGGGAACCAATTAGGGCTTTGGTTTGTAAATAATCAATATTTTGCCAATTTGCACACGCCTTTTTACTATATTTATGCTGAATTTATTTAAACTATTACACAATGAGAACATCATGGTTTATTGGCACTTTGGCTCTTTTGCTTTTCGCAAGCGTATCGGTAGCCCAAACATCTAAGCCATCAATTAGCGAAATGCGGTGGGGGCGTGATTTTAAACTCCACGTTAAACTTTCGAACGACACAAATTATGTGATGGACGTTAGGGCTCTGCATCATGCAGAGGAGTTTAACGCAGAGGAAGCCAAAGAGGCAACAACATATTATCCCGTAAATCTTGATGAAGAGTTTATCGAGTATATCAAAACGCGTAAACTCGAAACCGACGAGAAAACCAAAGCCGATACAGTGTCCAAGGGTAATCCCAAAACACTTTGGTCGGCGTTGCATTATACACTAGGTGGTGGCTATGTTCACTTTGTTAATAGCCTTATCTACGCACTCGAATCGCAGAGACTAAACCTGTACGACCCAATTATGAAGCGTCCCGTTACCAGTTGGAAACCTAAGCCAAAAACTAAAACATGGAAACGTACCCGAAAGTGGGAGCACTACATTCCATCCGACCAGAAGTTGGCGCAGAACGAGTATAAACTGAGGGAAAAGGAGATAGATTTACAGGACTTACAGGGTGTTCCAACGCAGTTTATTGAAGATTTCATTGCTACTTCGCAAAAGGATTACGACGAGATGCTGGCACAAGGGCAGAGGATGCAGTTATCGAAGATTGATTTGGTAAGGCTTTTACTTGGTGCAAAGTACTTGGGCGAGTACCAAATTGAGTTTATTCAGAGCAGGGTTTCATCCTCAGTGCTAAGGTACAACATAAGCAATTTACCATCGGTAATTATTTTCGACGATTACAATGCTGCGGTGGCGATGACCCTCGATAATACGGGATATAAAATTGATTATGTAGTTTTTAGTGATCAGGAATTCATCTCCTCCGAAGAGCAAAGCCATAGAATTGGAAAAATCGAAGCACTTATAGTGGCCATCAACGAGGCCAACGATAGGGTATTTCAGAAAAGATTATCAACCTATTACGGCTCCTGATGCTATAAAAAAAGGTGGTCATAGCAAAAATCGTACCTTATTAGGTATTTATTCCTTTCGGCTATCCTCCATTTTCTTTAAAAATGGTTACTTTTGTGAATTACATTAGGCTTAGTTGTCCTTGCAGTAGTATAATTATTAAATCGTTATAGAATGACACTTAAATCGCGAACAAAAATTGTAGATCTTTTAAAAAAAGGAGAAGTTGGCACCGAGGTGGTTGCCAAAGGTTGGGTAAGAACCCGAAGAGGAAATAAGAATGTTGCTTTTATTGCACTTAATGATGGTTCTACCATACATAATATACAAATTGTTGCCGATGTAGCTGTTTTTGGTGATGATTTTCTTAAGGAAGTTGGAACAGGTGCGTGCATAAAGGTAGTAGGTACACTTGTTGAATCACCAGGTGCCCAGCAGCCAGTTGAGGTTCAAGCAAAATCTATTGAACTTTACGGAAAGGCCGATCCTGCATCGTATCCACTGCAGAAAAAGGGACATAGCCTTGAGTTCTTAAGGGAGATCGCCCACTTAAGACCTCGCACAAATACGTTTAGCGCAGTACTCCGTATTAGGCATGCTATGGCTTTTGCCATACACAAGTACTTTAATGATAAAGGATTTTTCTATATCCATACACCCATAATCACAGGTTCCGATGCCGAGGGGGCAGGGGAGTTATTTAGGGTTACCACACTCGATATAAACAACCCACCTCGCAAGGAAAACGGGAAAGTTGATTTTGCCGAAGATTTTTTTGGCAAGGAGTCTAAACTTACCGTATCGGGGCAGCTGGAGGGCGAACTTGCAGCCCTTGCACTATCCGAGGTATACACCTTTGGTCCAACATTCAGGGCTGAGAATTCAAATACGCCAAGGCACCTAGCCGAATTCTGGATGATCGAGCCCGAGGTTGCTTTTTACGATATTGAGGATAACATGGATTTAGCCGAAGATTTTCTTAAGTATCTTATTCGCTATGCCCTTGAGCACTGTAAGGATGACCTTGAGTTCCTGAATAAGATGTGGGACAAGGAGTTGTTGGAAAGATTAAACTCTGTGGCTAGCATTAGTTTCGAACGCCTAACCTACACAAAGGCCGTTGAGATACTTGAAAAGGCCGATGTTAAATGGGAGTTCCCAGTTTTTTGGGGTGCCGATTTGCATAGTGAGCACGAGAGGTATCTGGTTGAAAAGCACTTTAAAAAGCCCGTAATTCTAACGGATTATCCAAAGGAGATAAAGGCGTTTTACATGAAGCTGAACGATGATGGAAAAACGGTTAAGGCCATGGATGTGCTTTTTCCAAAAATTGGTGAGATTATTGGAGGTTCACAGCGCGAGGAGAATCATGAAGCGATTACAAAGCGCATTAATGAGCTAGAAATTCCAATGGAGGAACTTTGGTGGTATATCGAAACCCGTAAATTTGGAACAGCACCACATAGCGGTTTTGGACTAGGGTTTGAGAGGTTGCTCTTGTTTGTTACAGGCATGGGCAATATTCGTGACGTAATTCCATTCCCTCGTACACCCAATAGCTGCGAATTTTAGAAAGTAAATAGTTTTAAGCATGCTTAAGCAGAGGTTACAACAGAAACTACTTCAGAGACTTTCGCCCCAGCAGATTCAGGTAATTAAACTGCTGGAGATACCTACTATGCAGCTTGATCAGCGCATTAAAAAGGAGTTGGAGGATAACCCAATACTCGAAGAAGGGGTCGACTTTGATGAGGATGAACAGGAAAGGGAAGAGTCTACACAGGAAGAAAGCGAAACAAAGGACGATGAGGAGTTTACCCTAGAAGACTACTTGGAGGATGAGGATACACCCTCATATCGCCTTGCGGCCAACAACTATTCAAAAGACGATAAACGGGAAGAGATTCCTTTCTCAACGGGCGTTTCGTTTCATGATCACCTTGCTAACCAGCTTGGGCTTCGGGTTCTTAGTGAAAAGCAGAAAAACCTTGGACTTTACCTAATTGGTAACATTGATGATGACGGATACCTGCGCAGAAAACTATCGGCCATTGCCGACGATTTGGCTTTTAGCGCTGGGGTTGAAACCGATGAGGATGAATTGGAGCAGATTTTATACATAATTCACGATTTTGATCCAGTGGGAATTGGAGCGCGCGATTTACAAGAGTGTTTGCTTCTACAGATACAGAGTAAGGATCAGAACCTACCCGAAATAGGCTTAGCCCGAAAGATTCTGAAGTATAATTTTGATGAGTTTACCCGGAAGCATTACGACAAAATACAGTCGAGACTTAATCTATCCGATGATGACCTGAAATTGGCCATCGACGAGATTCTAAAGCTTAATCCAAAACCTGGAGGAGCCGTTCACGATTCTCATAGTCGGACTGCACATCACATAGTTCCTGATTTTATTTTGGAAGAGGTTGATGGGGAATTAATTCTCAGCCTCAACTCTAAGAATGTACCCGATCTTAAGATAAACCGACAGTACTCCAACATGCTTAAGTCGTATGCTGCCAATAAACAAAACGCAACAAAGCAGCAAAAAGAGGCCATTGTTTATGTTAAGCAAAAGATTGATTCGGCCAAATGGTTTATCGATGCAATTAGGCAGCGGCAAAACACTTTACTCTTCACAATGCGCGCCATTATAGAGTATCAAGAAGAGTTTTTTCGATCGGGTGACGAAATGCATTTAAAACCGATGATATTGAAGGATATTGCTGAGGTAACAGATTTAGATATCTCAACAATTTCAAGGGTTGCCAATAGTAAATATATTCAGACAAACCACGGAATTTTCTCGCTAAAATTTTTCTTTAGCGAGGGGATGCAAACTGATTCTGGCGAAGAGGTATCTACTAAGGAGATAAAGAAAATTTTGGCCGATTGTGTGAACGCTGAGGATAAGAAGAAAACCCTAACAGATGAAAAGTTGATGGAAATTCTCAGGGAGAAAGGTTATCCAATTGCCCGAAGAACAGTTGCAAAGTATCGTGAGCAACTTGGTATTCCGGTGGCTAGGCTTAGAAAGGAACTTTAACAGTATGAGAAGAATAATTGCCCACTTAGTATCGGGTTTGTTTCATCCTCTAATAATGCCCTCGCTGGGCGTGCTTTTTATTTTCTTTTCTAGTTCCCACATCTTTATTTTACCGTATGAAGCGCAAAGGATAATACTAATAATTGTTGCCATAAACACTTTGGTGTTGCCAATGCTTATGATTCCACTTTTCCATCGGTTTGGTATCATCAAGAGCATTCAAATGAAGAATCATCGGGAGCGAATTATCCCCCTAACTTTCACCTTAATACCTTATATATTCTCATTCTATTTCCTTAACCGGTTGCCCATTATTAGTGAGATAGCACTCTTTATGCTTGGAGCAACTATAGCTGTTTTTTTAACGCTAGTCATCTCCATTTGGTGGAAGATAAGTGTGCATATGGTTGGGGTTGGTGGTTTGCTAGGTTTACTATACGCCCTTGCCCTACGCTTTCAGGTGGCTGGTGTTTGGTTTATACTTGTTGCTATTGCTGTAACAGGCATTGTAGCCTGGGCCCGGCTAACTTTAAACGCCCACAAGCCCTCGCAAATATATGCAGGATTCACCCTTGGTGCTGTAGTTGTGTCAGCAATGGTTGTTTTGTTATAGTTTAATTTATTTACTTTGATAAAATCTCGCAGTTTGCTTGCTATGCTTCTTCTGTTCTTCAGCGGGTACGCTGTTGGTCAAGAAGGGTTAGCTATGAAAACAGTTCAAAATTTTGAGGTTAAGCAATTCATGGGTACATGGTATGAGATTGCTCGTTTCCCTCATTCCTTTGAGCGAAGTTTGGTGGGCGTTACGGCAACCTACAGGCTTAAACCAAATGGTAATGTTGAGGTTGTAAACCAAGGGTATAAGAATAATCTTGAGGGGAAATTAAAAAGTGCAAAAGCCTTTGCCAAAATACCTGATGCCAATGAGCCCGGAAGACTTAAGGTTTATTTCTTTTGGCCATTCGGAGCCGATTATCTCATTCTCGACATCGACCCCAATTACCAGTGGGTCTTGGTAGGGAGTAGTTCACCAAAATTTCTGTGGATTCTCAATCGTGCGCCTCAAATGGATTCAGAATTGTTTGGTACAATAGTTAATAAAGCAAGGCAGCTAGGTTACGATATTGATAAGCTAGAAATGGTTCCCCAAAAAGAAACCCCGTAGTTACATGCGCCGATTCTCTGCAAACTATATCTTCACAAACACAGGCAATCCCATCCGTAATGGAGTTGTTGGGGTAAATGATAATGGGGAAATTATTGAGATAATAGACCACAAAGATGGGGTTAAGGAGTATGCGCATACCGAGTTTCGGAATGGTATTATAGTCCCTGGCTTTGTGAATGCACATTGCCATACCGAGCTATCGCACCTTAAAGGGAAGGTTGAGCCCAATACAGGGCTGGCAGGCTTTGTTAATCAGATTAGGAACCATAGGTTAGCTGGCGAAAGAGGCAATGAGGAGAGTATTTCCAATGCCATTGAGCAGATGGCTAAGCTAGGAACTGTTGCCGTAGCCGATATATGTAATACCTCCGACAGCTTTAGCGCAAAGCAGAAGAGTGGTATAAAATTTATTAACCTAATCGAGGTTCTTGGGCTAGAATCAGAAAAAGTGGACAGCATTCTCGAGCGGGCTGAAGCAATTTCCGAGGTCTCTGCAAACCAGCTGGGTATGCCAGCCTATATTACACCCCATTCAATATATTCGCTTTCAGTTAAACTTTGGGAGAGGTTGGCAGTTATCCTAAAGAATAATCCAATAGTTTCTGTTCACTTTGCCGAAAGCCGGGATGAGGCTAACTTTGCAAATGAAAGAACTGGAGGCATATTCGATAACTATGTTCGCTGGGGATTATCGTTTAGCGATGCTCCCAATGCAAGCCCCGTTGAAATTCTTAAAAGGTATCTACCCAAAGATTCCAGATTATTGTTGGTTCATAATACATTTATGGACGAACATCAGCTAAATGAGATAAAAGATTATTTCAGCAACGCCTACTTTGTGCTTTGTCCATCGTCCAATTTGTATATTGAGCAAACCTTGCCTAACGTACCAATGCTTAGTGCATCGGAGGTTAAAATAGCACTGGGTACCGATAGCCTAGCCTCATCGCCTACGTTATCTATTTTTAGTCAAATTCAGCTAATACTAAACCATTTTCCGAAGATTGAGTTCGCCCAAGTTTTACAATGGGCAACACTTTACGGAGCAGAGGCATTAGGCTTAGAGCATAGCTTTGGGACAATAGAGAAGGGAAAGGCGCCGGGACTAAATCTTATATCGCCCTTTAATTTTTCGGAGATGAAACCCTATCCCAATAGTAAGGTAATGGCTTTGTTATAGCAATGCCGATATGCTTTTAAGCAACCCCAAAATCACACAACTTTTGTCTACCTTTGCTGTACTTATATTGTATTGTTATGGCAACTTTTCTGTTTGACGAGATAATTTTTGGACCCGTACGTAGCCGAAGGCTTGGGGCATCACTTGGTGTAAATTTGCTTCCCACAAAATCAAAGGTTTGTAGTTTCGATTGTATATACTGCGAGTGTGGTTGGACCAACAGCGCCGAGAGTTCTAAACTCCCAACGCGCGACGAGGTAAAGGAGCATATGCAAAATCGGCTTGTGAAGATGAAGGCTAATGCTGAGGAACTTGATGTTATAACCTTTGCAGGTAACGGTGAACCCACTTTACACCCTAGTTTTGCTGAGATAATTGACGATACCATTGAGCTTAGGGACGAGTACTTCCCCGATGCCCGCATTGCGGTGCTGTCAAATTCTACCATGCTGCATAAGCCGAAGGTGGTTAATGCGCTGCTCAAAGTTGAGCAAAATATTCTTAAACTCGATTCGGGTATCGATTCAACCATTCAGGTGCTAAACCAGCCCCACTCCTCAATTACTGTTGATAAAATTGTTGAGCATTTACAGCAGTTTAAAGGCGATTTTATACTGCAAACAATGTTTCTGCGCGGAACATTTAAGGGCAAAACAGTGGATAACACAACAGATACTGAGGTAAACACATGGCTATCTATAGTAAAACAGCTAATGCCCAATGAGATTATGGTGTACACTATTGCCCGCGATACGCCCGTTGAAACCTTGGTTAAGGTTCCGTTAGCCGACCTTGAGGCTATTGCAGATAAAGCACGAAACTTGGGCATTCCTGTTCAAGTTTCAGGGTGATGCTTCGTTTCGATGCAAATGATACGGTTTTAGTTAGCCCTTTGGGCTGGGGGCTAGGTCATGCCTCTCGCCTAATTCCGGTTATCAATGCTCTTCTGGATAAGGGTTGCACCGTGGTAATAGGGGCTGACCCTCACACCATTGAACTTCTTCAACCACGTTTCCCAAATGTTGAGTGCTTTGTCTTTAAATCAGTAAACGTTAAGTTCTCTAAGGGTAAGCATCAACTCTTCTCTTTAATAAGGATTGCGATAAAACTCCTTTTACTAGCAAAAAGGGAGCAAAGGGAGTTAAAGCGAATTATTGATACTAAATCAATAACCGCCATAATTTCCGATAACCGCTATGGTTTACACGCCAAAGGGGTTAAGAGTGTCCTAGTAACCCATCAACTTAGTCCAATCTTTCCAAAACCATTTGGGTGGTTACAACCTCTTGGTAAAAGGTACATAAAGCGGCAAGCGCAACAATTTACCGAGTGCTGGATACCCGACTCCGAAAATGGGTTTAGGCTATCGGGTAATTTAAGTGATGGCGAGGTTGCTACGCCTAATGCTAGGTTCGTTGGGTTGATGTCAAGATTTAGTTTACTCGAACCCCAAAAGCTACAAAAAGGTTTCGATTTGGTAGGTGTAGTTTCAGGACCTCCACCGCACAGGCAGGCCTTTGAGCAAGAACTAATAAATATAGGCCAAAGGCTAAATCTGCGTACGCTTATTGTACAAGGTTTGCCCCAGGGTAAAAATGCTGCAAGAACAAAGGGAAAAGTTACCCTAGTACCGCACTTGCCCGATATACAGTTTGCAAAAGAGTTAATTTCGGCAAAATATGTAATATGTCGTTCGGGTTATAGCACAATAATGGATTTAATTGCCCTGCAGTGTTCGGCCATAACCGTTCCTACTCCTGGACAAACAGAGCAGGAGTATCTTGCAAATCGAATTGAGGGTGAAAAATTATTTGGCTACTGCCATCAGGATGGGTTAAGGGACCTAACTATTGATATGCTTGAGGGTAGTGCCCTAAGGATAAACACCAGACCTGGTTTTCAATATTTCGATTTGTCTGTAATACAATAAGAATAGTAAATAGTATTTTTTTGCCCCCAATAAAAGCACTACATTAGCATTAACAAAACAATTTTTAATGGCACTTCGTATTTGGCTTATAGTAATTGATTTGCTGATTCTATTAGCATCTTTTTGCATTAGCCTACTGTTTAAGCCAACGGCTAAACTCACAGAATATGTACAAACTAATATTGTTCCCCTCTCAATATTTGTAGTTATTTGGTTAGTATCATCGTTTCTTTTTGGAAAATACCAACCTAAAGGGAAAGATTTTGCCCCTTTTGCCAAGCGAATTTTATTCAGTAATGCCTTATCGTTGGCCGTTTTGGCAATGCTCATGTTTATATTTTACTCCTTTGCCTTTTCGCGTATAGTTGTTTTTGGAACAGTAGGCTTTGCTCTGCTTTTCGAGTATATCTTTTTTGGAACATGGTTCCTTTTTAAGCAAAGCCATGAGATTTTCGATGAACCCATAAGTTTAAAGGATAAGCCAAAAAAAGATTATAAACTCTTTACAGCAACAGAAAAGCCAATAGATGAGGCTCGCAAAAAAACGATTAAAAATTCAATTATTGAAGAGTTGGGTGTGGATGCTTACCAGTACTTTAACCGTGTACTAAATCTCGGGGTCGAGTCAACTCTAATACTTTCTACCACCACAAGATTCAACATCGAAAACCAGCCCACAAATGCTTACAATACCATAATCAATCTTAAAAGGGTTAACGATTTTAGGCGGATTAATAAGTTTTTTGAGTCGGTAAACGATAAACTGCCCATAGGTGGGCTTTTTGCTTGCAGGGCTGAGACAAAGAACTTACGTAAACAACGTATTCTTAAAAAGTTTCCGCCGGTTATCAATCTAATCTATTATTCATTTGATTTTATTGTAAAGCGGGTTCTCCCAAAATTCTCATTGACAAAAGGTCTTTATTTTTTTCTTACCCGAGGCGAAAATCGAGTAATTACCCGAGCTGAGCTTCTAGGGCGACTGTATTCTTGTGGTTTTGAGGTACTCGACGAAGAATTTGTAGATAAGCATTTGTATGTTGTTAGCCGCAAAATAAAACTTCCGGCCTACGATTTGGAGGCAACCTACGGACCGCTGATAAAGCTTAAGCGTATTGGTAAGAATGGAAAGGAGATTAAGGTCTACAAGATGCGAACCATGCATCCCTATGCAGAGTATTTGCAGGAGTATGTTTTTGAGGAGCATAAATTGGAGGAGGGCGGCAAATTTAAGGACGACTTTAGGGTATCAACCTTAGGTCGCCTTATGCGGAGGCTTTGGATTGATGAGCTACCCATGATTACAAATTTACTTAAAGGCGACTTGAAAATTGTAGGCGTAAGACCCCTAAGTAAGCAGTACTTCAGCCTTTATACCAAGGAACTCCAAGAAAAACGTACACGTTTCAAACCAGGGTTAATTCCACCGTTTTATGCCGATAATCCCAAAACTCTGGAGGAAATAATGGCATCGGAGCATAGGTATCTCGATGCCTATGCTAGCCACCCTTTTTGGACTGATTTTAGGTATTTCTTTGTGGCTATTTACAGTATCATATTTAAGGGGTATCGGAGTAGTTAAAAGAAAATTTACACCATCTTTTGCGTTGTTTTATTCGATAAAAAATATTCTTGTACGCTACTTGTTTATTGTATCAAGTGAATGAGAAGTTCAACCCCGAAACTGGGTTATGAAATAGAACATCTTATAAAAATTTAAAAACAAAAAGTTATAATGAAAGAGCATGAATTACGCCTAACCGTTCGCGATTATGAGTGCGATTTACAGGGAATAGTTAACAATGCCGTTTATTTAAACTATTTGGAGCATGCGCGACATACTTTTCTGTTAAAGGATGGTATTGACTTTGCAAAACTTCACAAGCAGGGAGTCGATTTAGTAGTTAGTCGTATTGAGATTGATTATAAGCAATCGCTGTCAAGCGGGGATGAGTTTATTGTTACTTCGAGCATGCACAAAGAGGGGCATCTAAGGGTGATATTCAATCAAAAGATAAATAGAGCATTGGATAATAAACTGGTGGTAAACGCCAAGGTTATTGGGGTGGGTATTAAGGGTGGGAGGCCGATAAGGGTAACCGATATTGAGGGTTTTAAGGATATAGAATAGCGGACAAGTTATACTTGGGTGCCCTTTTCCTTATGCGTAACCAAAAGGTAAAGGTTTTTATCCTCAAGAAACAGGTAACCATGCTCGTAGCAAAAGCGGTAGGTGTCGCCCCGTTTAGTTGTGTAGGTGTGTGTGTGATAGGTAAAGTTGAAGCCTTGGCTCAATAGAGTATCTTTAGACACCATGGTTTTGTCTAATTGAACATTTAGCTCCTCAAGAATCCGCCTGTTTTTACGAAGAGTATTGTTAATATTCCGAACAGAGTTGTTTGCATCGCTATTCAGCTTGTTGTTGTAGGTGTTCCGGCACTGGTCGGAGCAAAATATTTTATCAATTCTTCCAACAATCTTTTCGCCACACTCGGGGCAAAGCCGGTCTTTTGTGTTAGAGTTGTTAGTCATTTTCTAGAGATATGGTTAGTTAATAGTATAAGAAACATACAACGGTTAGTATATGAAAAGTAGGCGATTTCGAAGCACGAAACTTTCGGTTAAGCTCAATGTTTGATAAGAGCCAAAAGCCTTGAATTTAATACTGTTTCGCCTATTTTTTATATACATTGTTACCTGCTGGCTTTCCTTCTTTTTGTTCTAAAATATTAATTATTTAGTAAATCTAATTTGCAAATTCAGGTTAAAGTATAAATCTTCGTTTACATTATAAATTTCTCCAAATCCGTGTCGAGATGAACTTGCCGTATCAAGTTTTGTATTGTTTAACAAGTAATCTTCGAACTCATTTCTGTTGTAAATATGATAGCATAATACATCTCCATTTTCTTTTACAATTAAATATCCACCCGTTGCATCATATTGTCCTGTCCAAACTTTTGATGGCATCATTCCAAGTGCAACATCCGTTAAGAATCTTTTGATTTTGTATTCGTAAAATTTATGTTCGTTTTCAATATCGAAGTTCAATGGATTTTCATCAGCTATTTTGTTCACTAAATCCGTCAAATGTGAAAATTCACTTGAATAAAAGTCAAAAACGATTTTAGATAGAATTTCAGGAAGTAAGCTGTCTATTAAAACAAGATTGTTAGAGAATATTTGTCGTTCGGTTTTCATAAATACAAATTCCCCTCCTTTATTCTGAATTTGCACGATTCTATCCATTATTTTACTTCTAGAATCTATTGCATTGATATGTTCAATGTCACTTTCCGATAGGTTTACACCAATAATTTTAAAGATAAAGTTAGTTGTTTTTCCTGCATTAAGTAGAGTAGAAGGACTTCCAAGTTGAGATTTTATACTAAAACCAAGCGTAGGTTGCTGACTTGTTCTTTGGTCGTGAACTACAATTGTAATATCCGTTTTTGCTGACGAGCCTGCTTTTAGAGAAATACAATTAATAGATTGCATAAATTCCTCTATTTCAGGAATAGAAAACGTTCTCTCTTTATTTTCTTTAATCGCATTTAAAAGAAAGATTGCTTTGCTTTTAAAGTCTGAAATTGGAATTTTCAATACTTCTTCACTTCCCGAAATTATAATTATTTCATCTTGGATTGAGTATTCGAAATTTCCATTATTTTCTGTACGAAGTATTTTAATTATTGGATAAACTAAACCTTCTAATTTTTCAATGTCTTTGTCTCCAAGAAATAATTGCTTATCTCCCAATAATTTGAATAAAGCATAAATTTCGCTCCATTCTCCTTTATTTCCTGTAATCATATACCGTTAAGTTTTTCTATAATTTTTTTTGCTGTTGCCTGAATCGCTGGAACTGCGACTGAATTCCCGAATTGTTTATAGGCTTGGGCGTCTGAAACTACAATTTTGAATTCATCCGGAAAACCTTGAAGTCTCGCCCATTCACGTGGTGTCATTTTTCTTATTCCCTCTCGATTAACTTCGCCTTTAATGTGTGTTATAGGAACGAAATTGGTTAATCTATCATCCAAGACTAAATTTCTTTCTCTACCCATTCCTCCACAAACTACTGCGTTTGCTGTGCCATCATTTGGAATAATTTCATAGCCAAAGCCATTTCCTTTACTTTCGTGTCTTGTCCTATGGTCTTTTAAGGTTTGTACGTAAGTTGTCGATAAATAATATTTTACAGAAACTTCTTCTTTCTCTAAAATGTCTTCTAAAACAGCATTTTTATTTGTTGGTTTAGGATACTTAAAGTCAGTAATTCCTAAATCTTTTCTGAAACCAACAATGAAAATTCGTTCTCTGTTTTGAGGAACTCCGAATTCTTTTGCGTTTAGAACTTGAGGTTCAGGAACAAAATAGTTTAAGTCTTCTCGCAACACATTTAGAATAGTAGTTAAGGTCTTTCCTTTGTCGTGGCTCCGAAGTCCTTTAACATTTTCGAGGAAAATGGCTTTTGGTTGCTTGTTTTTTATAATTTCTGCCACATCGAAAAACAACGTTCCCCTTGTGTCTTCAAATCCGCCACGTCTTCCGGCTATCGAAAATGCTTGACAAGGAAACCCTGCGCATAAAACATCAAAGTCATTTGGAATGTAATTTTTTGTTTCCGGCTTTGTTATATCTCCAAATGGGACTTCTCCAAAATTGGCTTCGTAAGTCACTTTGGAATATTTGTCCCACTCGCTAGTGTAAACACATTTACCTTGTAGATTTTGAAGTGCTAAACGAAATCCGCCAATACCTGCAAAAAGGTCAATAAATTTAAATTTCGGATTTTTTGGTTTTGGAAATGGAATATCTTCTTTAAAATCGAAGAGCATATATTGTAAGGCTTCTTCCGCAACTTGTGAAGTAATACTTTCTTCAGGAAACTTATATTCTAATGCTGATTTTACGTGTGAAACGGCTTCTTTTTTATAAAATTTTGAAACTCCGTTTTGATGATTATGTAAATAGTGAGTAAATACTGCTTTACCGTGTTCAGAATCATCTCCCATTTTAGCATTAAATGCTTGGTGACGAATTTCTTCTATCGATATTTTTTCTTTCAACTTCATTTTCCAATCTATTTTGTCTGCAAGATACTAATTAATAAGATTCAGTTTTATTTCGTTATAGTTTTGCAGTCTCATATCTTTTGATTTTTATTCAGATATGGTTTTTTTCAGCTTGCAGGTAAC
>JAQUJY010000056.1:0-8344 GCA_028680705.1 Bacteroidales bacterium
GCCATCATATAACTGATATTCAATTACATAAAGATAAAAAAATCAATTGAATTAGCAATAGAAAACACTAAACATTTTACTATTAAAATCAAAAATAGCTGCCCCAGTTATGAGACAGCTACTTTTTATTTTATAAACATGCTGTATAACCTGAAATTTTCATGACTCGTTTAGAATATTTTGGTATATGTATTTGTAAGTTTACAACTTACACGTACATTCTGATTCTAAATAGCCATGAGTAGACATTTAAAAATTCGCGATTTAACCCTTAGAGATGGACAACAGTCCCTCTTTGCAACCCGAATGCAGCAGGCAGAGGTTGATAAGGTACTCCCACTTTTTAAAGATGCAGGCTTTTATGCAATGGAGGTTTGGGGTGGGGCAGTTCCCGATTCTATTATGCGCTTTCTTGGTGAAAATCCATGGACCAGATTAGATCGCATAAAACAGGACATTGGTAACAACTCTCTTCTAACTGCCCTTTCGCGTGGGCGAAACCTTTTTGGTTATAGCCCATATCCCGAGAAAGTTATAGAGGGTTTTAACACCAATGCTGTGAAATCGGGAATAAACATAATGCGTATCTTCGATTGCCTTAATGATAATGAGAATATAAAATCTACAATTAGATATGTAAAAAATTCTGGTGGATTAGCCGATTGTGCTGTGTGCTATACCATCGATCCCCGTTTACCCCAAAAACAGGAATTAAAAGATAAATTAACGCTTAAAAATCTACCAGAAAAGATTTTTGATACCAATTACTTTGTAAGCAAGGCAAAGGAACTTGAGGCTATGGGTGCCGATATGATTACCATTAAGGATATGGCAGGCCTTGCTACTCCGCTTGCAACAGCCAAAATTATAGCTGAACTTAAGGCTTCTCTTAGCATACCAATTGATTTTCATACCCATTGTACACCGGGCTATGGATTGGCTTCAACTTTAATGGCAATTATAAGTGGTGCCGATATAGTTGATACTAATCTTCTTTACTTCTCTGGAGGAAGTGCTGGACCATCCTATGAGTTAATCTACCTTTTTTGCAAGAAACTTGGAATTACCGTTGATGGTAACATTGAAGTAATTGCCCAATTAAATAGAGTGTTAAAGGATATCAGAATTAATAGTCTTGCCAGTGAGGATAGCTACAAGCAGATACCAATCGATTTTGATATTGCTAAGGATACTCTACCTGCGCATATCGATGAACTTTTTGAGAATGCAATTACGTTTGCCGAAAATGGAAATGAAGAAGAGCTACTGGATGCCTGCCATGGAATTGAACGGTATTTTAATTTCCCCAAGCCAAACGAAATGGTTAAGAATGCTGAGATACCAGGGGGTATGTACACCAATATGCTTTCGCAGCTAAAAGCACTAGGTCTTAGCCATTTATTAGACCGTGTACTTGAAGTTGTTCCAGTTGTTCGTCTCGATGCTGGCTGTCCGCCACTGGTAACACCATCTAGCCAGATAATAGGAGCACAGTCTGTAAATTGCGTAATCGATGAGAATTCGGGTAAGCCATTCTATTCAAATATTTCCAATCAGTTTTTTAACCTGGTAAAGGGCGAGTATGGCAAAACGCCAATTCCTATCGAGAGTATGTTTAGGAAGCGCATTTGCGGGTTTAGCTATGAAGCACCCTTTGATATATCTCAGTATAAATCCCCAGAAAACCCTGTTTTAAAGGAGTTTGAAAGTGTGAAGTTGGCAAAGAATGAGAAAGAGTATTTGCTTTTGGAACTTTTTCCCACTGTTGCTAAGGATTTTTTATATTCGTATCGTAAGCAAGAATACAACCAATCCATTGACCAGCGTAGGGCAGAAATTACTGAAAGAAGGAAGAAAATAGAATACAAAGGTAAACTATTGATAAGGGATTTAACCCTGCGCGATGGGCAACAATCCTTATTGGCAACCCGCATGAGCCTTCCGCAGGTTGAGAGAACTTTACCATTTTATAAAGATGCCGGATTTTACGCTATGGAGGTTTGGGGTGGTGCAGTACCCGATAGTGTAATGCGATTTTTAAATGAAAGCCCATGGTATAGGCTTAGGGTATTTAAAAATGCACTTTGCAAGCAAACCAATCTGACTGCCCTTTCGCGAGGCCGAAACCTATTTGGTTACGAACCCTATCCTGAGTCGGTGATTGAAGGGTTTAACAGGGTGGCGGTTAAGGGAGGTATACGCATCATGCGCATATTCGATTGTCTTAACGATTTGGACAATATGGCAACCACAATTAAGTATGTAAAGGAGAATGGCGGATTAGCAGATTGCGCCGTTTGCTATACTGTTAATCCCAAGTTTACAGCAAAGCAAAAGGCGTTAGCCTTTGTTAAGCGCAAAAAGTTACCAACCGATGTTTTTAGCATCGATTATTTTGTGAATAAGGCCAAGCAACTTGAGGTCATGGGTGCCGATATGATTACCATTAAGGATATGGCGGGTCTTATAACTCCCAACGAATCTGGAGAACTTATGCGCAGGCTAAAAAAGGAGGTGAATTTACCAATCGATTTTCATACTCACTGTACCCCGGGATACGGTTTAGCATCAACGCTAATGGCAATTATCAATGGGGCAGATATTGTTGACACATCAATTTCGACCTTAGCCGGCGGACCAGCAGCACCAGCTTTTGAACTGGTTCAGATTTTTGCTGATAAGCTAGGACTTGATACCGGAGTAAACCTTGATGCAGTTGTAAAAATTAACCAAGAGTTGAAGCAGATTAGAAAGGAACTAGCCGAATTTGATTCGTATAAGCAATTCCCCATTGATTTTGATATCACTGCCGATACTTTGCCTAAAGCAGTAGATAAGCTATTTGACAGTGCCATTGCCTTTGCAAAGGAAGGTAAGGAGCAGGAGTTACTTGACGCAACGTTGGCTATTGAGTTATGGTTTAATTTTATTGCACCCGACAGCCGTGTTCGGAATGCTGAAATTCCCGGTGGAATGTACACCAATATGCTGGCTCAGCTTAGGCAGATGAAAATGGACGATTTGCTTCCTAAAGTGCTCGAAACAGTACCACTTGTTAGGGTTGAGGCCGGTTGTCCTCCATTGGTTACCCCAACCAGCCAGATTGTGGGCGCTCAGTCTGTAAACTATCTTGTATCAGTTGATAAGGGTGATGATCCATACTCAAATCCTTCAACCCAATTTAAGAATTTGGTAAAAGGAATTTACGGTAAAACACCAATTGAAATTGACCCCGAGTTCAGAGAGAAAATTTGTGGCGATAGAAAAGAGGTTCCTTTCAGTTCCAAGGATTACAAGCCTCAGGATAATCCAATTATTCTTGAGGATTTTGGAGGCATCAAACTTGCTGCAACTGAAGAGGAAGAACTGCTACTTGAATTATTTCCTAGTGTGGCCCGAAATTACTTAACCAATAGGAAGGAAACTGAGGTTGCAGAGCTAAAGCAGCAAATCCAGACAGAACAAAATGAATTATCAGAAAAAAGTAGGAAAGAGTTTCAAAACCTAAGTGTTGATGATAAAGCAGCAAGAATAATAAAGGGGTTGGGTATCTAGGGGAAAACTTTAATCATTGCGCAATTGCAAAAACAACTTTTTATAGTTTGTGTGGAGAGATTAAAATAAATATTTAGGTAACCCTTGAATAAATATTGAAAAACGTTATCGCTTTTGTAGAAAAATAGAAAGGAGGCCAACCAGAGCCTCCTTTCCCCAAAAACACGAATAACACTCAACCAAAAAGTATGAAAAAACTATGCATAATGTTTACTACAACAAAATGCACTCGCAATTTACAACTATTTAATAACTAAATCATATTATTTTTGACCATAAGTGTTAAAAATATGATTGAACTTCGGTTTTTACAAACAAACTGTAAAATATAGTATCATTGTTTTGGTTTTTTTATTAATTTTCCTAAATGATTAATTCTATAAAGTAATTTATGAGATTTTTGCGAGGGTGGTTATTGCTTTTATTACTATATGTTAGCGCTTTTCAGGTTCAAGCAATTGGCCTATTGCCATATAAAAACTTCTCACACGGAGACTATGGAGGCCATTTTCAGAATTGGGCGGTAATTCAGGATTTAAGAGGCCTTATTTATGCCGCTAATAATAGTGGTGTACTTGAGTACGACGGTACTACTTGGAGATTAATTTCGATTAATGGAGTTACAGCACGTTGCCTTGATACTGATAATAATGGGCAAGTTTGGGTTGGAGGGCAAGATGAAATAGGCTTTCTTGCTCCAGACAGTTTAGGGTATATGGTTTATAACTCGCTAATTGATTTTGCACCTAAAATAGATGTGAACATTGGCATGGTTAGGCAGGTTTATGCAACCAACCAGGGAGTTTATTTTTGCAGTAACAGCTGTATAATTAGGTTATACGATGATGAGTTTACTGTTTTGTATCCTAAAACTATTTTCCATAGAACCTATTTTGTAAACAATAAAATATATTCACTACAGCCTCAGGTCGGCTTAACAGTTTTAGCAAACGACACGTTAACGCTTGCCCCCGAAGGAACCCATTTTGAAAATACGCGTATCTATTCAATGTTATCTTATGACAAAAATCAGATACTGATAGCTACGTATGACGATGGATTTTGGTTGTATGAACTTTCCAGTATTAAAGACGGCATTGCAGTCGAGTCGAGACTCTCACGCTTTAAAACGTCAAATAATAATTTTTTTATGCAGAATTGGGTTTACAATGGGATTAATTTACCCAATGGGAATTTTGCTTTTGGAACTTACAGGGGTGGAGCAGCAGTTATTGATAAATATGGAGATATTGTTCAGTACATAGGAAAGTCTCAGGGAATACAAGATGAAACAGTTTTGTATTTAACTTGCGATAAACAGGAAAATATTTGGCTAGCCCTTAATAATGGTATTTCATATTCAGCATTGAACTCTCCCTTAACTTCGTTTAGTGAAGATTTTGGCGTCCAAGGTCTACTTCAGTCAGTTTACAAGTATGATTCAACGGTGTATATATCATCCAATATGGGTGTATTTGGTTTAAACCAAGGATTGTTTAATCGTGTTGACGGAATATTAAATCTCTCGTGGGATATTCAGGGAATTACAACATCTGATAAAAAAAATCATTTACTAGTTGCCACAGGCGATGGGGTTTACAGCGTTGATGGTTTTAAATCAGTTAGGATACGTGGCGAAGCCGAACCAGCATTTACTATTTTCAAGTCAAAACATCATGCTGATCTTGTTTTCTTGGGATTGTATGATGGTGTTGGGTTGGCTAGGTATAAAAAAGGAGGCTGGCAGTACTTGGGTAAATTTGCGGATATCGATGGTCGGGTTGAAGATATTGTAGAAGATTCAAATGGATACATTTGGTTTGTTAATCGGTATCGCGGTATAGTTAGGGTCAAATCATCTAACCCAAACAGCCTTATTTTTGATGAGATTAAAGTTTTTACAGATACTGAAAACTGTACCAGTTTCGATGGGGACTCTAAGCTTATCTTTGTAAACAATCAGCTACTGCTATCCTGTTCAAACGGACTTTCATATTTCGATTACCAAAATGATCTGTTTAAACCTAGTTACCTATTAGGCGCAGAGTTTGGGGATGGGGGTAAGGGAGTTAAGATTTTAAATTTCGATAATAATGGATACCTATGGTTTGAGTCGTATTCCGATTTTAATTCAAGAAGTATAGAAAGGACTTATTTAAACGATGAGGATAAGTACATTCGGAATCCTACCGAACTCAACGAAATACCTCCTATGGTTTTTTACGATACCTATACTGAAGAGAATGGAGTTACATGGATTGCTGGAGCTGATGGCCTTTATCGATTCGATTCGAACATTAAGAATAAGAGCATAAAAATTCCGAATGCTCTCATCCGTGAGGTATTAATAAACCAAAACACCCCCTTGTTTGGTGGTGCATATAAATACGATTACCCAAACAAGGGTTATTTCAACAAAAATTCTCAGGATAGTGGTGGTATTCCTAAAATCTCTTTTAGTCAGAATTCCTTAACCTTCAGTTTTTCATCTACACTTTTTGGGCAGGAAGAAAGAATTGCCTACTCCTATATGCTTGATGGTTTTGATGAGAAATGGTCGGAATTTAGTTCATCCCAAGTAAAGGATTACACCAACTTACCCTTCGGGAGGTACACTTTTAAGGTAAAAAGCATAAGCGTTTTTAATGTTGAGAGCAATATAGCGTCATTTAGCTTTGTGATTTTACGCCCATGGTATCTCCATCCAATAGCCTATCTTGCCTATTTATTACTATTTGTTGTAATAGTTATACTTTCTATTAAGATAAAGACACGTATATTAATCCAATCGAATTTAAAACTTCAGGATATAGTAGAGCAGAGAACAAAGGAGATCCTTCAGCAAAAGAGAGATATTCAGGATAAAAGCGAAGAACTAAGGCAGCAAAAAGAGGAAATTGAGACCCAACGCGATGAATTAGCACATCAGAATAAGCAAACCCATGCAAGTATTCAGTACGCCCTCACCATACAGCAGGCAATACTACCCGACAGAAAAAGCATAGATGAACATTTTGAAAACTTTATTATCTACAAACCAAAAGACGTTGTTTCTGGCGACTTTTACTGGTTTTCGCAGCTGCAGAAAGCAAACAAAAAGGGTGCGGAAAGGTTTATTTTTACTGTTGTTGATTGTACAGGACATGGGGTGCCTGGAGCGTTCATGAGCATGATTGGTAGCAGAATGCTATGTGAGATCATCAATGAGAGAAGAATTAAGGATCCAGCAAGAATACTAACCGAACTTGACAAAATGCTCAAATTAGTTCTTCATCAGGAGACAAGCGAGAATTTTGATGGAATGGATGTTTCCATTTGCCTAATAGAACGAATTGATGAGGGTCAGTATTTGGTTAGCTTTGCCGGAGCAAACAGACCCTTGCTTTTTTATTCTAATTCCCAGAGAAGGGTTAATGTTATAAGAGGGAATAGAAAATCTATAGGTGGAATTCTCCCGGATATAGATCCTAGGTACGAAAATAAACTACTGCATCTTAGGTCAGGTGATTCAATCTTCCTTTATACTGATGGAATATCCGATCAGAATAACGAATCTGGAAAGAAATTTTCATCCAAAAAGCTAATTGCCACTATTCAAAAAAATGCTGAAAGCCCAATGCAAACTCTTGGTAAAGAATTGGATATGGAATTTAATCGTTTTAAAGGCAATGTAACGCAACGTGATGATATCACAGTTGTTGGGCTAAGAGTAAAATAAATCTTTAATTCCTCCAACATTTCTTTGTTTATGATGTTTATACTATCAGCATAGTTTAGCATTATTCTTTTTAAGTTGCTTTATTATAACGTATATACATAAAATAATTAAAATATAAATTGATTTAATAGTAAATTTAGTATACCTTTAACTTAGTGTAAGTATTTTTAACTAAAACCAATTAACCATGAGACAAATACTACTTTTTTTACTTATTACACTTTTCTTGCCAGTTTTGTTAATCGGGCAGGTGCCCCAAAAGTTTAACTACCAAGCTGCTGTCAGAAATCCTGATGGCTCAATTATGGGCAATCAGGAAGTTGGTCTTAAGGTCATTCTGCGTAAGACTGTAGCTGATGGAGATATTGTTTATCAAGAGGAGCATGCACTTACCACCAGTGCTCAAGGTGTCGTTGCAATTGCAGTTGGCGGAGGCCAAAACCCCGAAGGCAATTTTTCCCTAATACCTTGGGAAGAAGATATTTTTATTCAGGTTGATATCAGGAAAGGGAGTGATGGATCGTACGTTACTCTAGGTGTTTCTCAAATCCTTTCAGTTCCATATGCGTTAAACGCTGGCAATGCAATTCAGGGTGATGCCCTCGAAGGACAAACTGTTGTGTATAATAACGATGTTTGGGGTGCATCCAATAGAATGTCGGTTAGTAAAAATACGGTAGAGATTTTCCCTGAACAGGGTCGTGATGAAGAAGAGCCACTCTTCTCAGTTCGCAACAGCGAAGGTTTAATCGTATTTGCTGTTTACGAATCGGGAGCAAAAGTTTATGTGTCAGCCGAAGATGGAGTAAAAGGAAATAGAGGCGGTTTTGCTATTGGTGGTTTTAGCGATCAAACCAAAGAGGGTGGAGTTGACTATTTAACCATTTTCCCTGATATGGTTCAGTTCAATATTCAGCAATCAGCCGAAGATGGAGTAAAAGGAAATAGAGGCGGTTTTGCTATTGGTGGTTTTAGCGATCAAACCAAAGAGGGTGGAGTTGACTATTTAACCATTTTCCCTGATATGGTTCAGTTCAATATTCAGCAATCAGCCGAAGATGGAGTAAAAGG
>JAQUJY010000056.1:8444-18846 GCA_028680705.1 Bacteroidales bacterium
ATAGAGGCGGTTTTGCTATTGGTGGTTTTAGCGATCAAACCAAAGAGGGTGGAGTTGACTATTTAACCATTTTCCCTGATATGGTTCAGTTCAATATTCAGCAATCAGCCGAAGATGGAGTAAAAGGGAATAGGGGTGGCTTTGCAATTGGAGGATATAGTGACCAAACCAAAGGAGTAAATCATAATTTCTTTACTGTAAGTCCCGATAGTGCCAAATTTATTTTATCCGATGACCTATCAAAAGGAAATAGGGGCGGCTTTGCTGTTGGAGGTTTTAGCGATCAAACAAAGGGATACACCGATTACTTAACAGTTAATAGGGATAGTACTAACGTTCTCACTAACCTTGCCACAACAGGTAATGTACAGGTACAGGGCGATATACAAACAGGCGGAAGTGTAGGTTCGTTACCAATAGTTATCGATGGTGATAGCTATGAAACAGTTACCATAGGTAACCAAGTTTGGATGAAAGAAAATCTTAGAACTACTAAATATAGTAATGGCGATGATATAGAGACAAATTACATAACCCAATACCCCAATCTACCAGAAGATACATTAAGGATCCTCGGTAAATTATATAGCGAAAATGTAATTACCGATTCAAGAGGATTGTGCCCAACAGGATGGAATGTTCCAACTGAGAATGATTGGAATAAGTTATTAAAAGAAGTGTCAGCAACAGATTATATTGATTACTATCTAATAGCATCTGACTTAATGGATGATTCAGGAATTTGGGTTGATGGAGGTTTAGTGCCAACAAATTCATCAGGATTCACGGCGGTGCCGGGTGGCGAAGGGATTCAACGTCCACAACAAGGAGATTTGGACTATTATAATTATAGATATGATGCAAACTACTGGTTTCAATATGAGCTTACTCCCGGTTATTTAAGCATTAATAATTTTGATGGTGTCTATTTGCAGCAGGTGGATATACCTGAGGGAATGTATTATTCCGTGCGTTGCATAAAGGACTAATTAAACCAATAAGTAAGAATAATATTAACTTTCAGAAATTATATAACAAATAAAAAAGAGGCTGCCCAATAAGGCTGCCTCTTTTTTATTGTGAATATTCAGAATGTTAACTTGGCTTATATTCCTTAACTACCTCTTGTCCACGCTTAATGGCCTCTACGTTCAAAGGGATTAGGTGGTGGTGCCTTTCGGGTAATGATTTTTCAAGCCCTTTAATAACATTGTCCATTTTAACAATTGGCTTTATCTTAAGATAAGCACCTAGCACAATCATGTTAAAAGTCTTTGCACTTTGCATTTTAGTTGCCTCATCGGTAGCCGAAACCTTGTAAATTTTTATATCCTTACGCTCTGGGTGACGAACTATGCCGTTAGGGTCATATAATAAAATCCCTCCGGGCTTAACCGATTTCTCAAACTTATCTAGCGATTGCTGATTAAGGATTATTGCAGTATCAAAATCGTGCAAAATTGGTGAACTAATACGCTCATCGCTAAGAATAACGTTAACGTTAGCAGTTCCTCCGCGCATTTCGGGGCCATACGATGGCATCCACGATACTTCTTGGTCTTGCATAATGCCAGAGTAGGCTAGAATCATTCCCATTGAGAGAACACCCTGTCCACCAAAACCGGCTATTATTATTTCTTCTGTCATAGCTTCAATAGTTTTAAATTACGTATTAACCTTTTAAATCGCCTAGCGGATAGAATGGGAACATGTTCTCAACCATCCACTCATTTGATTTTTCGGGGGTAAGCTTCCATCCGGAGCTGCAGGTAGAAACAACCTCAACTAATTGAGCACCTTTTTTCTCGCCCACGTTCTGGAATGCCTTAAGTATAGCCTTTTTGCATCTGCGAACTGCTGCAGGAGTGTGTACTGCCTGGCGAGTAACATACTCTGTTCCTGGTAGTTGAGCGATTAGCTCAGTGATTTTTAGTGGGTGGCCATTTAACGCTACAGTCCGTCCGTAAGGTGATGTGGCAGTTTTCATACCCAAAAGAGTAGTTGGTGCCATTTGCCCACCGGTCATACCATAAATAGCATTGTTTATAAAGATAACCACAATATTTTCACCGCGGTTGCATGCATGAATAATTTCCGCTGCTCCAATAGATGCAAGATCACCATCTCCCTGATAAGTGAAAACGTACTTCTCGGGCATTAATCTCGAAATTGCAGATG
Source organism: Bacteroidales bacterium (assembly GCA_028680705.1). Classification (GTDB taxonomy): domain Bacteria; phylum Bacteroidota; class Bacteroidia; order Bacteroidales; family Tenuifilaceae; genus Perlabentimonas. The sequence goes on from JAQUJY010000056.1 coordinate 10,623, forward strand.
CTAAAGCAGGTGCTCTACCGTGAGCAGCCTCTTGCCAATCAACGCGAATGTAGTTGTATGCCAATACAGCGCAACCAACAGGTGATACTGCAATAGTTTTCTCCTGAATACCCATTTCTTCAATAACCTCGGCAACTAGTTTATGAACCACTCCATGGCTACAGCCAGGGCAGTAGTGCGTAACGTTGTCAGTTAGAAGTGATGACTTTTTATACACCAGATTTTCTGGCTTAATGATATCTTTTACTTCCATGATTACTTCACTTTAATAATTTTCTCTTCAATTGCGCTAACAACCTCGTTTGGAGTGGGAATCATTCCCCCTAGGCGCCCAAAATGCTCTACGGGAACTTTTCCGTTAACTGCAAGGCGAACGTCTTCAACCATTTGACCTGCGCTCATCTCTACAGAAAGGAATCCCTTAACACGGTCGGCTAACTCATTAATCACTTTAGATGGATATGGATATAGTGTTATTGGACGAAGAAGTCCTACTTTAAGTCCTTTTTCGCGGCAAAGTTGAATTGCTTTTTGACTTATCCTGCTCGATGATCCGTATGCTACAATGATGTAATCAGCATCTTCGCAGTCAATCATTTCGTAGCGAACCTCATTCTCTTTAATGGTGTTGTACTTGGCAATTAACTTGTGGTTAAATTGCTCCTGACGAGCACTGTCCAGTTCAAGGGAGGTAATTACGTTATAATCTCTATCGGCTGTTTTGCCTGTGGTTGCCCATGAGCCGCTCATTTTTTTAATTTCCTCAGCGGTCCATCTAGGCTTAACTTCGCTTAGTTTCACCTTTTCCATCATCTGTCCAATAACGCCATCGGATAGAATCATAACTGGATTGCGATATTTAAATGCTAGGTCGAAGCCTAAACCAACAAAATCGTTCATCTCTTGAACTGATGCTGGAGCTAGAACAATTAGATGGTAATCGCCATGACCACCACCTTTAACTGCCTGGAAGTAGTCACTCTGTGCAGGTTGAATAGTTCCAAGTCCGGGTCCTCCTCTAACTACGTTCACAACCAAGCATGGAAGTTCTGCACCTGCAATATATGTTAGGCCTTCTTGCTTAAGGCTAATGCCTGGGCTCGAAGAGGATGTCATAACTTTTTTTCCGCATCCGGCACCGGCGTATACCATATTAATTGCAGAAATTTCACTTTCGGCTTGTAGTACAACCATGCCTGTATCCTCCCATGGTTTTTTATCCATGAGTGTTTCCATAATTTCTGACTGAGGGGTAATAGGGTAACCAAAATACCCATCGCAACCGCAGCGTATAGCGGCCTCGGCAATAACCTCATTACCCTTCATTAGTCTGTAATCTGCCATTTTACTAATATTTTAAAATGTGAATAACCTTAGGGTTAGGCTTATGCCTCAACCTTTACCTTATAAACTTCAATTACGCTGTCGGGGCACACAAGCCCACAGTTTGCGCAGCCAATACAAGCTTCGGGGTTTGCCATGTAGGCATAGTTGTACCCTTTGGCATTTACTTCGTGGGCTAGCGCCAGCACGTTAGTAGGACATGTGATAACACAAAGATTACAACCTTTGCATTTTTCCACATCAACTACTACAGCTCCTCTAATTTTTGCCATACAAATATTATGTTTTAAGTAGTGATTATTAAATTGTTTAATTTAAAGGATGATCCTCTTGAAAGCGTTTAAGCCTAAACTCTAGGTCAGTAAACTGATCGGGATGTGTTTGCGATACGCATGCACGCAACCCTTCGGTACGCTCGCTACCGGTTATTCCTAGTGAGATTGCACTTATGCCATAGTATAGCAATTTTTCAATTAACTCACCACCGGTAAATCCAGGATAGGAAATTGTAAAGTAAAAACCATCGGCCAATGGCTTGCCTTCGTCCATATCGTAAACGATTTTAAAGCCATAGGTGGTGAAAAGTTTTTTCATGGATTTTGCTCTCTCTCCATATACCCTAACCATATCAACAAAGTCTAACTTGCCCTCGTTTGCTGCTTTAAGCATGGCAGCAAGCCCGTATTGGGCAGAGTGCGATGTTCCCGATGATAATGAGTAAACTGCTCCGTAAATTATTGAGAATCCAAATTTGTCGGATGCGAAGTATTGTTTAAGATCGGGATATTGCCTGTCGAATAGTTTGTCGCTAATCACAAGTGAACCAATTCTTTGGCCTGCATAACTAAATGCTTTTGAACTTGATATTAGCATAATCCAGTTATCGGTATAGTTAGCTACTGATACTTGATATGGCGGCTTACCTGGTTTGGATAAATCTTTTCTGAAGTCCATGGCAAAGTAGGCCAAATCTTCAATAACAATGGTATCGTATTTAGTTGCTAACTCACCAATGGTTTGTAACTCTGTGTCGGTAAAGCAAATCCACGAAGGGTTGTTTGGGTTTGAGTAAATAATGGTACTGATATTGCCTTTCTTTAGATAGCTTTCCAGTTTCTCTTTTAGCTTAGGTCCTCTGAAATTGTAAACATCAAAGGTTTCGTATTTCATACCAAGCACCTTAAGCTGTTGCTTTTGAACGGGGAAACCTGGGTCAATAAAAAGAACTGTGTCCTTTTGGGCTTGGCATCGGTTGGCAACAAGAAAAGAGGCCATTCCTCCCTGCATTGAGCCCACTGTGGGAATACAGCATTTTTTGTCAACATCAACATTCATAAAGTTTTTTACAAACTTAGAAGTTTCGGTTTTGAGCTCTGGTAACCCATCGATTATTGGGTAGAACTGGGCAACTCCTTTCTTTAATGCTGCAATTTCTGCGTTTACGCCAAATTCAGATGGCTTAAGGCCAGGAACGCCCATTTCCATTCTAACAAACTTTTGCCCAGAGGCATTCTCTATTTCGCTAACAAGTCTAACTATCTCTCTAATAGTTGCTTTGCCAACATTCTCTATTCCTGTTTCAGCAATTTTTGCCTTAACAATACTGTTGGGAATGGGAGTGTCTTTCATAATTCAAATATGTTTAATGCTATTCAACTGATAACAAATTAATTACATAGTTTACGTAATCACGATATTTCAGAACACAATTTTATAAAAGATTTCTATAAATTAAAAGTATTTCGATGTTTTTAATAACAGTTTGTAACGTTATTTATGAATTTAGAATGATTTCAAGCATAATTGAATAGATTCTGTTACAAACACAATGTTTGGTAAAGCAAAAAAGCACCTAATGTTTACAAAGGTGCTTTGTGTTGGGTGTAAGTAAGGACTTTTTAGCTAATCTAACTAAATACGGTTTTAAGCTTTGCTGTCCACTCACTAATCCTTTTGTCTGTTAGTTCTGGTTCATAATCTTCATCAATTGGCAAACCAATGAACTCGTTGTTTATCACTGCTTCAGAGTCGGTGAATTTATATCCACTAGTAGGAACCTGGCCAACAATCTTTGCCCCTTTTCTAATTAAAATTTTGCCAATAAAACCAACGGTATCAATAAACTTAGAGGCATAGGTAATGTGATCACCCAGTCCAAAAAGGGCAAATGTTTTCCCTTCGTAGTTAATTTTATCAAATTCGGGCCTGAAAAGATCCCAATCAGGCTTAGTTCTTTCTGCGTCCCAGGTTTCCTTACCTGTGGTTGAGCAGCCTAGGATAATGTTTTTGTACTTATCAAAATCAGCAGCTTTGCTGTTCTTAATTGGGATTAAATCTGCCATGTCTTCGCCAATGGCTTTTCTTATTTTTTGGGCAACGTTTTCGGCTTTTCCGCCGGTTGGCCCGTAAAATATACCTACTTTATTTTTCATTAGATGGAGGTTATAATATGTTTAACTTAAAATCGTGTACACAAATATACGCAATTAATGCGGTTTTTCAAAGATACCCTGTGCGCATTACTGCTGTATTATAAAGGAGAGATGATCATTATTTTAATGGGTCGAATCTATTTGATATTGTAGAACTCACCTCATTATAAATCCACTCCCAGCGATAAATAACTATAATGATGAGAATAATTACGGTTCCAATTAGCAGTAGTTCTGTAATTGTTAACCGCTTTATCCTGTTCATTATCCTTTTCATCTTTCAGATATTTTATTTTGCGCTTTTTAGTGAGCCAATTGATAGTAATACTCCAAGCGCAATACCAAGTATGGCAGCAAAGAGTACTCTAAAATCAGCAGGGAGCAAAAATGTGATAGTATGGGCTGGTATCCAAAAAAAAGGAATAGTCTTTTTAAAAACAAAGTCCCATTGAACTCTCCAGTCCATATTAGCCATAATATTGCCCATTTTAATGGGTTTTAGCAAACCAGCAACGGTACCTCCATTATTCGTTATATGTGTGTCAGTTATTTTGTGTAGAGTCATCATAATGGGTGCGTAAATTAGGTTTAACGCAGTGCTAATACAAAAAGCCACCAAGATTTTTGCAAATGATAGGTTTCCATTGAGAATATTTCCTGGGTTTTGCATGCCCAAATACTCAAGAAGTGGTATTGTGCCTTTACTAAATATTATGAATGCCATGTTTATTGTTAGGCCTAGAAAACCCCATACAATAGCCCTTGGAATTACTCCAAAACCTGGTTGATTGTAGTTTCCAGTTCTAATTCTAAGACCAATCATTTCTCCAAAGGTTGCTAAAATGGCAAACTTAATAAAGCTCATTATCATCCCATGTGCTGTATTGAAATCTGCGTATGCTTTATAAACCGAGGGGACAACGAAGAAGGGTAGTAGTAGTACTGCTACTATTGCAATTACCAGTATATCCTTTTTTTTCATGTGTTTACTCTTAGTGTTTTATTTAAAGGTATATATGAAACATCCATGGAGTAGTCGTGTTTTTGTATACTAACGCTGCTATCACGGATGCTTCATTATTACAATTAGTATTTATTCCTTCTCTATCCTTATCCTTGCATCAACGGCAACCACTTTATCTTTTCTACCTAGAAGTGGGTTAAGATCCATTTCGAAAATCTCTGGTGCAGCGGCAACTAAGGCTGAAACTCGGGCCACTATTTCGGCAAAATGCTCTACGTTAACAGGCTCCTGTCCGCGAACTCCTTCTAGTATTCTGTAACTTTTTAAGCGACTAATTAGGTCGGTAGCAGCATCCTTAGAAATGGGTGCTATGCCCGTGTTAACATCTTTTAAAACCTCAATAAAAATACCGCCAAGTCCACATAGTACCATGTGTCCAAATAGATCCTCACGTTTTGCACCAACAAATAGCTCAACACCGCTTAGCATTGGCTGAATTAGAATGGCCGTTGTGTCCTTTATTTTAATCATTCGGTTAAATTCGTCAGCAACAGCTTCTGGTGTTTTAACATTAAGCACTACGCCGCCAACGTCTGATTTATGGACGGGTCCCACTACTTTCATTACCACAGGATATCCTAGTTTTTGTGCAGCCTTTTGGGCATCGTTGGCAGATGTTACCACGGCCTCGCCAGCGCGTGAAATGCCTGCTGCGTCGAGAAGTTCTTGTTGCTTGTCGGGTGAAAGATATCCGTTATCCGCATTATCAATAATGTTACGAATGGCTTTAACGTTTATCTTGGGTTGCTCAATGTTTTCGGGTTGTGGCTTTGGAGTATGGTAAACTTTTGCCAGTGCATTACCAAAGATTACCTCATCGGGGAAATTAACGCGTCCCTTGGCGATGAAGTGAGCAATTTCATCTTTCACGTTAATAATTGATGGTAAAATGGGGTAAATGGGTTTTTTGCATTCACTCATTTTTTCATCTAGCACATCATAAACATCGAAAACAGGGAATAGCCCTGGGCTACCAAAGATTACAGCCATGGCGTCAATATTATCGAAGTCGTTTTCGCAGGCATCGATTATATGCCCAAGCTGTTCTGCTGTTCCGGTGGCAAGAAAATCGATTGGATTTGCAACAGACGATCCTGCAAATAGTTTTTCTAGTAAAGCGTCAGCCTTTGGTCCTGTTATAGTGGGTACTTCAAGATTGTTGTTCGAAAGGGCATCGGTAAGCATAACAGCAGGACCACCAGCATGGGTAATAATGGCTATGCGCTTTCCTTTTAGTTCAGGATGCACAAAGATACTTGCTACGCTAACTAACTCTTCACGGCTATGGCATCTAACAATCCCTGCTTTTCTGAGAAGAGCTTCAACAGCAACATCACTACTGGCTAGAGCGCCCGTATGTGAGCTGGCAGCACGGCTACCGGCTTCGGAACCTCCACTTTTTATTGCAGCAATTTTGCATCCTTTACGAATTAGCGACGATGCATGTTTTAAAAGCATGTCGGGTTTGTTTATGCTTTCAACATATAAAAGTTTAACCAGCGAGCTTGTTTTGGGATCAAAATTCTCGTCCATCTCCTTAAGGATATCCTCAACCCCCATTTGTGCACTATTACCAACGCTGTAAACCGATGAGAATGTTAATCCTTTTATTATACCCGTTTCTAGAATAAACACGGCGGTTGCCCCCGAACCAGTAATAAAGTCGATTCCTTTTGGTTCTAGTTTTGGAATGGGAAGCGAGAAAACTCCTGTGTAGTTTGAGTTCATCATCCCAATGCAGTTGGGTCCAATTAGGCTGCCGTTAACAGAGTTTATAGTATCAACAATTTCTTGCTCAAGCCTAGCACCTTCTTCGCTTTCCTCATGAAAGCCTGCCGAAAGTATGATAAAACCACGAGTTTTCTTTTCTTTTGCTAGAACTCTTACCGTTTCTGGGCAGTATTTTGCAGCAATAGCAATTATGGCAAGGTCAACCTGTGGTAAATCATTAACACTTTTATGGCACTTTATTCCCTGAATGCTATCTGCTTTTGGATTAACAACATATAATGGCTTACTGTAGTTGTTGTCGATTAGGTTCTTAAGTACTCTACCGCCTGGTTTTTGGATATCGTCTGACCCACCTATAATAACTATGCTTTGCGGGTTTGTTAACTCTTTGGTTATCATTATTTTTATTTTTTGAATTGATTTTTACCTAAGTTTAGGAATTGTCAGCAAACTTACGAAATCTTTTTTTTCAAAGCTAAATTTTGGCAAGTGCTTTAAAACTTGTTTATGCTTTATTTGTTCAAAGCTTATAGGTTGTATATTTGTACATTAATTTACTTGATATATGAGCACAATAGATTCAATACTTAGCAAGCGTGAGTTGACAAAAGAGGATATAGTGATTTTGCTTGAAGCAGAAGCAGAAGATAAGGATAAACTATACGCAAAGGCTGCTGAGGTAAAGGAACATTATGTGGGTTGCAAAGTATATTTTCGTGGGTTGATTGAGATGTCGAACTACTGCAGAAAGAACTGCTTTTACTGTGGTATCAGATCTTCAAATACGAATACCGAAAGGTATAATTTAACCGACGAAGAGGTAGTTGAGGCAGCTGTGCTTGCATGGAAAAACGACTATGCCAGCATTGCATTGCAGTCTGGAGAAAAGGATACAAAGGAATTTGTTGATAGAATAACAATGCTTCTTGGTAAGATTAATAGGGCGACAAAAGGTGGATTAGGGATAACCCTATCCATGGGAGAGCAAACTGAGGATACCTATAAAAGGTGGTTTGATAATGGCGCCATACGGTATTTGCTTCGAATTGAGGCTTCAAATAAAGAACTTTACGCAAAGTTACATCCTAATAACAAGGCGCACGATTTTGATAATCGCATTGAATGCTTAAGGTTGTTGCGAAGGGTAGGGTATCAGGTTGGCTCTGGGGTTATGATTGGTTTGCCATTTCAAACACTCGATAATTTGGCTGAGGATTTGCTGTGGATTAAAAGCATGGATATTGATATGGTGGGTATGGGTCCTTACGTTGAGCATCCTGATACACCTTTATACAAATATAAAGACCAGCTATTACCTCTTGAGGAGCGCTTTACACTTTCGCTAAAGATGACCGCAATACTCAGAATCCTTATGAAGGATATAAATATTGTTGCCCCAACAGCATTGCAGGCCATTGATAAGCTTGGACGCGAGAAGGGATTAAAAGTAGGAGCCAATGTAATTATGCCAAATATTACCCCAGGTATATATAGAGATAGCTACAAACTATACAATAATAAACCTTGTACCGATGAGGCTTTTGATGATAGCAAGAGTAGCCTAGAGGCTAGTATTCGGCTTACTGGTGATACCATTGGGTATGGCGAGCAAGGTAATTCTCCGCATTTTAAAAAGAGGGTTGATTAAAGTATTCTGTTCCTTACCGACGAATTTCCCCCTTTCACCGATTTG
>JAQUJY010000057.1 GCA_028680705.1 Bacteroidales bacterium
TTGTTCTAGACGAATTGGATAAAGAACTCGTAAAGCGAGGGCATTGTTTTGTTCATTATGCAGATGATTCTAGTATCTATGTACGAAGTCAAACGGCAGGCGAAAGAGTTAATAAATCCATCAGTGCATTTATCGCCAACATATTAGTAATCAAGGCAAACGAAGAGAAGAGCATGGTTTGTGACGTTGATAAAACAGTATTGTTGGGATACGCCATTTTAAAGAGTGGTGATTTAGTCATTGCAAAAGAGAACGTAGACCGTTTTAAGAGTTCTATTTGAAAGATTACAAAACGAACGATAGGTTTAGTTTGCTTCTTAAAGAGACAGTGAGTTGTAAACTATCAATCGTGGATTATTGCTTTATCTGACGTGGGATAGTGGCGAAAGTCGGCTGCTCCACAAATACATCAAGCAATTAGTAACCTTTGGTTTAGAGAATAAAACCTAGTTTAATTTGTCATTAATTATGCGAAGTTAAACCGTTAACTGAAACTGCCTCGTGCGAGGGCATGGACGATGGGTGAGAGGTTTAGGGAATAACCCCTTAACCTACTCGACTTTAGGGTGGTTCTCATTTTTATTTTCTATTTTGCCCTCACCAATTTCTGAGTGGTTTAGCTCTTTGGTCATTGTTCTTAGCCTAAGTACATGAATGGAGACGGCTACGGCTACAATGGCTAAAAATATTTGCAGCCAAATCTTTTCCCTAACCAGATATATACTTAGAAGGATTGTTGACCAAAGTAATACGAGTGTAAATATTTTTACTCCCTTCCCTATCGCCTTGTGATAAATATAGTTTTTGATGTAGTTCCCAAAGAGTTTATGGGTTAATAGCCACCGGTATAATCTTTGTGAACTCCTCAGGAAAAGATAGGCTGATAGCAGGAAGAAAGGAGTTGTTGGAAGAACTGGAAGTACGATTCCAATAATCCCTAGCCCTAAAGAAATGAGACCAACTATAACAAATAATGCTTTTAGAAATGGGGAAGTTGGTTTGTTGTGTTTTAAACTCATTTGTACAGTTAACCGTTATGCGCTCCATCGCAAAATGGTTTCCTTTTTGATTTTCCACAGGCACAAAGGTAAACCTCATTCTGATTCTCTTTATCAATCCGACTACCGTCTGTTCCTGAGATTTTAAATTTACCTGTGACCTTAATGGGACCTCCTTTGTTAATTTTAACCTGGGTGTAATTATTTTCGGTATTGTTGTTTTGCATAGTTTATTCCTCCGGGTCTTTAAAACCAATTTTAAAATGGGTTCCATCGCAGAATGGAGGGTTATTTGTTGCCCCACATCTGCAAAGCGATATCATCTGCATCGGTTTAAGTTCTTGCCCATTTTCTCCTATTAGCTTGAATTTGCCTGAAAGAAGCAATGGTCCGTTTCTCATTACCTGAATTTTAACTGGTCTTACTTCTTTTTCGGTTGCCGATGATGTTTGATCGTTCTTTCCCCCAACAGCTTTGGGTGATTCTTCCTGATTATTCTTTTCTACATTGTTCCATTTAAAGGTAAGAGCGTTTGTAGGGCATTGGTTTACTATGTCGATAATCTGCTCTGTTGAGCCACCTTGCATGTTTATCCACGGGCGATTTCGGGGGTTAAAAACCGCCAGCAATTTTGTGTAGCAGGTTGTTGCATGTATACACTCACGTGGTTTCCAGAAAACGGTTATTTCTTCGCTAGCGTAACTCTTATTATACCTTTCCATAATCAAATATTTACTTTCTGCACAACAGAAAACCTCTAGTTATTGTTGATTCTTGACTAATGTTTAACTACAAGACAGCTGGCAACCATATCGTGCAGCGCTTGCTTATGTTCAGTAAATCCTGCAATGATATAACCAATAAACATGGTCATGTTGGTTATTATTCGCGCAAAATATCTCCCTGTGGCTCTTCCAAAACTAACCCTGTTTCCCTCATAATCAGTAACCTTTATGCCAACGGCTAATTTACCAAGCGTGCCTTGGAATTTAGAAGACTCCATTAGAGCGTAGTAAAGCCATTCCAGAGGAAGACTGAATAGGAACAAAAGGAGTAGTCCACCCAAAGCAATGGAAAAACGTAGTAGGTTTCCCATTTCCATTAGTTCCTCGGGATGTATAATATCGAATAGTCTACCAACATAACCAATGACTACCAGTACAGGGATGAGTATAAAAAATGATGCAGCACCCAGTATAATTTTATCGATGAGGTAAGCAGCGAATCGCATCCAGAAACCAGCGTATGCAGGTTTTTTGTTGTATGTTCCTTCAATTATTTCCATCTTTTATCTCGTTTTTGGGGCTATTTAAATGGCTTGCAAATTCTTTAAAAAAAACGAGATAAAAAAATTTTAACATTCTTTTGAATATCTTCCCGATAGATTTCATAACTTTTTATAAGTTATGGCGTTTTAAGTGCGTAAGGTAGTTTAGATGTTTTATGAGACAAAAGATTATTATACTGCTGATTACTGTATGTTTTGCGTTCGTTTTTAGTAGCTTAAAGGCTCAAAGAACGACTGTGATTGATGGCTATAAGGTATATCCTACAAGAATTGTTGACGGCGATACGCTGGCAAATGTTCTAATACCACAAATTGTGGTTTTTCCTGAGCGCAAGTTTGCAAGCAAAAGGGATTATAGAAATTACAGAAGGTTAATCCATAACCTTAAGGTGGTATATCCATATGCCCAAATCGCAAAATATAAAATAGCCGAAATGGATGTCAATTATCGTTCTCTCGAAACAGACAAAGACCGAAAAAAATATGTAAAGCAGGTTGAGAAGGAACTTAAGGATGAGTTCGAGAGTCAGCTTGTGAAGCTGACCTTTACGCAGGGTAGATTATTAATTAAGCTGATTGATAGAGAAGTGGGGAGAACCACCTATGCAGTAATTAGAGATTTAAAGGGAGGCTTTTCTGCCGTATTCTGGCAAACTCTGGCCAGATTGTTTGGCTCAAACCTTAAAACTGAATTTGAGGCAATGGGTGACGATAAGTTACTGAATGAGCTAATTATTCTGTATGAGCACGGCTTGCTGTAGCTTTTTATGCAATAATTAGAGTGTACAGAAAAGGTCTGTACACTCTAATTGTTTTTACATGAATTTGATCATCTCTTTTACAATAGCTATTGCTCCGTTGGCAACATCTACAATGTTTGCATCAAGCATGTAGCATGGGGTTGTGAATAGCAGATTTTGCTCGTCAATGGTAACCTCCCCATGCGATGTGCTACTGTGTTTTGCCCCAAGTAGTTCAACCGCTTCTTTTGTTCCCTTATCGGTTCCTATTGTAAGTTTAGCTCCTTTTATTAGTTTGGCTAACAGTACAGGTGATATACAAAGGGCACCAATGGGTTTGCCCTTGCTATGGGCGTCGGTAATAACTCTCTCAACATCTTTGTTTACAGTACAGTTATGACCATCGAAAGCAAAGGTGCAGAGGTTTTTGGCAACACCAAAGCCACCTGGGAGGATAATTGCGTCAAATTCTGTTACCTTTAGTTCAGACAAGGGTTTGGCATTGCCTCTTGCAATTCGGGCAGCCTCAATAAGCACGTTACGGTTTTCGTTCATCTCCTCACCTGTAAGGTGGTTTATTACGTGATGCTGCTTGATGTCGGGTGCAAATATTTGATAATCGGCTCCTTGTTGTTTAATTGCGTATAGGGTCATGGTTGCTTCATGAATCTCTGCACCATCTTTTGAACCACAACCTGCTAGGATTACGGCAAACGTTTTTTTGGTATTCATAATTATATTCGTTTTAAGTTTAAGCTGTTTTAACAAATTTAGCATATTTGCTATAATTTAAGAAATTGTTTTCGTTAACCAAATATTGATATGAGAACATTTATTGCACTAGGAATACCTTTAAATCCTAGTAGTATTGAGTTGCTAAATAACCTTAAGCAGAAACTTTGCCACGAGAGAATACGATGGGTTAACTTCGAGTCGTTGCATCTCACTCTGTTTTTCCTTGGTGAAGCTGATGAGGCACAAATTAATAAAATTGATAGCGTATTTAAAACACATATTTCGCCCTTTGCCCCATTGGGTATTAGCCTGAAGGGTGTTGGTACATTTGGACAAAAACACAATCCTAAGGTGCTTTGGCTAGGTGTTGAGCCGAGCGAAACGCTAAGAGAACTTCATGCTAAAGTGAATGAAATGGTTAGCCCCATCGGGTTTGTTTCTGACAAGAGGGGCTTCAATCCGCATATAACTATTGGCAGAATTAAGACTATTAATAATATCCAGTTGATAGAATCAGTGATAGAGGAGGCTGACAATCAGGTTATTCATAGTTTAGTTGCTGATAAGATAACCCTGTACAAAAGTACATCAACGCCTAATGGCCCGATTTATACACCTTTAATTGAACAACAATTTATGGGTAGGGTATAGCCCAATAGGTTTATTTTGGTGCCAATCGATAAAGAATAAGGGCAATTACTGAATAGAGTATATTGGGGATCCAAACTGCAAGTAATGGGGAGATACTCCCCCCTACAGAAAACATTGTTGAGAATTGCATGAATAGAATGTAGCTAAAACTTAATGCTAGTCCAAGCCCAATATGCAATCCTATGCCTCCTCTAACCTTTCGTGATGAGAGAGATACACCAATAAGTGTTAGGATAAAAGTTGAAAAAGGGAAAGCCACACGTTTATACTTTTCGATAAGATAAAATTCAACATTGCCAGCTCCCTGAAGTTGTTGTTGATCAATAAATTCGTTAAGCTCAAATATGTTCATTGTTTCAACAATATTCAACCTTCTTGAAAAATCTGATGGGTCTAGGTAAATGGTGGTATCAATTTTTTCTCCCGTTATTATTTCCTCACCTTTATCCGTGTAATTTCTTATGTGGTAGTTGTTTACAGTCCACTTGTCGGTTTCAGGGTTCCATTTAATAAAATCGCTGATAAGCTTCGATTCCATTTTTCCATCTATAATTTTCTCCATGGTAAACTTATACCCAATGTCTCCATTCGTGTTGTATGATTGCATATAGATAAATATGCCCGGCCTTACTTGCCGGTGAATGTTACGCTCGGTATTCCTTAGTGGGCGCTTTACGTAGGCATTTTCAAACTCAATACGTGTGTGGTTTGCAGGGGGAATAACAAAACTGTTAAGCAAAAAGGAGAAAATGGCGATAATTGCAGCTGAGATAAAGTAAGGGAATAGCATACGTTTAAAGCTGACCCCGCTGCTTAAAATGGCAATAATCTCTGTATTGTACGCCATTTTGGATGTAAAAAAAATTACTGCAATAAATGTGAACAATGAGCTAAAAAGGTTAGCAAAGTAGGGAATAAAGTTCATGTAATAATCGAAAATGATAGCTTTGAGCGGTGCAGCTTTCCCCACAAAATCATCCATTTTTTCGGCAACATCAAAAACAACAGCAATTCCAACAATAAGGAGAATGGCATAAAAGTAAGTGCCAACAAATTTACGAATGATGTATCTGTCGAGTATTTTTAGCCCAAGTTTTTTCATAACCGTTTTGCCAGTTTCTTAACCATTTTCTCTTTCCAGGGTCTGAACGTGTCATCCTCAATCTTTTGTCTTGCTTGGCCTACCAGCCACAGGTAAAAACCAAGATTGTGCATGCTGGCCAGTTGAGGGCCAAGCATCTCCTTAGCAACAAAGAGATGTCTGAGGTATGCTTTGCTGAACCGGTTGTCAGCAAATGTTATGCCCATTGTATCAATTGGCGAAAAATCCTTACTCCATTTTTTATTCCTGATGTTGATAATTCCCTCGCTGGTAAAGAGCATCCCGTTACGGCCGTTGCGCGTGGGCATAACACAGTCGAACATGTCAATACCTCTATCAATGGCTTCAAGGATATTATCGGGGGTTCCAACGCCCATTAAGTAGCGTGGTTTATCCTTTGGCAGAATTTCGTTAACTACCTCAATCATCTGGTACATAACTTCGGCGGGTTCGCCAACCGAAAGGCCGCCAATGGCATAACCCTCACGATTTGTTTTTGCAATATGCTCTGCTGCTCTTTGCCTTAGTTCGGGGTATACACAGCCCTGTACTATGGGAAAAAGGGTTTGGCTGTGGTTGTAAAGCGGTTCCGTTTCATCAAATCTTTTGATGCATCTTTCGAGCCAGTTCTCAGTTAAATCGAGCGATTTTCTTGCGTATTCAAAGGTTGCAGTTCCAGGAGGGCATTCATCGAATGCCATAATGATATCGGCTCCAATAATTCGCTGGATATCCATAACCTTTTCGGGCGAGAAGACATGCTTTGATCCATCGATATGCGAACGGAAATGGGCACCATCGGGTTTTAACTTTCGATTTGCGGCAAGCGAAAAAACTTGAAATCCACCGCTATCGGTTAGTAACGGTCGATCCCACGACATAAATTTATGCAAGCCACCTGCCTCACCAAGAACTTCCAATCCTGGTCTAAGGTATAGGTGATATGTGTTACCCAGTATAATCTTTGCATTGATATCGTTCTCGAGTTCACGATGATTTATCCCTTTAACGCTTCCCACAGTGCCTACCGGCATGAATATGGGGGTAGGGATCTCGCCATGGTCGGTTGTAATTAATCCGCTACGGGCGTTACTATTTGTACAGGTTTTGCTTATTGCAAATTTCATTAATATCTTATTTTCAAGAGTGTTCTACTCCTTAGCTGTTAAGGTGATTACCACTTTAATAGCAATAATTTGAAACATCAAAGATAGCAGAAAAGTTGTAAGATGTTTTAATGCACTATCTTGCTACTTGTTAAAATCGAAAATGTTTAATAAAATTACCGTAGAATTTAATACACCTATACAGTGAATCTTTACTTCTTTCAATCAACACCTTACGATTTTTTTGCCTTCACGTTTCTCGTTATATTACTCTTGGTTCAGCTGCGCTATTACCTTTTTGTCTTTGGAAGGGTTTCATTTTGTAGAACTACGCCAAAACTAAATATACCGAAGGAAAGTTGGGAACCAGTTTCTGTTATAATTTGTGCACGGAACGAGGAGCAAAACTTAGCCGAATTTTTACCTGCAATACTGGAGCAAGATTATCCAGATTATGAGGTGATTGTAGTTAACGATTGCTCAACTGATGATTCTGATATGGTATTAAGACGATTAGGAACTCAGTATAAGCATTTAAAGGTAACGGCAATTAGGACTGACCCGAAGTTTTTACATGGTAAAAAGTTGGCCCTAACAGTTGGGATTAAAGCTGCAAGCAACAATCGACTTTTACTTACTGATGCCGATTGTAAACCCGAGAGCAAAGAATGGATTAAGCAAATGGCTGAAAATTTTAGCGATGAGCAAACTATCGTGCTTGGGTATGGAGGGTACATACAGGGGAAAGGCATGCTGAATAGATTTATTCGCTTCGATGCATTCTATGTTGCTCTACAGTATTTAGGCTTTGCAATGGAGAAAAAGCCATACATGGGGGTTGGAAGAAATTTATCCTATACTAAGGAACTTTACTTTAATAATAGGGGATTTGCTTCTCACAGCCACATCCCATCGGGCGATGACGATCTTTTTATTCAGCAGGTAGCAACTAAGCGTAATACCGTGGTTGAACTAAGGCATAGTGCGCATACACGCTCTAAAGCATGTGGCACTTATAAGGAGTGGGTTAATCAGAAGCGTAGGCATCTAACAACTAGTCCGCTATATAAGGGTACCGTAAAGTTTAGGCTTGCGCTTGAACCCTTTTCGAGGATTCTATTTTGGGTGCTTGGACTTTATCTTCTACTCACGAATTTTTATCCGCTGGTAGTTGGGGCAATTCTTGTGTTTAGGCTGATTGTTGTACAGGTTATACTAAAATTTGCGATGAATCGTTTGAATGAAAGGAAAATATTCATATTTTCGTTAATATATGATTTGTTTTCTCCGTTGTTGTATGCATTATTTATGTTGGCCAATGGGCTAACTTTAAACCGCCAAAAATGGAAATAGGTTCAAACCTATCCGATAAAGGGAAGTACGATTTAAATCTTGTTAATAAAGCGATTGATGGTGACCAAAAGGCCTATGCTGAACTTTTGGAAAGATATAGGGATGCTATTTACTTTATGCTTTTAAAGATGGTTAATAACAAAAGTGATGCAGAAGATTTAACCATCGAGGCGTTTGGGAAGGCTTTTAAAAGCATAAAGCAGTATACTCCAAACTATGCCTTTAGCACATGGCTATTCAAAATTGCAACCAATAATTGCATCGATTTTATCCGTAAGAAAAAAGCAAACCTTGTTTCAATCGATCAGCCTATCGAAGGCCATGATGGAGTTCAGTCGTTACCAGCTTCGAACCTTCTGTCGGGTGGCCTCGATCCGGAGGAGAGTCTTATTAAAGATCAAAACATCCAACTTGTTAAGACTCTTGTACTAAAGCTTAAGCCTCGCTACCGTAAGTTAATCGAGCTACGGTATTTTAAGGAATACTCATACGATGAGATTGCTAACGAACTTTCTATTCCTCTAGGTACAGTTAAAGCGCAACTTTTTAGGGCAAGGGAGTTGCTCCACAATATTCTAATCAATAGCCCGCATAAACCCTAAGGTATGGATATTGTTTTTAAGTATTTTCCTGAGCTCACATTAACTCAGCGTAATCAGTTATTGCAATTGCCCAAATTGTACGAGGACTGGAATGCGAAGATCAATGTAGTTTCTCGTAAAGATATTGGAGGATTGCCCGTGCGCCATGTGCTTCACTCATTGGCAATAGCAAAGGTGATCTCGTTTGCTAAGGGAACAAAAGTTTTAGATATTGGAACTGGAGGTGGGTTTCCAGGTATCCCTTTGGCTATTTTTTTCCCTCAGGTATCATTTACCTTAGTCGATTCAATAGGCAAGAAAATAACAGTGGCAAATTCAGTTGCAGAGCAACTTGGTTTAACCAATGTTGTAGCACAAAAAAGTAGGGTTGAAGATTTGAATGGCAACTATGATTTTGCTGTTACTCGTGCTGTTGCGTCTGTGGCAAAGCTCATGGAATGGACAAAAAGTACGGTTAAACCAGGAGGTTATAATAGTTTATCCAATGGGGTTATTGCCCTTAAAGGAGGTGATATTAATGAGGAAGTTAAGCCCTTTGGGAGAAGGGTGAAGAGGTGGAAAATCTCTGGCTTTTTTGAGGAAGAGTTTTTTACAGAAAAATTGGTGTTACACATATCTAGCTAGCTGTGTTTCCCAATCAAACTTAATAAGTGAATATTTAAAGATTATTTCCAGAATTTCTTTTTCACTTTAAAAA
The DNA here is from genome assembly GCA_028680705.1 of Bacteroidales bacterium. GTDB lineage: Bacteria > Bacteroidota > Bacteroidia > Bacteroidales > Tenuifilaceae > Perlabentimonas. The sequence continues at coordinate 9,273 of JAQUJY010000057.1, forward strand.
AACTTAGTTACCTTTGCGAACCTGAAATATGGGTGATTGTTTTGCCCTTTTCAATTGATAATCAGAGAAAATAAATAATTTAAAGAACTTATAGCGATGAAAAGAACATTTCAACCATCGAACCGAAAGAGAAAAAACAAGCATGGTTTTCGAGAGCGCATGTCTACTGCAAACGGCCGTAGGGTTTTAGCTGCCCGCAGAGCAAAGGGAAGACAAAGGGTATCCGTGTCGAGCGAGCCAAGGCACAAAAGGTAAATTATAGTATTCCAATTATAATAGTTAAGAGCTAATCTGATAACGATTAGCTCTTTTTTGTTTTGCCTAAACTATCCATGCACTCTAGCGATCGTTAATTTTATCATCTTTGTGAGCATAATATTTCAGTAAATTTTCATAAAAAATGTCGAAGCATTTAATCAGTAGCACCCGCCAATTAATTCAGCAAATCAATCTAAGCAAAGGCATAACGCCAATTGTTAACAAGGTTGTAGAAGGAGATCGAATATTGTTGGCTGATGCTGAATTGCTTTACAACGAGGCTGAACTGGGATTACTAGGGATACTTGCAACACATGTTGCAGAAAGAATTAACGGGAAGAGCGTTCTTTTTAACAGGAATTTTCACATTGAGCCAACAAACATCTGCCTTCACAGCTGCTCTTTCTGTTCTTATAGGCGTAGCGAGGGCGAGGATGGGGCATGGCTATTATCGCTTAATGAGATTGCGGAGCAAGTGAGACACAGCATGGGCAAGCAAGCCACTGAGGTTCATATTACTGGTGGTGTTCATCCGCAATGGGATGTTGATTACTACTGCGAGATGGTTAGGGCAATTAAGCGTGTAAATCCAAGCATACATGTAAAGGCGTTTTCGGCCGTTGAGCTCGATTATGCAATAGCTAAATCGGGTTTAACCTTACAACAGGGAATAAGGGAATTAAAGAGGTGTGGCCTCAATTCAATTCCTGGAGGTGGAGCAGAGATAGCCAATAGCGAGTTAAGGCAAGCCATTTGTGGATCTAAAACATCATGGAGCCGGTGGCTTGAGATTCATGAAACTGCACATAACGAAGGGCTAACATCAAACGCAACCATGCTTTATGGGCATATGGAGAGCTATGCGCATAGGATTGAGCACATGAGCGATATTAGGGAACTCCAAGACAAAACAGGAGGGTTTAACTGTTTTATCCCATTAAAGTTTAAAGCGCAGAATAATAGCATGAGCCACATAGGTGAAGTATCAACAGTAGAGGATATGAAGAACTTTGCAGTGGCAAGGATTTTTCTCGATAATGTTCCGCATCTAAAGGCATACTGGCCAATGCTGGGGAAATCAGCCGCAAGCCTTGCACTAGGCTTTGGGGTTGATGACTTAGATGGGACTATTGACGATTCGACAAAGATATACAGCATGGCTGGAGCCGAAGATCAATCACCATCAATGAGCATTGATGAGATATGCTCAACAATTCGGTCAGTTGCAAAAAATCCGATAGAACGCGATTCGCTCTATAACCATCTTAAAGTCTATTAATTTACTTGTTCACAAAGTCATTTTGTTGGATCTTTATCGTGGCATTTACTTTTTAATTGTAGTTTTGTTGATAAGAGTTTAAGGTGCGCATTTTATTCACTAACATATCCTGGAATGTTTAAGCAAAAGGTGATAAATTTTCTTAAAAGTATTTTTTCACATCCGTTTGTTAAAACCCCACTTCTTGCCATCGGAGTTTTAGCTGTCGCTACAATTCTGTTTTTTCTTTTTTTACAAGTATTTTCAAGGCATGGTAGGGGGTTTTCCGTTCCCGACTTCTCGTCACTCACCATTGAAGAGGCTAAGAGGTTGGCAAACAGCAAGCGTTTACGATTGGAGATTACCGATTCGGTTTACATTGTAACACGCAAACCGGGTACAGTTATTGAGCAAAACCCAAAACCAGAAACCCATGTAAAGGCAAATCGTAGGGTGTTTGTTACAACCAATGCGGTTAACCCTATTCTTGAAAATATGCCAAATCTGGTTGGATTAACCCTAAGGCAGGCAAAATCGGTACTGCAACTTCAAGGGTTTAAAATAAGGGGTTTAGCCTTTACTGCTGATATTGCAGTGAACAATGTGCTTGAACAAAAATACAAAGGAGAGGTAATTGAAAAGGGTGAACAAATTCCTAAGGGTTCTGAAATAACACTTGTGCTGGGTAGAGGGTTATACGGCGAAAGAACAATTTTGCCGAGAGTTATTGGTATGTCTTTAGCTGAGGCGCGCAATCTTTTGCATGATGCTTCGTTAAATTTAGGTAGATATTCTTTTGACGAAACAATAATTGATAATGCAGACTCATTAAGTGCTAGGGTTTATAGCCAGTATCCAAACCCAATGGGTGTAACAAGTATTAGTTTTGGTTCACGGGTCGATTTGTGGTTAACCCTAAACGAATCAAGAATCCCAGTAGAGCACAAGCCAGAGGTTGAAAAGAGTAATACAACAAGTGAGTTTGATTATAGTAAAATGGAAATAGAGGAAGCTTTAGAATGAGAACATCTTTTAAAATCGTTTTCTTTTCATTTTTAATGGTATCGGTAAACCTCTTTGCTCAGCAGGGTGGAGAGGTCTTGGTGAATCTACAATCCATGCCATTAAACAATGACCCTAGTAGAGCAACTGCAAAGAGTTTACTAGAAGTTCCTTTCTTTGATGATTTTGCTCACGGTAAAACTGCGCCCTCATCCGATTTATGGTTTGGACCAAGCATTTTTGTTAATACTACCTATGCTATCAACTCTCCATCCATTGGCGTAGCAACATTCGATGCGTATGATAATCGTGGCAGATTGTATCCAAACGCATCAACTTTTCCCTTTTCTGCCGATACATTAACCTCGCATCCTATAAACCTTAACTATCCGGGTGATACGACAGTTTATTTTAGTTTTGTTTTTCAGCCACGGGGATTGGGGTATCAACCTAATGATAGAGACTCCCTTGTTCTAGAGTTCTATAATAATGACGATGATGAGTGGGAAGGTGCTTGGGCTGCTTGGGCTAGTTTTGCAGGCGATTCAATTTGCCAGATACACAAATTAATATCTGATGATATTAAGGTAGCTAAGTCGGATACGCTTCATAAAACATTTTATAGGGCTCATTTCCCCATACTCGATAGTAGATTTCTGACGGGTAATTTTAAATTTCGCTTTAGGAACTACGCCACCCTTCAACAAAATGCAACAGTTCCAGGGTTATTGTCCAATAGTGATCATTGGCATATCGATCAGGTTTACATTGATAAGGGTAGAACTTTTGACGATACCTTATTGTACGACATTACATTTGCACGGCCGCTGGGTTCAATCCTTAAAAATTACGAATCTATTCCATGGAAGCATTTTAACAGCCAGGCTAGGTCTGTTGAACTAACTAACCCCTTACTCTTCACAGTTCTGTATAGGAATCTTAATCTTGATGAAAATCCGGCCGGCCGTCAGGTTACCCGTAAATTTGATATATTAAATAACTCGACTCAAGACATCTATGAATTCTCATCGGCATCAGACAATATAGCATCGTTAAGTGATTATCTACTAACCAGAGAATATTCTTATAATTTTACGTCTGCCTGGCAAGATTCAGCAAAGTATCGGTTCAGGTCTTATCTAATAACAGAAGATTCGTACCCATTTCGATGGAACGATACAGTTAGGTATACCCAACAGTTTAAAAACTACTACGCATACGACGATGGTACCGCCGAAAGTGGTTATGGGCTCTATGGCGAAGGAACACAGAATGCACAAGTAGCCCTAAAATATACTACCTACAAAGCTGATACGCTTGTTGGCGTTTACATGTATTTTAACCGCACCAAGGACGATGCAAACCAGAAGTACTTTAAACTGGGTGTTTGGGACGATAATAATGGCAAGCCAGGGAACCTTATTTACGAACAACTTGGACTAAGACCTCAGTTTGCCGATAGTCTCAATAGGTTTGTTCTCTTTAAAATTAACGAAGAGCTAATAATTGATGAGGGGACTTTTTATATTGGCTGGATACAGACTACTACGGAGATGCTAAATTTTGGGTATGACAGGAATAGGAACAGTCAATCAAAATTATTTTATAACATTGAAGGTAATTGGACCAATACATCATTTAAGGGATCTTTAATGCTTCGCCCTGTATTTGGCAAATTAAATGAATCTCCAATCCATAGTCCTACTTATACGGTTACTAAAGCTATACGGATTTTCCCAAATCCTGCCAGTGACCTGCTTAATATTGAGTTGCCGCATCCCCATTTGAAGGGTGTTGCAAATGTATACAACCTTATTGGACAGCAGGTGCTATCCGTACCTGTAAACGGAAATCCAATTAGCGTTTCATCGCTAGCTAACGGAACGTATATAGTTAGGGTTGTAAGTAATGGGGTGATAGTAGGAACGCAGAAATTGGTTATTGCTAAATGGTAACAGAAGAGAGTCCATACAACGAAGATGAACTGGACGAGGACGGTGAAGAGCAACAGGAACTCTTTGAACATTTCCATATCGATGTTGACAAGGGGCAGAGCATGCTCCGTATCGATAAGTTTGTTTCAGCAAAAATTCAGAATGCAACTAGAAGCAAGGTACAAGCAGCTGCCGATGCTGGTAATATTCTTGTAAACGGCAAGGCGGTTAAATCGTCGTATAGGGTAAAGCCAAACGATAGTATCTCAATAGTGATGCCCTATCCGCCACGTAAAATTGAGATTATCCCAGAGAATATCCCCATTAATATTGTTTACGAGGATGATGACCTGATAGTGGTGAATAAGGAGCCAGGAATGGTTGTTCATCCAGGGCATGGTAATTATTCAGGTACAATGGTAAACGCATTAATGTACCATTTAAGGGATGTACCCCTTTTTAGTACAGGCGATGTTCGGCCGGGTTTAGTACATAGAATAGATAAGAATACCTCTGGAATAATAGTGATAGCCAAAACGGAGCACTCATTGAACTATCTGGCTCGCCAGTTCTTCAATCGTACCGCAGATCGTACATATGTTGCCATAGTTTGGGGCGATATGGAGGAAGATGAGGGTACTATTGAGGCAAATATTGGCCGAGGTCCGCGTGATAGAATGAAAATGTTTGTTTTTCCCGATGGAGACGATGGCAGGCATGCAGTTACCCATTGGAGGGTAATTGAAAGGCTTGGCTATGTAACCCTTGTTGAATGCAGGTTAGAGACTGGACGTACACATCAGATTAGGGTGCATTTTGAGCACATTCGCCACCCCATTTTTAACGACAATCGTTATGGTGGTGATACAATTATAAAAGGGAGAGTATTTACCACGTATAAACAGTTTATTCAGCATTGTTTTACGCTTTGCCCAAGGCATGCACTTCACGCAAAATCGTTGGGGTTTATTCATCCCACTACGGGGAAGCAGATGCTTTTCAACTCCGAACTACCGCACGATATGGTACAGGTTGTTGAGCAATGGCGTAGTAAATATGCTACTGATGAACCAACCGAATAAAGGGAGATGCTTTCGCTAATAATTTCTGGCATCGCCCTTTCTACCTTGAACATTTCTGCTTAATTTTGGTCTGCATTTTAAATCAATATAGATGAACAACAAACTTAATATCGCCATAATGACTGGCGGAAACTCTTCCGAAGAAGGGATATCGCTTAAGGGCGGAGTGCAAATTGCAAAATGGCTCGATCCTTCCAAATATAACGCTTTCCCTGTAATGTTAAAGGGTACTAAAATGACACTTAAACACCCTATGCATGGTGATATCCCAGTATCATGGGATAGTTTTAGTGCAAATGTTGAAGAAGGGGTGTTAACGTTCGATTGTGCACTGATTGTTATCCACGGAACCCCAGGTGAAAATGGTTTGCTTCAGGGATACTTTGAGATGATGGGCATACCCTATACAACGGGAGGAGTACTAAATACTGCGCTTACCTTTTGCAAGGATACAACAAAGCGAATGCTGCAAGGGATAAATATCCATTTAGCTAAGGATATAAGGGTACGCAAAGGAGAATCTGTTAATGCGCATGATGTGGTTAAAAATATTGGATTACCCCTGTTTGTTAAGCCTAATGAGAGCGGAAGCAGCTATGGAATAACCAAAGTAAAATTAGCCGAAGAGATAGTATCTGCCTTAGAAAAATCATTTACTGAGGATCCCGTAGCATTGATAGAAGAGTTTATCCCTGGAATGGAGTTAACCTGTGGCGTAGTTAAAACCCAAAGCAAAACCCTTGTGCTACCAGTAACCGAAATTGTGCCAAAGAATGAGTTTTTTGATTATGGTGCAAAGTACGAAAATGAGGTTGAGGAGATTACCCCAGCCAGAATCCCCGAAGACCTTACCGATTATATTCAAACGGTTTCCTCGGAAATTTATGACAGATTAGATTGCAAAGGCATTGTGCGCATCGATTATATTTTCAGCAATAAAAAACTCTACTTCCTAGAAGTGAATACCGTTCCCGGTATGAGCGAAGCCAGCATAGTTCCTCAACAGGTGGCAGTAATGGGCCTTACCATGAACGATGTGTTTGGAATGGTGATTGAGGATGCTATTGCAAGACAGAAAGCTAGGTGAGGCAAGGGGAATAGGAGATAGAGGTAATTTTCTGATTACAAAAACTATAATTCTATAATAAGTTTAATCGGCTTACATTAAGAGGTCTAGCTTGAGCTGAAGTAGATTATGGGCTAATGGTACTCGACCATAGCTTAAGAAAACAATTGGGTCATACTGCATCGTTTTTAATTTTTTGCATAAATTAGGAGGCTATCTTTTTAGACAGCCTCTTTTTCTTTTTAAAAAAGAAAGTCAGAAATGTCACAAATCATGAATTGATTTGTCATTGGGGTAATAATGCAATCAATGGATTTCGATAAGCTTTACCAAGATAATTTTCTCAAGGTTCAGCAATTCTGTCAAAAGTGGACAGATGATGCTGATGATGCAAAGGATATTGCACAGGAGTCGTTCATTGAGTTAATGCGCAGAGAAAAGGATGATGATTTGCTCGTAAATTCACTGTCATGGGTTTATAGGGTGGCCTATAATCGATGCATAAATCGGTACAAGTACAGAAAGAGATTTGTTTACAATCTGGTTAATGATTTCAATAGCAGCTACTCTTATGATGAAGGGTTGAATCGAGAGCGTTTGGTAAGGGTTCGAAAGGCGATGCAAAGGTTAAATCACAAGGAAAGGGCGTTGGTTACTCTATACAAGTTGGGCTTTTCGTATCGAGATATGGCCGAAGTGGTTGAAATGAATCCAACTTCAGTTGGTAAAACCTTAACCCGAGCAATTGATAAGTTGGCGAAATGGGTAGTACATTGATAAAAAGCTAATGTTATGGAAAAAAGAATGAAATGTGCTGAAGATTGGAGTATTCAGGCATATATTGATGGAGAACTGAACGCAGATGAGCTTAAGTTTTTCGAGAATCACCTTGCCCAATGCCATAGCTGCTCTGAGCGTATAGGCAAGAGAAAGGAAAAAGTTTCTGATGTGCTTGGGGCAATAGAACTAATCGATAAGATACCCATAGTTGTTCGAAAATCTAGACAACGTTCTTTTGTGAGAGTTTTTAGCGTAGCAGCAGCTGCATTGATTTTTATTGTGTTTTTTGTTTTAATGCAGCATAATGGTCAGAAAGACTCCTTTAACGGTGAGCAGTGTGAGTGGGTAGAGGTAGATGCAGCAAATTTTCACCCCGAGTTAGAGTCACCAAATAAACTTTACCAAATGCGAGTTACTGCCATTAACGAGATTGATGCTGAGGGTAATAGGGTAGAGTATTATTTGCTAAAACAGTGTAAAGAACAAAATTACAGTAATTAATATCAAACGGATTGGCCAATCCATAGTATAAAACCAAAAAACAAAACATTATGAAAACACTAACAGTATTGATGGTAATCATTGGTTTTGCCTTCCAATCCAATGGCCAACCGTTGCTCGATATTTACAAAACGGGAACATTAAAACTTGTACAGGAAGAGGAGTACGCAAAAGGGGTAATCTGGAATGAGGTTTTTCCAGATTTCCAAGAGCAATCGCTTGGTAAACCCATTGGTTCACAGAAAAGTATAGCGGTGGCTCCCGATGGAAGCGTTTTTGTTGGCAACTACAGTTCTTACTCCATTTCAAAATTCGACCCTAACGGTAAGCATGTCTTAACCTTTGGGCAAAAGGGCTCTTCTGATCAGGATTTTAAGGTTAGACCAGTACTTGGTGGGGTGGTTGCAGGGAAATATGTTTTTACTTATGAGAATAATGGACAAATTAAACTCTTTACGCTAAATGGTAAATATGTAAAAACCATAGCAGTAGATTATATGCCACTGAAAGTCATACCATTGGTTAATGATATTGCAGTTTTGGGGCATGTACCGCTTGCTAACAGACGAGTTCGTGATGTTGTAACTATTATAAATCCCGAAACTGAAACAATGAACATCATTCGAAAATACGATGATGTATGGAAAAGTGGAGCTTTAGCGCTTAACAAGAAGAGCTATATTATTTCTTATGCCCCAACATTTACATCTGTTAACATTCAGTTAAGGGCATTGCCCAATGGTAACCTGTTGGTTGGCATCACAAATAGCAATCAGATAGAAATATACAGCCCAAATGGCGAATTGAAAGGGAGTATACATTTAAATTATTCACCCCTTCCTTATCCAGAGGACATGAAAAAGGAGTTTTTTAAGCGGATAGAGCTGATGGTAGAAAAGGGAAAACATACAAAAGATGAAGTTGCCCCAATCTATACGGAAGACTTTTTCCCCGTTAACATGCCCTACTATTACAACTTTTTAGTCGATTCTGAGGGAAATATTTTGGTTTTCAAGTTTACCGATGAGGATGTTGACCATAAGTTTAATGTATATACATACGATGGAACTGGTAAATTTATAGGTGAAGTCGTACTAGAGACAGCGGGTTATAACATGGCATTTCAGTATAGAAGAGATAATGTGGTCTTTTATAAGGATATGTTTATAGGTGTCTTTAATTTACAGAATGATTACTCAGTACCACCCAAACTGTTGAGATTTCAGCTAAAGGGCGAATAATTTCTTCATAATAAAAAAGCAAGCCAAAATAGCTTGCTTTTTTGTTTGCTATGCATGTTCATTATCTCTAGGGTTAAAGTCCCGAACGGGCTTATTTTGACGAGAACCGTTAGTTGATGGCAAGGGTGTTTACCGCGAGGTGAAATCTGAAAGAAGCCTAAA
>JAQUJY010000058.1 GCA_028680705.1 Bacteroidales bacterium
GCGGGTTCTCCTTCCAATCCTAACGAGAGTCCATAGTTTGCAACTGTTAAATCGAATACCGTGCAGTACATAAAAGTTCCATCGGGTGATTTACGTACCGGTATTTTTCGGTCAATAATCTCATCGTGCGAGGTGGCACTAAAGTGTTCGTGCTTATAGTCGTCGCCACCAAAATAGGGAAAGGCAACATCTACAATTTCATCATACCCCTCTACCAAAGAAAGTTTCGAAGATATTTTCTCTCCTGTTACCGAATCTACAGGTTCTAAGTTCCATTTTTTACTCTTGTCCCATCGTGAGCCGATGGTTCCATTGGGAATAACCAGTTCATTGCTAATTTCATCGAGTACTACCGGTTTCCAGTCGGCATTCTCAACCTTAGCCATTTTCGCATCTAAGTCGCTGGCTCTTACAACCCTTCCTGCCACAAATCGGTTATTCTTTTTTTCTATCTTAACCAAAAATGGAAGGTCGGTGTATTGTCTTACATAGTTCTCGAAATAGGGCGTTTTTTTCTCCTGATAAAATTCTTTTAGTATTACGTGCCCCATTGCCATTCCCAGAGCGGCATCGGTACCCTGTTTGGGTTTTATCCAAAGGTCAGCAAATTTGGCCGCTTCGTTAAAATCGGGAGATATGTTGATGGTTTTGGTTCCTTTGTAGCGCACTTGTGTGTAGAACGGTGCATCGGGCGTACGGGTAACGGGCACATTAGAGCCCCAAATCATTAAAAATGATGAGTTATACCAATCGGCACTCTCGGGCACGTCGGTCTGTTCGCCCCAGGTTTGTGGCGATGCGGGAGGTAAGTCGCAATAAAAATCGTAAAAACTAAGTACGGTTCCACCCATCAAGCTTAGGTACCGTGTTCCCGATGAGTAGCTAACCATCGACATGGCCGGTATGGGTGTAAAGCCCGCTAGGCGGTCGGGACCATATTTTTTTGTTGTGTAAATATTGGCTGCGGCAATTATCTCCTGTGCTTCATCCCATTCAAGCCGAATAAGTCCACCGAGCCCACGCTCACGGATGTATGCGTTCCGTGATTCGGCATTATCCATTATACTTTCCCAGGCAACCACGGGGTCCTTATGAACCTCCTTTGCCTTACGATAAGCCTTAGCAAGCGTGCCCCTTATCATTGGATATTTTACACGATTTGCACTATATAGGTACCACGAGTAACTAGCACCACGTGGGCATCCGCGAGGTTCATGATTTGGGAGGTCGGGGCGGGTTTCGGGATAGTCAGTGCTTTGGAGTTCCCAGGTTACTAGTCCATTTTTTACAAAAATTTTCCACGAGCATGAGCCGGTACAGTTAACCCCGTGCGTTGAGCGCACCACCTTATCATACTGCCAGCGGTTACGATAAAAACTTTCCCATTCGCGGGGCGTGTCGGTTGTAACCACGTGCTTGTCGGGGCTTACTGAGGCCTCTTTGCTAAAGTAAATAAGTTTATTGAGTAGGCTCATAAGAAATGGTGTTAAGTTAAATAGCTATAAGCTGAAACTTTAACAGTGTAAAGTACAATAAAAGTTTAATGAAGTCAACCCAAAATCATTAGTTACTTATCATTCAATCAGTAAGTTTGGTAGTTTGTTTTTAGATTAAATTAAAACAACAAGCTAAAACCATTCATGTTAATCCTATAAAACAACTATCACTTCGAAAGAACTCCCATATCAAGAACAAGTATTTCACTAATTTTTATAAACATACTGAACTGTCAGGAGTGTTTTTGGGCAAACAAATAATCCCGACCCATAGTATAAAACATACCAGCAGCAGTTATACCCCATGCCACAAGGGCTATGTAAACAAAAAAGGAGGGAATTGCCATTAGGAACGAAAGACCGAGCGCCTGCGATAGTTTAAAGGTACAAACGGTGTACATGCCCATGGGGAATATCATTCCCCAGTATTGAGGATGATACTTTAATGGAAGTTGCTTAAATACGTGACGCCAAATGCCAAGTATTACAATAAGCGGTATCCACCAAGTACCTATTGCCCAATAAAAGAGTGTAAACCCTTTTAGGAAAGGAAGGATTGAGGTAAGTAAATCAAAGTTACTGGCATTTAATATCAGGGTTGAGCCTGCCAAGGTGGAAATGGCTACGGCACCCATATTAATCCAGTAAGGAGGAGCAAACTCTTCGGCTTTCATACTAAAAAACGACATGCGGTAAACAATAAGCGTTATCACAATAATATAGAACATACAGCCGCAGAGAAACATAGCAAGCGAGAAAAAAAGTGTTAATTCTGAAGCAAAAGGCAGAGAATTGGCAAGCTGTGCGCCCAAAATCGAAACCGATTGGGTGGATACGATAATGAGCAGCCAAACCCCGCTAATGGCATTGTTTATGGTTGGTTTTTCCTTTTTTACGGTTAGTGAGGTAAACACAAAATAAATGAGGATAAACCAAGCCAATATCCCTATATAAAACAGAAGGGTGGCTACAGCAAAGTTTTCTGAAATTAAAACAAACTGGCTACCCAGTACGCAGCTACCAGCCACAAAAGTTAGTAACCCCGGACTTTTTGCATGATCGTTGGCATCGGCACTAAAATATGGGAAGTAGAATATAACCCTGAGTATGTACATACTACAAAGGAAGAGGTAAGCCACAATATTAAAATGGAAAAGCAGTCTAGAAATAAAATGGAAACTATAATTATGTGCAGCAATAGATACTATTCCGGTGGCCATAACCAAAGCAAAATAGGCGGTATGAAGGTTTTTAAGATCGTTAAGAAACGTGTCGATAAATAATTTTGCTTTTTGCATAGGGCGTTATTTAATAGTAAAAAATCCGGCTCTCTCAAAATCTATTGCAAGCTAAAATAGGGATTTTTTTATGATATTTTAATCATTAGAAGCAAGGAAAAATAACATAGCTCCATGCGGTTACCTTAATCCACCTTATCAATAAAACTATACATTTTCAGGTATATTTATCAAAATCCATAAAGGACATGAACATCTTCATATAAATATTTGTTGTATATTAAAGGTTAGACAATGAAATACATAGGGTTCTATGCTAGGAAAAACAACAGAATATGCGATAAGAGCGCTGGTGTATATTTACACCCAGAATAACAAGGGAAAAAGACCCGGGTTTAGGGAGGTGTCCAAGATGATTGACTCACCTGAACAATTTACTGGCAAAGTTTTACAAAACTTAACCCGTGCTCAGATTATATCTTCTATGAGAGGAAGGGGCGGTGGCTACTTTTTTGAGGATTTAACCATTCCGCTCACGTTGTTTGAGGTGATACAGTCAGTTGAGGGCGATGAATTTTTCTTAAAATGTGGCTTTGGGCTAAATCACTGCGATGCAGGCGCTCCCTGCCCAATGCACGAGGGTTATTCAAAGGTAAGAGATGATTTCTTTAGATTCGTAAACGAACAAACAATACAATCGCTTGCGCAAAAAATTGATAATAACGAAGCGATACTAACTAGAGTACAAAAAGTGTTAACTAAAAATCAACTGAAATGGCAATAAAAAAAGTTTGGATTGAGGACGGATGTATATCCTGTGGGCTATGCGAAGAAATTAGCCCCGAAGTTTTCAAAGTAGAAGACGTAGCTGTCGTAATTGAAGGAGTTAACTACAGCGAGTTTGAGGACGGCATTAAAGAAGCTGCCGATGACTGCCCTGTAGAGGTAATTAAATTTGAGTAAAAACCTCTAAATGTGCGAAAACAAATTATTGATTTTTTAATTCAGATGAAGTAATCCGATGTAAAAAAACGAGCCTACATTTTTTAATAACTAACAATTAAAAGAAACTGATATGGCAACATCAAATGCACAAGCACAATGGAAGGGAAAGATTAATGACGGTAAGGGAACCATGAAATTTACAGGTTTCGAGGGTACCTACACCTTTGCCTCACGTTTTGAAGGTGCCGGAGGCACCAATCCCGAAGAACTTGTGGGAGCAGCACATGCCGGATGCTACTCAATGTACCTTTCGCTATTGCTAACCGAGGAGGGTTTAAACCCTGAAAGCATCGACACAGTGGCCAAGGTAACCATTGGTAAAGATGACTCAGGCCCACACATCACCGAAATTAAGTTGGAATGCAAGGTAAAATGCAATGGACTTGATGAAAGCAAACTGAAAAAGTTGGCATCCATTACCAAAGAAAAATGCCCTGTTTCGAGACTGTATGCAGGAGGAACCGCCAAAATATTGGCTGAAGCACAACTTGTTAAGTAAAACAAGCGCTTATAATACGGGAAGCACTGGTGCTAGTTATCGAATTATAGCACCAGTAAACTTCCAGTTGAGATATGTATTGTAGCGTAACTCCCACTCCCATTACAATCCTTTGAAATGGAATAGAGAGATTATTAACTGTTTCCCTAAACTTAAGCAAAGCTCAGATACCCAATTAAATAATTTTATTTTTTTTGATAAAAGTCTTTATCAATGGACAATTTAAGCATAAAAACACCTCAGCCGTTTTTCTCAATTGTAATTGCAACCTACAATCGGGCGAATCTTGTAAAAAGGGCGTTAAAATCTCTTATCTCTCAAACAGAAACCGATTGGGAGGCCATTATTATAAATGATGGAAGTACAGACAACACCTACGAACAGATTCTCCCTTATATCAAAGATTACGCTAAAATAAGATATGTTAGAAAAGTTCACAGTGGCGTGGTGCAATCAAAAAATAAGGGAATAAACTTATCGAATGGCAAGTATATTTCTTTTTTGGATTCTGATGATGAGTATAGTTCGAACCACCTTAAGACCAGAAAACAGATTTTGCTAGATAACCCAACAGTAAAATTTTTGTACGGTGGAGTAGAGATAATAGGGAACCAGTATGTGCCAGATAGGTTTGACCACTCAAAAAAAATACACCTAAGTAAATGCGTAATTGGGGGCACTTTCTTTATCGAAAGACAAAGTTTAATTTCGTTAAGCGGATTCAGTGAAGTGCCCATTGGGACAGACGCAGACCTATTTGAGCGAGCTGAAAATGCCAAAATTAAAATGATGGAGACAAACCTACCTAGCTATATCTATAATCGTACATCGAAGGATTCCATTACCAATAGGATGCTTTTGAGTGTGTAAGTTTTGTGCTATTTACTCCTTGGGAAAAAAACCTTACTAAAAATTAATACTAAGACTGAATAATTAGCACTTGTTGCTGTAATTTTAAAAGAGAGAGAAATGCCACACATTGAAATAATATCGGCCAGCGTTAGAGAGGAGAGGAACAGCCACAGGGTTGCACTATTCTTTAAGAATTATTTGGAACATAACGAGTTGGCATCAAGCAATATCCTCGATTTAAAGGAATACAATTTCCCTTTGTTTGAAGAACGCCTGACCCGTCAGAAATGGCCATTGACAAAAGCCCTTGGTTTTTCGGAAAAGATAAAGGATGCCGATGGAGTTATCATTGTTACTCCTGAATACAACGGAGGTTACCCCGCAAGCTTAAAAAATGTCATCGACCTTTTATACGCCCAATGGCGCCGTAAACCCATTGCAATTGCAACTGTATCCGATGGGGTATTTGGTGGCACACAGGTGATTACCTCGTTGCAATTCTCACTATGGAAAATTCGGGCTTGGACGGTTCCCGCCATGTTCCCGGTGCCAAATGTTCTTGAAGTATTTGATGAAGATGGAAGTCCTAAAGACTCTGAGAATACAAATAAAAGGGCAAAGGTTTTTATCAATGAATTACTGTGGTGCATTGAGGCTAACAAAAGGATGAAAACCTAATCTGTAAACTTTAGAACTAAACGTAAAGCCATGGTAGCAAGACTAAACTACTCCAAAATTTCTCCAGATGCAATAAAGGGTTTACTCGAAGTTGAAAAATACGTGGCAAACTCTGGATTGGAGCGTACTCTGTATGAACTGGTAAAAACCAGGGCTTCGCAGATAAATGGCTGTGCCTACTGTATTGATATGCACACCAAGGACGCTCGCAAAGCGGGAGAAACAGAACAACGCCTGTATGGCTTAACCGCATGGCGCGAAACCTCTTATTACACCCAACGCGAACGATCTGCGTTGGCTTGGACAGAGGCCTTAACGCTAATTTCAGAGAATGAGATTCCTGACTCGTTGTATGAGGCTACCCGTGAGCACTTTAGCGAAACGGAGTTAATAACACTTACAATGGCAATTATTGCCATTAACGGATGGAACAGGCTGGCCATTGGCTTTCGCACGGTACCCGGGAGTTATAAATCCTGATATAATCCATGGAATAAAACCAATTATTATACTTGCTGATAGTGATTAACAGCCAATAACGTTTTGAACTACACAAACTTAATCTACCTAAAATCTACAATCATGGGAATTCAAATAATCAAAATAAAATCAGTAGCTAAGGCTACTCACGACGTGCTTAGAATTGAAACGGAGAAACCACTGAACTACCAATTTGAGCCAGGGCAAGCAACCGAATTAGCCATCAATAAACCTGAATGGCAGAATGAGAAAAGACCATTCACATTTACCTCTCTACCCCAAGAGAAACATCTTGAGTTTACCATTAAAACATACCCGCAGCACAAAGGGGTAACCAACGAGTTTCTGAAGCTGAAAGCGGGTGACGAACTACTTATTGACGACCCCTGGGGAACGATAGGCTACAAAGGTGAAGGTGTATTTATTGCTGGCGGTGCAGGGGTTACGCCATTTATCTCAATATTTAGGCATCTCCAATCTACAAATAAAATAGGAGCCAATAAGCTAATTTTTGCCAACAAGGCAAAAGTCGATATCATCAATGAGAGAGAGTTCCAGAAAATATTGGGTAAAAACTTTATCAATATTTTGTCCGATGAAAATATCGACAAATATGCTCATGGTTTTATTACCGAAGATTTTTTAAAGCAGTCAATAACAAATTTGGATAAGCATTTTTATGTATGTGGTCCCCCTGTAATGATGGATATTGTTGAGAAACAATTAAGTAATCTGAAGGTGGATAAAAAACTAATAGTAAAAGAGGGATTTTAAACAACTAAAAAATATCATTATGGAAACCAAAGATTTGTTCCCAAAAGCAACTAAAAGCCTTGCCGATAAAAGGGCAGCTTTGGCTCCCGAAACTATGGAAGCCTGGAAAAATTTTAGCAAAGCAGTTTTTACCGAAGGAGCACTACCTGAGAAGACAAAACAGCTGATTGCAGTAGCAGTGGCACACGTAACCCAATGCCCCTATTGCATCAAATCGCACACCAAGCAAGCAATGCGAAAGGGTGCAACCCAAGAGGAGATTATGGAAGCCATTTGGGTGGCATCAGAAATGCGTGCAGGTGCAGCTTTTGCCCATTCAATTATTGCTCTGGATGAAATGGGTGAATAAAAATCACTTAAATGAAAACCATAAGAATAAAGAGGATTTACGACGAACCGGCGGAGGATGATGGCTCTCGGATTTTGGTAGATAGGATTTGGCCACGTGGCGTGTCTAAAGAAAAGGCAAACCTTGATGAGTGGAATAAGGATATTGCACCTTCGACCGAATTAAGGAAATGGTTCGACCACAAAGAGGAGCGTTTTGAGGAATTTACACTAAAATATCGCAATGAGCTGAAAGAGAAGGAGGAGCAATTAAATGAATTGCGCAAAATTGCTAATAGTGAACCTATTAGTTTACTATATGCCGCAAAAAGTCCGATACTAAACAATGCAATTGTACTTAAAGATGTGCTAGAGAAAGGGCTATGAATAGAGTTCTCCTTAGGAATAAGGAGAGTTAAATGGAACAGTTATGGACTCGAAACAGAAAGTAATAATTGTGGGTGGCGGTTTTGCCGGAATTCAGCTTGCGAGAAAATTGGACAAGCATCTTTTTGACGTGCTGTTAATCGATAAGATTAACCATCATCAGTTTCAACCATTATTCTATCAGGTGGCCACTTCGCAAATCGAGCCGTCGAGTATCTCCTTCCCCTTCCGCCATATTCTCAAAAATAAGAGCAACGTGTTAATCAGGATGGCAGAACTAACCCAGGTTCACCCTGAAGAAAATAGGATAAGCACAACCATAGGCGATTTTAAATACGACTATCTGGTGATAGCCATTGGGTGTAAGACAAATTTTTTTGGGAACAAAAAAATCAGTCGCCACTCATTTACCCTAAAAACCACCTACGATGCCATAAAAATCCGCAACCACATTTTGCAAACATTCGAAAATATTGCTTCAGCAAATGGAACGGATAAGGAGGGTTTGCTTAACCTTGTAATTGTTGGTGGCGGTGCAACTGGGGTTGAAATGGCAGGAGCCTTTGCCGAAATTAAGAACAATATTCTGCCGAAGGATTATCCACGGATTGATTTCTCCAAATTCAACATCACCTTGGTTGAGGGCACAAAGTATACGCTAAATAATATGAGTAGCAAAGCACAAAAGGCCTCAAGGAAATATCTGCGAAAAATGGGCGTTGAACTTCTAACCGAAACTTTTGTAACCGATTACGATGGCAATACCCTTGTGCTAAGCAACGGTAAAAGTATTAATACAAAAACAGTTGTTTGGGCTGCAGGCGTTATGCCTAACCAAATTGAGGGCTTACCCACAAATGCTTATTCTCGTTCAAAGCGGATAACCGTAGATAGGATAAACAGGGTGATGGGAAGCAAAAATATTTTTGCCGTTGGCGATATTGCCTACATGGAAACGCCCAAATACCCCAAGGGGCATCCTCAGGTTGCCAATGTGGCAATTAATCAGGCAAGAAATTTAACCAGAAATCTCAAAAGAATAATCCGCAAAAAAGAGCTAGTTAATTTTGAGTATACAAACCTTGGCACCATGGCCACCATTGGGCGTAACAAAGCAGTGGTTGACCTGCCTTTTATTCAGTTCAAAGGATATTTTGCATGGTTCATTTGGATGTCGTTACACCTAATGCTTATTTTGAGTGTACGCAATAAGTTAATTATCTTCATTAACTGGGCCTGGGCCTACGTAACCAAAGACACCTCACTTCGACTGATTCTAACTCAAGCAGAGGAATCAACCTCTCAGGAAAAATGAATTCACAATAAACTTTAAAGATGGTATTTCATCCTCCTAGGAAGTTAGAAACAATAATGCCACCCCACCCCTAACGGGGTTGAAAGCACCACTAATACAATTAACTAGAATAATTACACCCCTTGGGGGTTATAAATTACAATAACTTTTCCTTCTAGAATAATTGCACCACTGCGGGATTAATGGATTACTAAAATTCTATACTCTTCAATAGTTCCTGACTTGTCCTTTTTAGTGCGGCATGGAAATGTTCGGTATGAGATTTATAATGCGTTTTTTTAATTTAACTCAATGAGAATTTGATGGGTAGAACAAGCAGCGCGCTAAAGTGTTGATAGCCATTTGGTTCCCTAAACGATTACTCCGAAGGAGTATTATTTCAATTACCGTGGGTAAAGCCCACGGCAGGGCTATGCGAACGGGCAACAGCCCTGACGGGCTGAACTTTATGAAAAAACTATTCAACATACTACATTTCAGAAAAGTTACATACTATCTACCATAAACTGACATAACAACTAGCATTAAGTGGGCGCAATATTCAGCCCTATCAGGGCTGATATATTCGTCTCGTGTTCTTCCCGTGGGGTAAACCCCACGGTTATTGAGATTTAGCCGCTTTGCGGCAGGGTATGCTCCTGACTTGTCCTTTTTAGTGCGGTATTTTAGTGCTTTTTAAATATTTTAATATCAAGTATATACGATTACACTAAATTAAAAAAGGACAAGTCAGAAGGAAAAATGAATTCACAATAAACTTTAAAGATGGTATTTCATCCTCCTAGGAAGTTAGAAACAATAATGCCACCCCACCCCTAACGGGGTTGAAAGCACCACTAATACAATTAACTAGAATAATTACACCCCTTGGGGGTTATAAATTACAATAACTTTTCCTTCTAGAATAATTGCACCACTGCGGAATTAATGGATTACTAAAATTCTATACTCTTCAATAGTTACAACTATTCGGAGTTATGGGTTGCAATATTCTTCTCTCCTAAAATTATTGCATTCATCGGGAGGTTGAGATTGATTTATTGCCCCGTTACCTACATTAAAATTGCTGTTGATAAAAGGCCGAAGGGCTGATATTATTGTAGAAAGTTTGGGAAATAGGCCTTTTAAACCCCGAAGGGGTGGTATTATTATTGGCTATTTAATGTAAAAAAGTTTAAACCCCAGAGGGGTGATACATCACTCTAAAATAAGAGCAAGTAAATATAGAAAAACCGATAACTTTATTAAGATGAAATACTCCTTGTGGGATAAACTAAAAAATTGATTACCCACCCAATATTACATAACCTCAAAAGAATCCTACTCAGCAGTAAATTTCATCTTCTTAAACAAGGCTTTCACATTTACAACGGCCAATCGAGATGCTGAATCGGACATGGCATAAGGAATAATTAGGTTTTCATTAAATACCATTCCGCCACAAGAGTATATAACATTTGGAACATAACCTTCCCGTTCTTCCTCATTTGCCGATAATAACGGCTCTTCTAGTCGGGCAATTATTTTTGTGGGATCGTTAAGGTCCAACAATATCACCCCAATAGAATACCGCCGCATATTACCCACACCATGTGTAAGCACCAGCCAACCTTTGTCAGTTTCTATGGGTGAACCGCAATTCCCAATTTGCACAAACTCCCACGGTTGCTCGGGTTTCTGTAAAAGGGTAGCATTATGCCAAAAATGTAAATTATCGGAGAACATGATGTAATTATTCTCACCATCCTGTCGCGATAGCATGGCATATTTCCCGTTCACTTTTCTAGGAAAAAGTGCCATACCTTTATCTTTTATTCCTTTCCCATTAAGTGTAGCAATATTGAAAGTTTGAAAATCGCTTGTCTCAATTAATTGAGATAAAATACTATGACCGTTATATGCAGTGTAGGTTGCATAGTAGGTTACTTCTCCATCATCGTGAGTAAATTTAACAAAGCGGGCATCCTCAATACCCTTGCTTTCATTAGATGAGACAGGAAAAATCACACGTTCGCAAACCTCCGTTTCATCATCAAACTTCACTTTATAGTTAGAGTCAGCCAACCAATTAATTACGTTAATGGTCCAATTATCCGCTTCTAAATCGGGGTTTAGGTAAACCTCTTGTATGCTTAGCTTTAGCTCGGCGTGAGTAAAAAAACTAGAGAGTTTATTCATTATGGTTTGGCTGGTATCATTCCATGCCCTTAGGTCTTTCAACTTAAGCTGAAACAAGTTATGGTCATAGAATGGGTCGTGAACCATAGCAGGCGTTTCAACATGCTCTGAAACGCTATCAAAATTGAACAGAAAGTTTTTGTCCACTATTCCGCTTCTAAAAACGATTGACGAAACGTGTCCTTCACCAGTTGCACGCAAACTCATAATAAACCTCATACTCCCTTTCGGAAGCAGAGATTGATCGGGATGAGGAACAATGGATGGATTGAAAAGTGCAGCAGATTCTATGGAGTACTCCATAGTAAGAAATGCCCCAATTAGTAATTTTTGGGTTCTGTAAATAGTGGAACTTTGCGGGATGTACTCAGCTACTCTATCATAATGCCTCATTAGTTGTTGCTGAATATCTCTATGACGATCGGCAAAAAGCATGAGTGTTTCCTGCAAAAGTTTTTCAGTCTCTTCTTTACTAAGGCTCAAAACTCGGAGTATTATATTGCCAATACGTGGTAATTCACTGGGAATAAGAGGTAATACAATTACACGCGAGTTATCACCAGTAATCTTATTTTTTTTCCGCTTCACAAGGGGCTTCATATTCAATGATTTCTCCATAATCATTTAATTAACTGTTTGTTGTTTCGATAATTTGCTTATAAACATCAAGATAGCCATCCGCCATCTTTTCGAGGCTAAAGTTAGACAATGCCCACTCGCGGCAATACTTTCTGCTAATAGAGTTCATTCTATTTAAAGACTCAACAGCCTCATCAATAGTATTTACAAGAAACCCGGTTTTAGTATGGTCAATTAATTCGGGCATAGAACCTCTGCTAAAAGCTATAACGGGAGTTCCACAGAACATGGCCTCAGCCACACTCAATCCAAAGGGTTCGTCAAAGCTAATGGGATGCAGCAATGCAGCAGCTTCGCCCAGCAATATGTCTCTTTCTTTTGGACCAGAATTACCAACATACACAATGTCTTTGTCGTTAATAAAAGGCTTTACCTTCTGCTCAAAATAGGCTTCATCCTGAATTAAACCTGAGATTATCAATTTCTTATTTGCCTTTTTTGCTATCTGAATGGATTCCCAAGTCCCTTTCTCCGGATGAATCCTGCCAAAAAACAGCAGATAATCTTTAGGATTAGGGTTGAAAGTAAAATCCTTACTGTCTATCCCGTTATACACCGTGGCAATATAATCAAGTTCAGTGCTTCGATCGGAGTTGCTAATTGAAACATAGAAGTTATTGCTGTTGTATTTTTTATATACCGGGATTATTTTTTGAGATGAAAACCCATGAATAGTTGTTACAATTGGCGTTTTGATTAATCGAGAATAGGTAAGCGGGAGAAAATCAAAATTATTGTGAATTATATCAAACTTGGATGCCTGTTCCATTATGTTGGCAATATGCAAACACTCCCATACCTTGGGATCAAGCGAGTGATCCTCGGCATAAGCAGTTTCCGAAACATATTGCAATTTTCCATCTGTTTGCGAATTGCCTGTGGCAAACAACGTTACATCTATTCCTCTTTTTACTAATCCCTCGGCAATGTTAGATGCTACCTGCTCCCACGGCCCATACTTTAAGGGCGGTGTACGCCACGCTATGGGGGCTAAAATGCCAACCTTCATTTATATGCTATTTTATTTTAAATACTGTTCATACAATCACTACTCTCTTTCATCCTTTAAATTCTGAAAGATAGTAGTTTAAATTAAAAATACTCATTCTACAGGGCGCTCCTACTATTTTTGAGGCAATGATCCACAAGTTCTTCAATATTTGCAGTCCCCACACACATAACCGTATCGGCCGCACCCCAATAAATTTTCACACTACCATCGGGTTCAGGAATTGCACCACACGAAAAAACTACGTTGGGCACGTAGCCCGTAATTTCGTAGGTTTCCTCGGGCTGAAGGATCCACTCATCGCCCACTGCAATTATTTTAGCCGGATTATGCAAATCGTGCAAAGCAACGCCAAGACGGTATACACTGCCCGCCATAGTAGGAAATACACCATGATAAATGTTGAGCCAACCGCGCGGAGTTTTAATGGGCGTTGCACCGGGGCCAATCTTCATTTCGTCCCAATGATATTGCATGGGCTTCATTATCAACTCAGAATCGCCCCAATACCTTAAGTCTGGTGAAAAAGAAATCCAAATAGCCCACGGCGAAATATCAGAATGAGGACGATCTAGCCGTGCATACAATCCATTAAATTTCTCGGGAAAAATCACCACATTCCTATAATCGGCTTCGGTGATTAGCGAAAATCGCTCCACAGACTGAAAGTCTTTGGTTTTTGCCAAGCCAATTCTCACACCATGCTGCGAATAGGCACTGTAGGTGATTAGGTACTCTCCATCGATAAACACTATACGGGGATCCTCTACCCCATAAGCTTCGTATGCTTTAAAAATACCTTCGGTAGCGGGTACTAAAAATGGTTCTGAATCTACCTTAAAATTAAAGCCATCGGTACTCACAGCCTTTCCAATAATGCTTCGCCCGTTTAGGTTGTGAGACCTAAAAAGCATTATGTACTCGTTATTGTGCTTTACCATTCCCGCATTGTGCACCGTTGCCACCGGATACGGAACATTATCCTTTGTGAGAATAGGATTATTGGGATATCTTTTAACTAATGTATTTTTCAAATTAAGCTGATTTTATTCTTTAAAGTAATAATCCTCATGCGCTTTCAGCACATTTAAATAGGAAATTAAATAAGCCAAAGTACTTTCAGCACCCTGGTTCTGGTTTACGCCATAGCTCTCTAGGCCATCAAAACAACCCTTTGTTTCGTGATTAAATAGGCTCATTCGTAAATCATTTTCTCCCAAAAACCATTTAAAGGATCTAAATAATTTACTCAAATAATCTTTGTCGCTCGAGATATTAAAAGCTTGTCGAAACATTAAAACCATTCCCATGGCATCCACAGGCTGCTGGGCAAATACTGAGCGGTCTCCATCCTTTTTGTACCACTCTTCATTCCCAATAATTGATAAATATCCATCGCTCATGGTGTGGTCTACTAGGAAGTGCATCGAGTCGAAAGCAACTTTCTCAACAGCTTCTTCATTTAAAATCTCAGCTGCGTGGAGCAGTGCTAAGGGGAGTATGGCATTATCATAAGCCAACAACTCTTCAAACCAATTCCAGTTGTCGCGGGTATTTCTCTTATAATGATCAATTAAAACATACGTTAGTTTTCTCAACCTTTCAATCATCACATCATCCCCCATATTACTCCTTAAATAGTGACAAATGCCTATAATTGTATTAGCAATACTCCTGATGGATTTTAGGTTATCGAAAACGGGTATGGCTTTATTAAATATAAGCCTACCTATTTGGTGATAAGAATCGTTAGGTGAATTGTTTAGCATATATCCAATTGCCCAAATTGTTCTTCCAAAGGAGTCTTCGGAGCCTACCTCGTCTAGGAATTGCCTGTTAAAGCTCAAGAAGTTTCTAAAGTTCCCATCCTCATTCTGCATATAATGAATGTAGCTTAAGTAAACTGGGCACAACTTAAGTGCAGAGGTCTCTTTTTTAACTTTATAGGCCATTAGAGCCATTAGCAGTGCTCTAGAGTTATCGTCTAAGCAATAACCCTCCTTAAGGTTAGGTATTCCGAATTTGGCGTGCTGAATAATACCGGTATCATCGGTGAGCCGCTTTATATGCTCGAGAGAAAACGAGGGTAAAAGAGAAATATCAAAGGGAATAACCTCTTTCTTCTCAGTCTTAATGTTTTCGTCTACCACCTTCTCAACCACATCATTGTAAATAAACCCAATCTTTGGCCAGGTAATTTTTCTTCCATGCTCAAGGGCCTTCTTTCGTATTGCAAGTCGTTTTTCAGGATTATCGAAGAGGTCTATTAAAATGTCTGACAGCCCATCGATATCGCCAAAATCAAATAGAACACCCCTGCCGTTGCTCAATAGTTCAGTAGCATGCCAGTAGGGAGTAGATACAACAGCAGAGCCAACTCCCACTGCATAAGCAAGTGTTCCACTGGTTATTTGCGCCTCATTTAGGTACGGTGTAATATATATATCGGTTGCATACAAATACTTAAAGAGCTCTTTTTGTGATGTATACTCGTTGAGTAAAACCACGTTTTTTTCAAGATTTAAATCTTCAATCAGCTGGGTTAAGTATAATCGATACTCTTCGCCCGCATGCCTAATAACATTGGGGTGCGTTTTACCCAAAACAATATACAGAGCATCCGGATGTTTCTCAACTAACTTGGGCATTGCCTGTATGGCAGTCTCAATACCCTTATTCCGCCCAACAAACCCAAATGTGAGCATCACTTTTCTCTTCTCAAGCTTAAACTCTTTCTTCACCTCTTCCTGAATATACCGATAATTAGGTACACCATGCTCTACAAGCGCAATCTTCTCCTTTGGCACTTCATATATCTCAACCAACATTTCTATTGCTTTATTGCTCATAACCACTATCCGGTTGGCCATTTTGCAAATACTTTGCAATATCTCCTTTTGGGCATACGACGGAGTTTGCATAATGGTATGCAAGGTTACTATAAGCGGTATATCTAACTGGTGGAGCAAAGGCAGAATATGAACTCCATCCTTACCCCCAAAAATGCCAAACTCATGCTGCAATATGCAGCAATCGGCACCACTTAAGTTTATGTATTTGGCCGCAGCCAGATAATCTTCCTGATACTCCTGTTTTATGGTGAATCTTACCTCTTCGGGGTAGGTTAACTCCTCCTCGGAGTCGTTTATGGCTACAATAAAACTTTTTTTATGGTTAGGTTCGTCGATATCTGAAGCAACCATTGAGTTGAAAAGGTTTTCGGTAAAAGTTCCTATTCCGCACTGCCTTGGCGGATATGTTGCGATATAAGCATTTTTCATATGGTATATAATATTTTAAATGTTAATAAATCAATGTTTTAAAAGATAAATTCTCTCATTAGCAACCCTAGATATAGGGTTAAAGTTAACGGATGTAAACTATTTATTTGCCCATGGATGTTTTTATCCTAAAATATAGCAATCTAAATAACAAACAGTTATCTCTGCATATCTCATTTGTTTAATGAATACGTTACATTCGCTTTTAATGATTGCAGGATGCTATTTTCTGATAATCGTCAATTGACCGATTAGAAGGAATCCTACAATATACAAAAAAAGAATGAATTAAAGAAATTACAGGCACTTCCCTATTAAGTGTTCGATAATGGACACTCCTGTTCATTATCGAACACTTTTGCTTTGCACATCTCCTGATTATCAGAATAATACGATTGTGGTACACGCTTTGCCTTTCACAGGCTAAAGAAAATTAAAATGGACAGAAAAATTCCAAAAGAGGTTTTACAAAAAGAGAAGCGTAATAAATTCATAAAGACAGGCGCTATTGTTGTGACTTCCATTGTAGCTATAGTCTTTATTATCTCGTTGCTACGCGACAGCATATCACTCAAAAATATTCATCTCTCCACTGTGGATAGCGGTACAATTGAGGTTTCGGTAAGCGCATCGGGTAAGGTGGTTCCTGCATTTGAAGAGATTATCAATACGCCCATCGAGAGCAGAATTGTGGAGGTGTACAAAAAAGCAGGCGACTCGGTGGACGTTGGAACACCCTTGCTGAAGCTGGACCTTCAAACCATTGAAAACGATTACCACAAAATGCTGGATGAGTTAAAGATGCGTCAATATCGAATGGAGCAACAACACGTAATAAACAGTAGTACACTGAGTAATATGGAGATGCAGCTGAAGGTAAACGATATGAAGATTGATAAAATGGAGGTGGAGCTGCGCAACGAAAGATACCTCGACAGTATTGGCGCCGGAACTACCGATAGGGTGCGTGAGGTGGAGTTGAGTTACAACGTGGCGAAGCTGGAGCAAGAACAATCGAAAAAGAAGTTTGAGAACGATAAGCGGGTAACCGAGTCTGAACTGAAAGTACAGGAACTGGAACTGGAAATTTTTCGCAAATCGCTTGCCGAAACCCGCCGCATATTGGACGATGCACAAATACGTTCTCCCCGAAAAGCCACCCTTACCTATATCAATAACCAAGTGGGTGTGCGTGTGCCACAGGGGACACAAGTAGCCATCATTTCCGATTTGTCGCACTTTCGTGTGGATGGCGAAATTGCCGATAGCTATGGCGACCGCATTTCCACAGGCAATAAAACAGTGGTACGCATAGGCAGGGACGAGCTCACGGGAGTGGTAAGCAGCGTTACACCGCTATCTAAAAATGGCATCATCCAATTTACCGTACAGCTAGATGAAGATGACAACGCCCGTTTACGTTCTGGCCTAAAAACTGATGTGTATGTAATGAATGCCATTAAACAAGACGTAATGCGCATTGCCAATGGCCCATACTACAGCGGTAAAGGCTCATATGAACTATTTGTGTTGGATGGTTCATCACTCATCAAACGAAAAATACAGCTAGGCGAGAGCAACTACGAGTACGTAGAAGTGATTTCCGGCTTGCAACCCAATGATAGGGTGGTGGTATCGGATATGTCGCAATACAGGAATAAGAGCAAATTGAAAGTGTCGGAATAAAAACTCATACAAAAATATGAACCCAATGATTCAACTAAAACAAGTCGATAAAATTTATCGCACAGAAGAGATAGAGACCGTAGCATTAGAGAATGTGAACCTTAATGTACAAAAAGGGGAGTTCGTAGCAGTAATGGGACCTTCGGGCTGTGGCAAATCCACGTTGCTCAATGTAATGGGATTGTTGGATGCTCCTACATCTGGCAAAGTGATGCTAAATGGCAAAGAGACCATAACTATGAAAGATAAAGAACTGGCCAAGTTCCGTAATGAGAACCTGGGCTTCGTATTTCAAAGTTTCCACCTAATCAATTCGCTTAATGTGCTAGATAATGTGGAACTGCCTCTCCTATACCGCAAGGTATCGGCAACGGAACGCAGAAAATTAGCCGAAGAGGTACTAAAGAAAGTAGGACTGTCGCACCGTATGCGCCACTTCCCTTCGCAACTGTCGGGTGGTCAATGTCAGCGTGTGGCAATTGCCCGTGCAATTGTAGGTAACCCGTCCATCATACTTGCCGATGAGCCTACGGGTAACTTAGATTCTAAAATGGGGGCTGAGGTGATGGAGTTATTGCACAAACTAAATCAAGAGGATGGCCGCACCATCGTAATGGTTACCCACGATGAGAATATGGCGAAAGAAACAGGTCGCACCATTCGGTTTTTGGATGGTAGACAGA
>JAQUJY010000059.1 GCA_028680705.1 Bacteroidales bacterium
AATGTTGACCTATACATTGGAGGAACAGAGCACGCAACGGGCCATTTAGTTTACTCGCGCTTTTGGAATAAGTTTCTATACGACCTTGGACACGTTTGCAAAAACGAACCCTTTAAAAAATTGATTAACCAGGGAATGGTTCAAGGACGCTCCAGCTTTGTGTACCGGATAAATCCCGAAAAAATGGCCGAGTACATTCTATGGGAGCATCTTAAGGATAAGAAAATGGGGGTTGAATTTGTTCGCGACTACCGCATAGGAAATCGTAAATTCGACTTCTATAGCCCCGATGCCAACCTGCTTATCGAAACTAAGAAACAACAGTCGCTCGAAAAAGTAGCAGAGCCATACGAATCACTGGCAGAAGAGAAAGGGTACAAACTTTTACTTATACCACTTCAGGATTTTATTGATATTAAGGAAGAGGTTCTCTTACGCATTAAAGATGCTATTGATGGTAAGGATGTTCCTGCTTTTATTGAAAAAGGATATCTTGAAAAATTCTCTGCTTTTGTTTCAAAGAACATTCCCGGTCGTGAGCATTACTCCGATGAAATTCATGTTGATATTAGCCTTGTGGAGAACGATATACTTGACATTGAGAAATTCCGAAAATGGCAGGCTCACCTCTCCAATGCTCGCTTTATACTTGAGGATGGTAAATATATATGTGGATGGGCTGTTGAGAAGATGAGCAAGAGCATGTACAATGTTGTAAGCCCCGATGAAATTGTTGAAAAATATGGAGCCGATACACTCCGAATTTACGAGATGTTTCTCGGACCACTGGAACTATCGAAGCCATGGGATACCAATGGAATTGACGGGGTACACAAGTTTCTTCGCCGCCTATGGCGCTTATACCACAACTCCGAAAATGTGGTAGATATCAGCAATGAGTCCGCCACCAAAGAGGAGCTAAAGACAATTCACAAAACCATTAAAAAGGTTAATCAGGATATTGAGAACTTCAGCTTTAACACGGGAGTTTCGGCATTCATGATTTGCGTAAACGAGCTTACCGATTTAAAGTGCAACAAACGTGAGGTACTAGAATTACTTACCCAACTTATTGCCCCTTACGCTCCGCATATAGCCGAGGAACTTTGGCAAATACTTGGCCACAACCAAAGTGTTTCCGATGCTCAATGGCCAAAGCACAATGAGGAGCACCTTGTTGAGAGTTCATTTACCTGTCCAATTTCATTCAATGGAAAAACGAGGTTTACACTCGATATCCCCGTAAATCTTCCAAAAGAAGAGGTTGAGAAACTGGTGCTTGATAATGAGCAAACCACTCGTTACCTTGATGGGAAAACACCAAAAAAGATAATTGTTGTACCAAACAAAATTGTGAACGTAGTGGTATAGTAAATACTGTTGCCAAAGAAGTATTGACTTGCAGCAAACAGCAAGGCAGCACTTTAGGTTTTACCAATATCCTTATTAACTTTGCTATACACAGAAACTGGGTTTTATAAATCTGTATAAAACAATGAGTAACCTGCTGCTTTTGCCAACCTATGACTTCCCATTTATTTACGGCAACGCAAATAGTGGAGAACTTACTATTCTTGGCAAATCTACCCCAGATTCAATTTTTGATATTCTGAAGCCAGTAGAGGATTGGGTCTCAAACTATATCAGCAAAAACAACAAGCCATTAGAGATTAACTTTAATCTTTACTTTTACAATACTCCAACCACACTAATGGTGTCGAGCATACTAATGATGCTTAATGATGCGGAAGGAAAAGAAACTAGGTTTAAGGTCAACTGGTACTTTTCAAGTGAGGATGACGATTTAATGGAAGAAGGCGAAGACTTTAAATCCATTACCCAATTTCCTTTTAAACTTATTGCCGAAAACTATAGCAAAGAACTAAGCATTGCACAAACAGATATAACACCGCTGGTTTATGCCGATTGTGCTGGCGATTTCATCATCAAAGGAAACAGCAACCATCTGAAACCGCTTGAGTTTTACCGTCCAATTATGAAATGGCTTAGCAATGTGCCCATGTGTCCAACAATAAAGCATATTCACCTCGATATTCATTTGCTCTCAGTCTCGCAATCGAATCTCCCATATATTAAGGGTATAATTTACTTTATGGAGGCTTTAAACAAGCAAGAAATTAGTGTGGGTATTGAATGGAAATATAGCAGTATTGATATTGAAAAGATGGGAGAAGAGTATCTTGAAAATCTAACCTTACACTACTACTTTAAACAGGCTATTGAATAGTCGTTTTTAAGCAAACCATTTTCGTTAAAACATTCGTTAAAGTTGATAATTCCATTAAAAATCGTTGAAACATTGGCCAAACACGTGGGCTTCGATGCCTACGGAGTTTCCTCTGCGGGTGAACTTACGGAAAGCATCAACCCTTTTAATCGATGGATTAGCTCTGGAATGAATGGCGAAATGGGCTACATGGAACGTAATGCAGACAAACGACTCGACCCAACCATACTGGTCCCCAACGCAAAATCGGTTGTTAGCGTATTGCTAAACTACTTTCCCGGCAATCCAATAATATCAACTAAACCTCCCAAAATTTCGCGCTATGCCCTTAGCGTTGATTATCACACGGTAATAAAAGAGATGCTTTGGCAGCTACTTGATTCTCTGCGGAAGGAGTTTGGAACCATAAACGGTCGTGCCTTTGTCGATTCGGCTCCTGTACTGGAACGTGCTTGGGCACAAAAATCTGGTTTAGGATGGATTGGCAAGAATAGCATGCTCATTAATCCTAAAATAGGCAGCTATACATTTTTGGGCGAGCTAATTGTTGATGCTGATATTGAACCATCGACAAACCAAGTACCCAACCGTTGCGGTTCGTGTACACGTTGCATTGATGCTTGCCCCACAGGGGCAATTATTTCGCCAGGTAATGTTGATGGCCGCAAATGCATATCGTACCTAACCATTGAGAAGAAAAGCCCGCTCACACTCGATGAGCAGAAAAGCCTAAGCGGCTGGTGCTTTGGATGTGATATTTGTCAGGAGGTTTGCCCGTGGAACAGTAAAATTGAAATTCAAACGCTGCCCTCAATATCACCCAAAAAAATAGTACTAGAGATTAACGAAGAGGAATTATCAGTCATCTCCGAAGAAAAATTCACTAAAACATTTAGCGATACACCCGTATCAAGGTCGGGTTACAACAGATTTATTCAGAATTGTTATGGTAGTAAGGCCTAATTATTTGTAATTTCATCTGTCGGTTTTTAGTTTTTTATCTATAGTCCCCTTTCAATTAATATTTTTTGATGTATTTAAGTCCT
Source organism: Bacteroidales bacterium (assembly GCA_028680705.1). Lineage (GTDB taxonomy): Bacteria > Bacteroidota > Bacteroidia > Bacteroidales > Tenuifilaceae > Perlabentimonas. Next base: position 3,295 of record JAQUJY010000059.1, read on the forward strand.
TTTTTTTGGATTAAAAAAAATCAGCAGCCCTCCATTTCCTTATCTCAACAATACCTCACCTAAAATATATCAATCAAAAAACATATCGATAAATCTGTTTTTTTAGTGTTATAAGTATTATTTTTGACCTAGCATTTTATGCTTTTCCCCATTATGTTTATTTTTTTAGTTTTTAAATTTACTCATCATAAAAATATATCACTAAATTGTAATCTAAATCAATTTGGTTAAAATGTAGAAAGTTGTTTGTTAAACAAAAAATAACAATCTCATAAAATCTTGCTTCTGACTCATACATAACTAACCATGAATAAAATAAATTTTTTAATCATCATCTGTATGTTAGGAGTAATTGCCATTTCGCGCCACTTTTTACCTAAAAAAATAATCTTAAAGATAATCGACAGTCTTTTCTGCTACAAGATTAATAAGTTACATCTTAACCTCACAAATGGACAGGATTGCCAAGTTAAAATTGCTACCAAACCCATTAAACTTAAGGATATTTGATATGGCTAGTTTGAGAAGCAGAAGGATAAAAGCACCAGTTAACTAAAGAGAATGGATTAATAGACAAGGAGTAAGACACCAACAACCAACTAAAATTAGTATTAGAATACAAACACATAGAACAATATGAGGACACCAGAATTTACATCAGTAGAAAGGGCTTTTACTTGTAATATCCCCAGAAAAAACAAGGTAAATATACCCTACATTACCGTTGAGAATTTTCCAAAGCTAGGGCTGCTCACTGCCCTCCGATTCCTCGAATGGGTTTCTGAGAATCCCAATGGTGTGATAAGCCTGCCAACCGGAAAAACGCCCGAACACTTTATAGCATGGACTCGATACCTACTCAATAATTGGGACGAAACAAAGGCAAGAAAATTTCGAGAGCAGTATGGCCTTAACATTAAACAAAAACCTGAATTTGGGAATCTACATTTTGTGCAGATTGACGAATTCTATCCCATAAACTCTGCCCAGCATAACAGTTTCTACCACTATGTAAAGAAGTTCTACATTGAGGGTTTTGGGCTCGATGAGTCGAAGGCTATACTAATTAATTGCGATGATATCAAACTAGCCCAAGGGAAGCATTATAATGAAGTATTTCCTAGTGGGGCGATTGATTTGAGCCTGCGATCCCGAACACCCAAGTCAAAACTTGAGATTCTTCAGCAGCAGTCACTCTTTTTGATTGACAACTGGTGTGTTAATTACGAGAAAAGGATTAGGGCTCTTGGTGGTATTGGCTTTTTCCTGGGAGGTATTGGTCCCGATGGGCACATTGGCTTTAATACTCGGGGCTCGGACCCACATTCATCAACCCGTTTAACCGCCACAAATTTTGAGACCCAAGCAGCTGCTGCTGGCGATTTGGGAGGTATCGAAATTTCACAAAACAAACTGGTTATAACTCTTGGTTTAGGAAGCATTAGCTACAATCCCAACGTAACAGCCATCATCTTTGCAGCAGGCGAGTCTAAAGCCCCCATGGTTAGGGATGCATTGGAGAAAGAGCCATCCAACCTTTATCCTGCATCGGTTTTGTCAGAACTTCCAAATGCTCGTTTCTACATAACCCGTGGTGCCGCTGTCATGCTAAAGGACTCTGTGGATTACTTTTACAAAGCCTCGCCTTGGAATCAAGAAAAAACCGACAGAGCAGTTATTGATCTATGTAAAAAAATTAATAAGTATGCCGACAAGTTAACCCTTGAAGACTTAAAGGAGGACGACTACTGCCAACTCATTCCAGATCTTGACCACGATACAGTGCAAACTGTTATCACCTCCGTGGAATCAAAAATTGAGAAAGTAACGCAATCGCTCAGTAATCAGGTCTTTTATCACACAAGCCCTCATCATGACGATATTCTGCTCGGTCTACTACCCCACATCCATAGGCTCTCACGTAACGAAACTAACCAGTCTCATTTTGCCATAATGACTTCGGGATTCACGGCTGTAACAAACAACTTTCTGATATCGTTGATTAAGGATACCATTTCTTTTTTAGAGCAAGACCTTATTCAAATGGTAGAGTACCCCGACTTTTTTGAATCTGGATACAGGTATAAGCGCGACAAGGATGTTTACCACTACCTTATCAAGGTAGCCTCGGGCCATCCCGAAGAACGGCAAAGAGCATTTTCCCACAGGCTGGTTCGAGACATCATAGAATTTTGGGAAGTGAAGAACAAGGAACAACTTCGGAACCAACTTCAAAAAATCCTATCCATTACCCGAAATAGGTACGATGGCGAGGAGGATCATCCCAAAATTCAAATGCTTAAGGGAGCTGTCCGCGAGTTTGAAGACGAGTTGGTTTGGGCCTGCTTTGGAATGAGATCAGAAGACATCCACCACTTGCGTTTAGGTTTTTATAATAGTGACTCATTTACCGAAAAGATAAAACAGGAATCTGATGTAGAGTCAGTTATTCAGCAGTTTCGAACTATCCAGCCCACAGTGGTTAGTTTAGCCTTTGACCCCGAGGGGAACGGCCCTGGTACGCACTATAAGGCATTGCAAACTATTGCCGAAGCACTTAGAGAGTGGGGGAAAAGCACAGACCTAAAAGACCTGAAAATTTGGGGTTACCGCAATGTTTGGCACAGATTTCACCCCTCAGAGGCAAGTCACATCGTTCCCGTATCGCTTAATGCCATGAGTATTATGGATAGCACCTATACCAACTCTTACCGAAGCCAGGTTGACGCATCGTTCCCCAGTTACATGCTCGATGGTAAGTTCAGCGACCTATCTATGCAAATATGGGTTGAACAACTACAGGCAATCCAACTGTTACTAGGTAAACCATTCTTCTACCAAAATGAGAGCCCCAGGTTACGAACAACACACGGTTTGCTTTACTTCAAGGAAATGACTGTAAACGATTTTCTGGAACACGCTCGCGAGTTAGAAAAATCTATGGAAGGTTCAATATCAATTTAAAGTTTTAAACAGTATGGTTATTTCAGGTATCGATTGGGCAATAATTATATCCTACATGGCTGTAAGCATTGGCATTAGCATGTATCTAGCCAAAAGGGCAGGACAAAGCACAGATGATTTTTTTCTCAGCGGGCGCAATTTACCCTGGTACATTGCAGGCACTAGCATGGTGGCCACCACCTTTGCCGCCGACACGCCCTTAGCCGTAACTGAACTTGTTGCACAACAAGGGATTGCTGGCAACTGGCTGTGGTGGAATATGCTGCTGGGAGGCATGCTAACCGTATTTTTCTTTTCGCGTCTTTGGAGAAGAGCCGACATTCTAACCGATGCAGAATTTGTGTCCATTCGATACTCAGGAAAAGAGGCGTCATTCCTACGCGGATTCCGTGCAGTATACATTGGTATAATAATGAACGTAGTTGTAATTGCCTGGGTAAACCTTGCCATGGTAAAAATTTTTCAGGTGATATTTCCAGACTTTACTTTTCTTGGCATTGAATCGATCAGCATATTAGGCATTGAGTTTTCATCGCACCTTCTGCTGGTTGGTGCGCTGCTAGTATTCGTTGCAGTTTACTCCTCCATGTCGGGGCTCATGGGTGTTTCCATAACCGATTCCATTCAATTTGTGATTGCCATGACAGGAAGCGTAGTTCTGGCCATTGTTGCTATTAAGCAAGTGGGCGGAATATCGGGGCTTAAGGAAAGTTTGAGCCCAAGCAAATGGGTATTCGATTTTCTTCCAGTAATAAATAGCGAACCTCAAACAGGGGTTCAGGGCACGGGAGTTCTCAAGATGACAGTTACAGCCCTTGTGGCTTACCTTGGCGTGCAATGGTGGGCAAGTTGGTATCCGGGCGCTGAACCAGGCGGAGGAGGCTATGTGGCACAGCGAATGATGTCAGCCAAGGACGAGAAGCACTCCCTGTTGGCAACCCTTTGGTTTCAGTTGGCACACTACGCCCTACGACCATGGCCATGGATACTTGTGGCACTTGCAGCTCTGGTGCTTTACCCTAACGAAGCCGACAAGGGAGCAACATACGTTATGGTTATCCGCGACTTCCTTCCGGCTGGTCTTATTGGGCTCTTATTGGCAGCCTTCTTTGCAGCCTTCATGTCAACCATTGCATCGCAAACCGTTTGGGGAACATCATACATCGTGAACGACCTTTTCAAGCCTTTCATTAAACCAAAGGCAACCGAAAAATACTACATCAAGGTTTCGCGTATCACCACATTTGTACTCATCTTCTTCTCGCTTATCGTAACAACTCAGTTCAGCCGAATAAGCGATGGGTGGAAGTTTGTGATTGCCATGAGCACGGGCATCGGTCTGGTGCTAATACTCCGCTGGTTCTGGTGGCGTATCAATGCCTGGTCGGAAATTTCGGCCATGGTTGCCCCCTACCTCATCTTTCCCGTACTAAAATGGGGCTTTGGGCTCGACCCAATCTCAGCCGATTTTGAGATATGCCTCATCATTATTGTATTGTGGTCAACCGCTGTTTGGCTAACCGTTACTCTGTTAACCAAACCTAGTTCTGATGAAAAACTAAAGCAGTTCTACACAAAGATTCACCCTGGCGGATGGGGTTGGAAAAAATTCACCAAACTTTACCCTGAAGTGAAACAGGATTCTGGCTACGGATACCTTTTCCTTAACTGGATTTTAGGTTGCATCATGGTTCTCTTCTTCCTGTTTGGCTTTGGTAAGATACTTTTCCAAGAATACCTGCAAGGAGCCATTTTAATCGCTCTTGCCCTGGCTGCTGGATATGGGATTGTATTCGTAATGAACAAGATTGGCTGGAAGAATATAAAGTAGGCGTTATCTACTAAATCAAAGCCAACTGTTTAGGCTAAAATAATGGGGTTAACCAATTCTAACTAATATCAACCATCGCTGAGATGCGGAAATAGCATCGGCTTTAAAACTCCTGAACGTTGTTTGGGAGTTTCGAAAACTGAATGTTCATGGGCTAGATTGCTCACTTGGCTTTAACCGTAGAGCGGCGGAGTTAAAGTTCGAACCTTAAACTCAATAGTAGCCAAGAAGGTTGTTTTAGAGATTGGCAATGAGAAATTACGAGCCATTACCGAGGATAGATTCACTAAAGCATTTAACGAACACCCATATCAGAATCAGGCTACAATAGATTTGCTCAGAATTACAACGAATGCCTTTACACTTGACCTTTCATTTTTTATTGATAAATTTACCTATATAATCTAAAGTTAAAATGGAAATAAAAGAAATTAACCTTTCGTTAAAATCGGGCAAAAAGATATATGCTTGGTACGCCTTACCCCAACGTCCTCCCAAAGCATTTATATGCTTCTGCCATGGCTGGGGTGAGCATTCCCTAAGATACAAGGATTGGGGTCAACGGTTTATCAAACAAGATTATGCATTTATTGCATGGGATCATATCGGCCATGGGCAATCGGAAGGAAAACGAGGCCATGTAAAAAACTACAACGTATTTATGGAGGAGGTAAACCTTATCATCAATAAGGTAACCCAAATCTACCCATCAATCCCCATTGTTCTATATGGCCATAGCATGGGTGGCAACATTGCCATAAATTTTGCGCTTAGGGAGAGCAATCCTTTTAGATTGTTAATTGCAACAGCCCCATGGCTTAGGTTAACTAAAAAAAACCCGCCATTGCTAGAATTGGCCGTTAAAGTTCTGAATAGGCTTGCACCCGCACTACAGTTTAAAGCCCCACTCGACTCAAAAGATATCTGCCAGGTTGCCGAGGTGGTTGACGGATACAAAAAAGACCCGCTAAACCATGGCAGAATTACCCCTAGACTAGTAACAGTGATTGATGACGCAAGCGAATATGCATTGGCCAATATCGATAAGTTGAACAAACCCTTCCTGCTAATTCACGGGGATACCGACCCTGTTGCATCATTCGCCGCATCGTCTGAGCTGTACGCCAAAGCAAAAACATGCAGCTTTATCCCCTTTAAGGATACATACCATGAGGTACACAACGAGCCAATAAAAGATGATTTATTCAATATTATAAACGAATGGCTTAGCGGAAATCTAAACGAATAGTCAACTTGTAACCTAAACCAACAATCATGAAAAAAATCACCCTTATTTTAGGATTGACTTTACTCCTCAACTTAAGTTTAAAAAGTCAAAATTATGTTCCATTTCCAACTAAAAATGTTAATTGGAATGTTTTTTATGCAGGTACTTGCGACGAGGCTCATCCTGACACAGTTGTGATTCGGTATACAATTCATGGAGATACCACAATTAATGAAACTCAATATTCAAAACTTTGCATTGAAAGTGGAGATACAATTAGCCCAAAAATCCTAGCAGTTGGAGGATTAAGAGAAGTTGATAAAAAGATATATTATATTGGACAAACTATTGTTGGGCACGAATATGATGAGGAAAACTTACTTTACGATTTTACTGCACAAATTGGGGATACGATAAAACACCAACCTTTTGATGGGTTTTATTCGGTTGTGTTAGACATTGATTCTTTTTTGATTGGAGAAAACTATAGGAAAAGGTTTAAGGTTGACAACCACTGGTATTATCAAAACCCCGATTACATAATTGAAGGGATAGGGAGTGTTGAAAATGGACTATTAGGACATATTTCAGCCATCCCCACTTGCGGCACCCACTATTGGGAGCATATTTGTTTTAGACAGAACGGAATTGTAGGATATCTCAACCCTTCATTCGATGAATGTTTCCCAAGTTATTACTGGACGAGGATAGAGTATGCTGACTACGTTACTGACCTTGAGATATATCCCAATCCATTTAACAATGAAATACAAATAAACAATAAGCACAACAACAAAGATTTAGTTTTCAAACTGATTGACATTAATGGGAGAACTTTAATTGAAAAAAATATTAGCGGAGAAAAAACTACTATCTACACGAATATAAGTTCGGGAATTTATAATGCCATAATTCTTGACAGAAATGGGAAAGTGTTGATTTCAAGGAAGCTAGTGAGACAGTAAACTACTAGCAACATATTTATTATAACACAAAACAGTTTTAGGTAATGCAACCTAAATTCACCTAAATTAAAATGCAAAATTATGTACTTGTTTTTTGACACAGAAACAACAGGATTACCAAGGAACTGGAAGGCTCCTGTAACTGACTTAAACAATTGGCCAAGAATGATTCAAATTGCATGGAGTTTATGCGATAAGAATGGAAATAGAATTGAATCCGAAGGTTACATTATTAAGCCAGAAAACTTTGAGATTCCAAGAGACGCATCAAAAGTGCATGGAATTACAACCGAACGCGCCATTAATGAAGGTGAAGACCTTGAAACGATTCTGAAAAAGTTTAATGCCTTGGTTGAACGCTCTGAGTTTATTGTTGCTCACAACATCAGTTTCGATGAAAAAATATTGGGTGCAGAGCTATTAAGAAAGAGCATGCAAAGTAACTTTAATAAAAAAAGAAAACTTTGTACAATGCAATCATCAACAAATTACTGTAAAATATCTGGCCCCTACGGATATAAATGGCCCAAATTATCGGAATTACACATAAAACTATTTGGAGAAGATTTTGATGGTGCGCATGATGCCTCTGCGGATGTTAATGCCACAGAAAAATGTTTTTGGGAAATGAGGAAAATAGGATTGATTTAAGCTACACCTGCCACAAGTAAAGTATATATGAAACGAGCCTTGAGAAATAGTTCTCAAAAAGAAAAGATGATTATTTCGGCGAGTTCTCCCGAATCATTTTCGGGACAGGCTATGTGCCAATTGAAAAACAAATTATAATCACATGAAAATAACCGTTAAAAGGGCCAAGAGCAAAACCTACGACGAGAGTAAATACAGAATATATATTGACGGGCAAAAGGTTGCCACGCTACAAGAAAACCAATTGCAGGAAATTGAGGTTAATGACAGTGGTATTACCATAGAGGCCAAATTGAATTGGTTAGGAAGTAAAAAAACAAACCTAAACGTGAGTAATGGGGATATAATAGAGTTCTTACCAAATACGCTATTTAACAAAATGGGTATCTTCTTGCCAGCACCATTTACCATTCTGTTTGCACTTACCATAAACCTTGAAGTCCCTTGGCTAAAGTGGACTTTTATCATATTGCTTGCGGCTGATTTTTTGCTAATTTTGTACATACTGGTAATTGCTCGACGGAAATGGATATCTGTTAATCATATTAAGCAATAATAGTTTTACAAAACCTATATTTGAGCGGAACTTTAATTAAAAAAATAATGGATAGTGTTTTTCGAACCGTTGTTAACGTAAAACCATACTCCTTTAGCATCGATTATGGCACAGCCACAATGCTGCTGGGTTCATGCTTTACCGAGAACATTGGTGAAACAATGGTCAACCGCAAACTCCCTGCATTGGTTAACCCCTTTGGGGTTATTTATAATCCCATCTCTGTAAACCTTGTGCTCAAGCGCATCATACAAGGGAATCCCTATGGCAACGACGACCTTATGCATCATAACAACCAGTGGATTAGCCTAAATCATCACACCAGCTTCTCAAAACCTAACCAAGCCGAGTGCCTTGAGGGAATTAACCTCTCGCTGAGCAATGCCCATAATTTTTGGCAAAAAACCCAACGGCTTATTATTACCTTTGGAACTGCAAGGGTCTTTTATCTTGCCAAAACTGGCAAACCAGTTGCCAACTGCCACAAAATTCCGGCCAAGGAATTTACCCGAAGATTACTATCCGTTGAAGAAATTGTTGGCATTTGGAAATCGGAATTTGAAGAAATCTTAAGGGAAAAACCCAATCTAAAAGCAATCCTCACGGTAAGCCCGGTAAGGCACTGGAAAGATGGAGCAGAGGGCAATCAGCTTAGCAAAGCAACGCTAATTTTGGCCATCAACAGGCTGATTGAAATATTCCCAAACAATCTGGTTTACTTCCCTGCCTACGAAATTGTTATGGACGACCTGCGCGATTACCGCTTTTACAGTAACGATATGCTTCACCCTTCGCCATTGGCAGTTGAATATATTTGGGACAAGTTTAAGGATTCGCTAATTCCCCAACTAGCACAACAGCTAATGACCGAAGTTGAGAAGATTGCCCAAGCAGTTAACCACAAACCATTTAATACTCAGAGCGAAGAATTTAAGCAGTTTATTAAAAATACTCTTCTAAAGATTGGATCAATAGGCCAGCGTAAACCAAATATCGACTTTACCCATGAGGTTGATTTGCTAAACAGGTATCTTTGCACTTAAGACCTAAAAAACCTTTTAGATAAATTTTTTATGGAATATGAACTAAACGACGTACTAATTGCCTTCGGCCTCACCCTATTTGCAGGCCTATCAACCGGTATTGGTAGTGCAATTGCATTTTTCACCAAACGCACAAACACCAAGTTTCTATCGGTTGCATTAGGGTTTTCGGCAGGTGTTATGATTTACGTCTCTTTTGTCGAGATATTTTTTAAGGCGAAAGAGTCCCTAACCGAGGCCATTGGAGTTACCAAAGGTACATGGTTAACCGTGGCCTCCTTTTTTGGGGGTATTGCTATAATCGCCATAATCGATAGGCTAATCCCTTCCGCTGAGAATCCTCACGAGATTAGGATGGTTGAAGAGGTAGACCAAAAAGTTCCTGAGGATAAAAAATTGATACGGATGGGTATGTTTACGGCCTTGGCCATTGCCATACACAACTTCCCCGAGGGACTTGCAACCTTTACGGCTGCGCTTACCGACCCCGCCCTTGGTATAGCCATTGCGGTTGCCATTGCCATTCACAATATCCCTGAAGGTATTGCCGTATCGATTCCCATATATTATGCAACCGGAAATAAGCGAAAGGCTTTCACACTATCGTTCCTATCCGGATTGGCGGAGCCAATTGGGGCTTTGGTTGGGTACTTTATACTCCTACCCTTTCTTACCGAGCTAACATTCGGTATTCTGTTTGCCGGCGTTGCCGGCATTATGGTATTCATTTCCATTGATGAGCTTTTGCCAGCAGCCCGAGAGTATGGCGAGCACCACCTCTCAATTTATGGCCTTATTGCGGGTATGGCAGTTATGGCCGTTAGCCTGTTGCTGTTTATTTAGATGCTTGGAAGAATAAAGCACAGGCAGGCGCATTTGCTGCTCATGTTCCTGTCTTGTATTAATACGTAAAAGGTTATTCGACAATAAAACAAAAAGACCAGCCTAAAACGACTGGCCTTTAGCTGTGACCCCGACAGGATTCAAACCTGTGACCTTCAGAACCGGAATCTGACATTCTATTCAGCTGAACTACGGGGCCCAATTGGTGGCGTAAAAGTACCTATTTTTTTTTAACATGCCAATGCTTATTTTTCAATTCATTCAATTGAATAAATGCTACAGGTAACCATCCCAAACGCCAACATCAGAAAGTGAACCAGGACGATACCCTTTCGGAATGCTAAAATCGGTTGGGGTTAAGTTTACCCTTTCTGCATTCGACACCTCCGATACCTGCACGCTCCCGTCGCCGCGCTGTATCTGCACCTTAACGGGGTAGCCTCCTTCAATAAGTTTAAAATACTGGTTTGAACTTTCAAAGCTGGTTGCATAGGCTCCACTGGCTAGCTGATTTAGAAATTGGCTAAGATCGATAAAGTTAAAATCGTTTGAAATTGGTAAGTCTTTTGTTACCCAAAGGCTTTCCAGGTAGAGCCCTTCCTCAAGTATTTTGTACTTGGTAGCGGCATAATTCGAAATGGTTTCTCCCTCTTTTTCTTTGTGTGCAGAGAAAGTCCTTGCCCTTTGCTCAGCTGGAGTTGTGGTTGGAAACGACGCATCAATCATCTCGTTATACATTGCCCTCATGACCTCTTGCTGCTCTTTCTCAATGCCGTAAAGTTTTTCCTCAATCATTATTTCAAGTTCGGCCCTAACCTCAGTATTAAATTTCGATGGATTGCCTTTCCAGTATGTTTTGTTTACGTTGTTGATATATATTATTTGGTTCTCTTCAAGGTTGAAAATGGTTGAGAGGTTTCCGTTAACCATTTTCATGTATCCGTTTAAAAGAAAAGTTTGCTCAATCCGTTCGGTAGATTTATCGTTTGGTATGGAATAGTAGCGAGTGGTAACACTCCAACCATTGGCTAGTGCCGAAATGGTTAATAACAGTATGGCGAAAACAACAAGGGTTCGTTTCATGTGTCTGTTTTTAGTTTTCAATTAACACACAGAACTCGCCAAAATAATCATTCCCCTTTTGTGAGAAAAATTTCTCGTGGCTCGTTTCATGCTACTCTAAGTTGTACTATTCTGTAAACTGTAAAGGTACAAAAAAAGGAGAAGCTAAAAACAGCCTCTCCTTTTGAAAATATATAGGGTATGATGTTTTTGTGTATTTTATTACATCATTCCGCCCATTCCACCCATTCCGGGGTTACCCATTGGTGGCATTGGGTTTTCTTCTTCTTCATCAGCCATTACACACTCGGTTGTTAACAGCATTCCAGCAATAGATGCGGCATTCTCGAGGGCAACGCGTGTAACCTTGGTTGGATCAATTACACCGCTATTTAAAAGATTTTCGTACTGGTTGGTGTAAGCGTTATAGCCAAAGTCATCTTTACCTTCTTTTACCTTTTGAACAACAACGGAGCCTTCCAGCCCTGCATTTGTAACAATCTGACGAAGGGGTTCCTCAATGGCACGCTTCACAATTTGAATACCCGTAGTTTCATCGTCGTTTCTTCCGGTTAGTTTTTCAAGCGCAGCTATTGAGCGGATGTAGGCAACTCCACCACCAGGAACAATTCCTTCCTCAACAGCGGCGCGGGTTGCGCTAAGAGCATCATCAACCCTGTCCTTTTTCTCCTTCATTTCTGTTTCGGTTGATGCTCCAACATAAAGAACAGCAACACCACCGGCTAATTTAGCCAAGCGCTCTTGCAGTTTCTCCTTATCATAGTCTGAGGTTGAGTTCTCAATCTGTAGCTTAATCTGAGAAATACGCTTTTTAATAGTCTCTTTCTCTCCAGCGCCATTTACAATGGTTGTGTTCTCCTTATCAAGAACGATTTTTTCAGCTGTGCCAAGCATTTCAATTTTTGCAGCATCAAGGCGAAGACCTTTCTCCTCAGAGATAACTACACCACCAGTTAAAATAGCAATATCCTCAAGCATTTCCTTGCGACGATCGCCAAAACCTGGTGCTTTTACAGCAGCAATCTTAAGCGAACCGCGAAGCTTATTTACTACTAACGTAGCAAGTGCTTCACCATCTATATCTTCTGCAATAATAATAAGCGAGCGTCCGTTTTGGGCTACTGGCTCAAGAATTGGAAGAAGATCCTTCATAGTTGAGATTTTCTTATCGGTAATAAGAATGTATGGGTTCTCAAGCACGGCTTCCATTTTATCTGGATTGGTGATAAAGTAAGGTGAGATATATCCGCGGTCGAATTGCATACCCTCAACAATCTCAACGGTTGTTTCAATTCCCTTTGCCTCTTCAACAGTGATAACGCCCTCTTTCTTTACCTTTTTCATTGCCTTGGCAATGAGCTCTCCAATTTCGTGATCGTTGTTTGCCGAGATAGAGGCAACTTGCTCAATTTTGGTATAGTCATCGCCAATCTCAACGCTTTGGCTTCTAAGTTGCTCAACAACTTTTGCTACAGCTTTGTCGATTCCGCGTTTAAGATCCATTGGGTTTGCACCTGCGGTTACGTTTTTAAGACCAACACCAACTATTGATTGAGCCAGAACGGTTGCCGTAGTGGTTCCATCACCAGCATCGTCGCCTGTTTTAGAGGCAACCTCTTTCACTAATTGTGCGCCAATGTTCTCTAATGAATCGCTAAGATCAATCTCTTTAGCAACGGTAACACCATCCTTAGTAATTTGGGGTGAGCCGAATTTTCTCTCAATAACCACGTTGCGACCTTTGGGTCCAAGGGTTACCTTAACCGCGTTTGCCAATTTGTCAACACCTTTTTTAAGGTAGTCGCGGCCTTCTGTATCATACTTGATAATTTTTCCTGCCATAATTCAATAAGTTTCTTAAGTTGGATTAAATTCAATTAAACATTCACTTCCCGACGGATGCAATTATACTATTGCAAGAATATCTGCCTGCTTCATCATTAGAAAATCTTTTCCATCTACATTGATTTCAGTGCCAGAATACTTACCGTATAGAACTACATCGCCTACTTTTACCTCCATGGTAACTTCTTTTGTGCCAGGGCCAAGTGCAATAACCGTCCCTTTTTGTGGCTTTTCCTTTGCTGTGTCGGGGATGTATATACCGCTAGCGGTTTTCTCTTCTGCTTCCGTTGGCTCAACAAGAACCCTGTCGGCTAATGGTTTAATTTTTACTTGTGACATTTTTAGTATAATTTTTATGGTTAGTGATTACAATCATATTTCCTGCAACAGGGTATCGAAAGTTATGCCAAAGACTAAGTCTGCCGTTTTGCCCTATACTTTACTGACATTATAAGGAGGTGGTATGGCATACTGCCATTTATTTGCTGTAGTTGTGTTGTTGTTTTCTACCGTTAAAAATTTGTGTACAGTAGTTTACCTCATTTCTTTTGGCTAAATACCACTAAAAGAAAAAGGGTGTTAGAATTATGACATTCTGACACCCTTTTTATTATGCGTTGTTGTTCTCTATTTACTCTTCAGGTTGGTTTGGCTGTTCATTACCTCCCCCTTCATCGGATTGTGGAGTTGGGAATTGGGGCATAGCCGAAGGGTCTGGAACTGATTGAATTTGCTCCTCTATTGCAGATTTCCTCTCTACACCTTCATTACGAGGTATGGAAAACGAGGCTAAAAGACTAAGCACGAGCAAACTAACTGCAAGTGTCCATGTGGCTTTTTCAAGGAAATCGGCAGTTTTGCGAACACCCATAACCTGATTTGAAGAGGCAAAGTTTGAAGCTAAACCTCCTCCTTTTGAGTTCTGCACAAGCACGATTAGAATCAGCAAAATGCAGGCAATAATAATTAGAATTGAAATAAGCAGATACATTGCTAATGGTTTTAACGTTATTTATCGGGTCGGTTCTTTAATTTTTCGATTTGAGCGACAAAGTAAGCTCTTTTTTCTGGAAATCTCAAACATAATTTCTCATAAATTGAAATTGCCCTACTGTTTTGACCTTGAGCTATGTGAATAGCAGCTAATGATTCGCTAATTGCATCTTCGGGATCCTTTATTGAATTGAGCGAGATATCCTCCTGTATTTCGGGTAACTCTTCGGGGCGCTGTTTTGGTACAATACGGGGGTTCGTTTCAATAAATGTTTCAATAAGCGTTGCTTGATCTAAAAGTTTTTCTTTTTCCTCAATCTCTTTAGCCTCGTGGCTATCATCAACTTTTGTTAAATTCTCTGAACTTAGTTTTTGACTACCCTCACGGTTAAACTGGCCAAAACCTGCATCAGCAAGCGGATCATCATCGATAAAGCCTTCCGGAATCTCAAGTGTGTATAGCTGAGGATCGAGGTATGCTTCCTCATCGGTTTTGTGTTGTCTGGGTTCAGATGAATCTCCAAGTTCCAAAAGTTCTCCTTCGGGCTTTTGTGGATCTTCTTGAGTAGGTGCTAAATCATCTTTTATTTCACTAAGTGTATCAACACTTTGCGTTTCATCAAGTTGAAAGGTTGCTCCCGATGTTGCTGTTTTCGCTTCGGGTTCTGGGGAGAGCATTGTTTTCGTTGGAGTAGCATCCAATTCTTTATGGCTGCCTATTTTAGTTGGGGCAGGATTAAGCGTTAGGAATAGATTGTGTCTGCTTGGAGATAATGCAGCAGTTTGCTTAAGTTTCTGGTTAAACTCTGCCGACTTGGTTTCTTTCAACCCAAGTAGTTCCAATACTCGAGCAGGATAGAAATAGGGGTATCGATTAATTAAACTATTAAGGAACCTAATATCTTGCTCGCCAATGAGATCAGGATTTTCAATAAGTTTATATAGCTGTTCCTTTTCCATTTCTACCAATTTGCTACAGCACTATTAAAAATATCTTCAACCAATTTTTCAACAATTAAGGTTACCAACTGCCGCTCAACCTGTGCTATTTG
>JAQUJY010000144.1 GCA_028680705.1 Bacteroidales bacterium
GATATTCAATGGGCTGCAGGTGTAACAAACTCTATTCTGGATTTAGCCACTCAACCTGCTGCAGATGTTTACGTTACAAACGTATTCTTAAATCTACAGCCCCGTTAATACTATTATTAAAACTTCGGTGCATAAAATTGAGCCAAACAGCTACGTTTGGCTCAATTAATTGAATGAAAAGAACAATGAAACCCAAAAATTTCATATGCATACGTATATTACTATCTATTGGACTAATAATACTTTCTGTAAGTAACATTAGGGCTCAAAATCCTGTAGGAAAACTTACGATTCAGGGAGGGGCTATTCAATTTTACGTTATATCATTAAATCACTACAATGATGGGGTTTCTCTAAGCAATTGGACAAGACTTAAGATAAAGTATACATCTATAACAGAAAATTATCCTTTTGACTGGAGGCTTTCAATTAAATCGTTAGAGACTCATTTAATGGCCGATGATCCTGAAAACCCAGACTTGCCGTTAAGTAATCTCGTGCTAGTAGATGAAAATGTTGTTGAAAATTCTAATACAACTCACACTGTAAACACCTCATTTGAACTTAGTAATACATACGAAACCTTTATCTCTGGAACAGCTACAGGAGATTTTGAAGTTAATTTTGGAATAACCTACGAACTTGGTAAGAATACACCTTTAATTAATAAGTCATGGGGTTACTATTACACTATTCTAGATTTTGAACTCTGGTGTAGTCATACTCCATAGTTTTAATAAAAAAAATGAACCTTAGATTTAACAAATGATAACGTATAGTAAACATATCATAGCATTTGTTATACTCTTATTTAGCTATCATTTGAGCTTCTCTCAGTTTTTTAAATCATCTGAAGTCCCTGTTGACATAGTTGTTTCCTTTAAAAATCACTCTGTTCAATCCGCTGCCAAAGAAACATTTTTCAATTCCCTAACTGTTAAAAATAACATAAATCGTTCAGAAAACTTAACGCTCAATATAACCGTTCCACAAGGGTGGAACGTTATTGGTTCCGAGAAGATGGAACTTTTGCTTGGTCCATTGGATTCTGTAATTATTCCTGTGAGGATTGCAGTTGGATCAAATGTAAAGGGAGACATTGGATACAGCGTTATTGCATCCGTTTCAGATAACCGAGGCAATACTGTTAAAAACGAATATTGCTTTGTTAAAATCCCTCGAGAAACAGACCTTAATATAAGAATTCTAGACAGACTTGCATACCTAGACCCCATTTCTAAATCAGTCCAATTTTCTTTAAGAATTGCAAACAGAGGTAATCGTGACGAACCAATTACTGTTCTTTTAGATGGAAACAGGAGGCTTGTTATAGGCGAAAATAGGAACGATATAATTTCCTACGATTATGTTATAGCCCCCTACACTGACACTACGCTCACCTACAGAGCCGAACTATCGGACAGTGAAGAACTTGGAAGGAATCTCTATGGTTTAAATGCTTCTTTTACTACTATTGATACCCTTTTGAGAAGCACGCTTTGGTTTAAAAAAATTGAGTCAAGTATAAAAAATAATATATCGCCGAGCGAAAAACCCTTATCTATTGAAATAATTGGTCAAGGATTACTAGATGTAAGCCAAAAACCTGTTGTTTCTCTATTTGTTGAAGGGAAAACACTATTTAAGAATGATACGGAGATTGACTACTATTATCGGAATTTTAGGTCCTCTGAAATGGAAGACTTTTATGAATATTCTCGAATAAAACTTGGAGCAAAATTCAAAAACCTGTATGTGGAATTAGGCGACAACTATAAAGGTTATGAGGCTATTACAAGAGGTAGAGGGGGGGCCATTACATACCAAAGCAGCAAAACTAAAACAGAATTCATTGCAAATAAAAATCTCAGGTCCGATATTAATAATTTCGGAGGTCAGTTTAGTTATGATATAAACACTAAATTAAAATTTCTTACAGGTGCATTCTATAGTATGGGCGAAGGCTCTACATTCGACTCTAAACTTGCATATATTGGTAGTAATTTTACTGTAGGTAAAGTCCACCATTTTCAAACTTTAGCTGGTTACAACCTATTTACAAGTGAAAATAATAACGAAACCACTTCCAATGAGTTTGGGGCGGAGTTTAATTATGGTTCAACAATAGGATCTGTTCAAACAAGTATAAGGTCAAAATATGGTAGTCCAAACTATTATAGTACATATGGGGGTCGGTTAAACATAGTAGCTAATTCGCTCTGGTCAATCAATCCCAATAATCGTTTATTATTTTACTATGTTGAGAACAATACAAATAGAGGTTCAGTCTTCGTTGATCGACAAGGGAAGATTGAACATCAGTATATATACTCTCCTGCAATCTTAGTTTTTTATAGTCCTGCCATTAAACAATATCGCATCGAAGGTTTACAAAACTTTACTGCGAACTCGTATTTTAGTAGCACTAATTATCAAATGATTCTAGGTGCAAGATTTTCAAATCTGGCTCGCACATTTACTGTTTCACCTAAGGTTGAATTCGCTTTCGCAAAAATAACTAATAATCCATTTAATACGGATACTAGAAATGATATGCTGAGCTATCAATACTTTTCATTAAATTATCGTGATAGATCATTCAATATATTGGGTTTTTACACCTCCGGTCCAAGAACGGCCTTCGATCAAATGCTATATGCAAACCTTAATAGACCTAATAGAAAACTCCAATTTATGCCTGCTTTTGATAGGTTTGTCTACAAAGATATAGTTAGAATTTATGCCGGTATCAGCTATACAAACGATGTTGTTGCAAAGTCAAGTTACACAAACATTACGGGTCAAGTATATTGGCATCTCCCAAAAGGCTGGCGTATTTATGCTTTAGGAGTTTACTCATTACAAAATAGAACCAATATTATGGAAATTTCGGAAACATATCAGAATTTCTATATAGAAGCAAGTATAAGAAAAGAGTTTGATTTACAGCAACCTAGAGTTAAATTTTATGATGTTGATTTAATCTTTTTCAAAGATTTTAATGGAAACTCTGTGCAAGAACCGAATGAACCAGGCATTAGAAATGTTCTATTAACAATTAATAGAGAGAGTGAGAATATATATGGTAGAATTCCAGGGGATTTTAATAGTGCAGAACTTCTTTCAGATAATCTAGGACGAGTTCGATTAGAAAAAATACCTGAGGGTCGTTATAGTATTTCATATAACCCTGTTGGTGCTGAGGCAGGCACCTATAGTAAGGCAATTGAAAATGCTGAAATTAATATTGACCGAAATGGAAATTACTATTTCCCTTTTGTGGAAAAAAATAAAGTATTCGGTGAAATAGTGCTTAATCGAAGTCGTCTTTCAGGTTTGGGAAACATTGACCTGTCCAACGTACGCATAACCGTAACCGATAGCCACGGACGAACATACTCAACCCTTACCAATAAAAATGGGAATTTCGAACTTTTTGCCCCCATTACCGATGAATATATAGTAAATATCAACAATATATTTTACGAGAACTTCGATTTAAGGCAAAATAACTTTCTTGTGCAATTCAATGGATACAAACAGTTTGAGGTGAACTTTGTGTTCGATGAAAAGGTGCGCCGCATTAATTTTGCTACCTCCGACTCGGATGCTGGCTCTGGAGTACAGCAGGTTCGTCGTACAACAATTTCAGGAACGGTTAAGGATGCCAATTCGCAGCAACCCGTTAGAGCCAAGGTTAACCTTATTAATACCAGAACCAATACTGCTGTAACCTCTGTAAACTCAAGTGCTACCAGCGGAGAATACACAATGAGTTTTATTGCAGGCGATAACTATTTACTTGAGGTAGTTGCTGATGACTACTGGTACCTATCGGAGAATTTAGTCCTAGAGCAAATAACCACGTTTATGAACATTGGTAGGGATGTTCTGCTTAAACCGGTAACCGTTGGGTCCAGCATTAATCTTAACATACGCTTCGATATTAATAGTTCGTTCCTAGCTCCCGAATCTGTTGCCGAACTAAATCGCCTTATCCGCCAACTTAAGGAGAACCCAACCGTACGCATTAATATACAAGGCCATTGCGATAATCTAGAGGCCCTTAACCAACCTGGCATTGCCCTTGAGCGTGCAAACGTGGTGGGTAAATATCTGGTTGAAAACGGCTTTAGCAACTTTGAAATAAAGAGTTTGGGGAACACAGACCCATTATCAATTGATGAAACCGAGGAAGGACGGGCTCAAAACCGTAGGATTAGTATTGTGGTGGTGAGTAGGTAAGAGCGGTAATCGGTAATCGGTAATCAGTAATCGGTAATCAGTAATCAGTGTAAAGTAAACGGTGAGTGGTAAGGGGTGTGTAATAGTT
>JAQUJY010000006.1 GCA_028680705.1 Bacteroidales bacterium
ATATTGATTTGAATCAGGAAAAACTCGATGCCTACAACCTACCTCTTGAGGCTGTTGGAGCCGCCGTAAGCAGCAATAACCTAAACCTTTCTTCGGGTACTGTAAAAATGAAGAAAGAGCAGTATCAGTTACAGGTTAGGACTGAATTTGTTGAGAGTTCGGAGATTGAGAATTTGATTGTAACAACTACACCCGATGGCAAATCTGTTTACATACGTGATATTGCTACAGTAAAAGATACAATTAAGGACTTAACGCTTGACGAAAAAATTAACGGACAAGATGGTGTTCGAATTATAATCTCCAAACAAACAGGCGCCAATACCGTACAAATTTGTGAGGATGTAAGGAAAGAGATGGACAAAATGGGGGATATACTCCCAGCCGACATTAATATTGAAGTTATTTACGACTCTTCACTTGATATTAAGGACTCTATTAACAGCCTTCAAAGCTCAATATTGTATGCGCTTATTTTTGTAGTCCTTGTCGTACTATTCTTCTTAGGGAAATGGCGCGCTACGCTAATTATTGCCATTACCATTCCCATTGCACTTATTGTTGCATTCGTATACTTGGCCTTGGTGGGTAGTTCGCTCAACATCATATCGCTCAGTTCACTCACCGTTGCCATTGGCATGGTGGTTGACGATGCCATTGTAGTACTCGAAAATATTACACGGCACATTGAACGAGGTTCGAGCCCGCGCGAGGCGGCAAAATACGCAACCAACGAGGTTTGGGTTTCGGTTATTGCCACTACCCTGGTAATTGCAGCCGTATTTATCCCGCTTACAATGCTTTCAGGAATGGCAGGAACACTATTTAAAGAGCTAGGATGGATTGTTACCATTGTAGTAGTTACATCAACCGTTGTTGCCATCTCGCTAACCCCAATGTTATCATCTCAACTACTAAAGTCTAGAAAGGTTAAGATTGACGAAAATGGCAAAATTATCAAAGTTGAAGAAAAAGTAAGCTGGTACCAGAAATCTGCCGTAAAGTTTATGGACAACATGGATAAATGGTATGCCCAAGCCCTAAGATATTGCTTAAACCACAAAACAGTTACCGTAATAACAGCAGTTGTCATTTTTGTTGTATCACTACTACCCTTAGGGTTAGGATGGATAGGAACCGACTTTATGCAACAAACTGACGATGGTCGTCTTAACGTTAATATTGAACTGAACCGAGGTACCCGCATAGAGGAAACGTTAGAAACCGCTCGTGAACTTGAAAAGCGTTTTATGGTGCTAGCTCCAGAAATTCGTATGGTATCAACTACTGCAGGTTCAAGCGACGAGGCTAGTGTATCTGCACTATTTACCCCAACAACAAACAACACCATAAGCATGAGCGTTATTTGCTCTAATAAGACAGAACGTGAACGCTCAATATTCGAAATTGCCGAGGTTCTCCGAAATGAAATGCAGGAATACCCCGAAATTATAGACTACCAAGCCAAGGTAGCGGGAGGAGGGATGGGTTCAAACAAGGTTGAAGTAGAGATTTATGGCTACGATTTTGACATGACCAACATTCTAGCTGAGAATATTAGGCTAACCATTGAGGACAAGGTGAAAAGTGCCCGTGACATTACCGTTAGCCGAGAAAAAGAACGTGCCGAGCTTAAAGTTGTATTTGACAAAGAAAAACTTGCAATGCATGGGCTTAACGCTGCAACTGCCGCCACATACGTTCGCAACAGGGTTTCTGGTATGCCTACTGGGTATCTGAAAGAGGATGGAGATGAATATGATATTGTGGTTAGAATGGAAGAAAAAAATCGTAACACCATTACAACTATTGAGGACTTATCCATTCCAACGCCAATGGGAGGTAAAATAAAACTTCGCGAAATTGCTTCTGTTGAAGAGTACTGGTCACTACCAGACATTGAGCGTAAAAGCAGGCAGCGTATAGTATCTGTAGAGGTTACTCCATACAAAACATCGCTTGGTGAACTAGCTGTGGCAATTGAAGAAGCAATAAAAGATGTAGAAGTTCCTCAGGGTGCAACCATTAGAATTGCTGGAGACTACAAAGAACAACAAGAAACTTTTGCCGATATGGGAATGCTAATGCTACTAATCGTAATATTGGTATACATTGTAATGGCTTCGCAATTCGAATCATTCACAAAACCATTTATCATTATGATGTCAGTACCATTCGCCATCACAGGAGTAATTCTATCGCTTCTTATTACAGGAACTACATTTGATATGATTGGTGCACTAGGTGCCATTATGCTGGTTGGAATTGTGGTTAAAAACGGTATTGTACTAGTTGACTACATTAACCTAATGCGCGACCGTGGCCACCCTCTTCATGAGGCTATTGCTCTTGCAGGCGAATCACGTCTGCGACCAGTGCTAATGACCGCATTTACTACAATTCTGGGTATGCTACCAATGGCACTTAGCCAAGGTGAGGGTGCCGAAATGTGGCGTCCAATGGGGATTGTTGTAATGGGCGGACTATTGGTTTCAACTTTTGTTACGCTAATTGTTGTTCCTATACTCTATGGTATAATGTCACGCCACGGAGAGCGGGATAAGGAAGAGAAATACCGTAAGGAGTTTGTTTTTATGCAACTCGCAAGTAATGGCGATAGCAAAAACGATAACAATTAGCAAAATATTAACTCAACATGGAACATCCTTGACAACAGTTTAATCACACAAAAAAACGACTACTTCATGGATGTTTCATCAGTTACTTTGAAAATAAACAATTAGAGATATGAAATCAGTATTTATAGTATTTAACCAAGCCAATACCGAGCGCGTTGAGTACATGCTCTATAAACTAGAAATTAGAGGCTTTACGTTTTTTGAGCAAGTACAGGGACAAGGAGGTAATACAGGCGAACCTCGCCGTGGAACACATACCTGGCCCGAGATGAACTCCGCTATTATTACAATAGTTGAAGACCACAAGGTTGATATCCTCCTAGAAACAGTACGTAAACTTGATATGCGTAATAAGGAGATTGGCGTAAAGGCCTTTGTTTGGAACATTGAGAAAACCTCATAAGAACTTCATCATACAATAGTAAAAAACCGTGTTTGAATTTATCAAACACGGTTTTTTTATATGACATAGAACCAATGAACAAGATTAGGTAGCAACTACCTTTCCCTGAGCAATAGCCCTATTAAGCCGCTTAATCTCCCTATGGAGAAAAGCAAACGAAATAATACCCGCAATAACATCCGAAATTGGTGCCGAAACCCAAACGCCGGTTATTCCCCAAAAAGTTGGGAAAATCAATAGAATTGGTATTAAAACAATTACCTGCCGAAGCAATGAAATGAAAGCCGATATTAAAGCCTTTCCAGTTGATTGAAAGAAATTTCCAGCAATTATCTGAAACCCAACTATCGGCAATGCCATCATATAAATACGCAACCCTCTCTTGCCAATTCTAAGTAATTCAGCATCCGAAGAGTTAAAAATCTTTATAAAAAAACCTGGAAAGAGTTCCATCACTAAAAATCCAGCTATGGAAATTAGTACCGCTGCCTTTAAACTAAGAAACAGAGTTTGTTTTACCCGAACAAAATTGCCCGCTCCGAAATTAAAACCATATATGGGCTGCGATGCCATATTAATGGCAATTATGGTCATTACAACTAGCATGGCTATACTATTTATAATACCCATGGCGCCCACAGCCAAATCGCCACCGTACTTAATTAACTGTACATTAAATAATCCATGAACAAAACTTGCTGCAAACTGCATTGAGAACGGTGAAAAGCCAATTGTAATAATTGATAGAACAACACCCCACTTAATTGAAAAATATTTGGCCTTTAACTTTACAACAGAATTTACTGACAAAAAATGCCTAATTACCCATATACAAAGTATAAACTGTGAAATGATAGTTGCAATAGCAGCCCCTTTA
The DNA here is from genome assembly GCA_028680705.1 of Bacteroidales bacterium. GTDB lineage: Bacteria > Bacteroidota > Bacteroidia > Bacteroidales > Tenuifilaceae > Perlabentimonas. The sequence goes on from JAQUJY010000006.1 coordinate 3,920, forward strand.
ACGCCCATGCCTAGGGCAAAAATAAAAATTGGGTCAAGTGCAATATTTATCCCTGCACTAATGAGCATTGAGTGCATGGCAATTTTAGCATTCCCCTCGGAACGAATTAAATTGTTTAAAGAAAAACCTATCATATTGAATGGCACACCCAGTAGAATAATGTTTAGATACTGGTTAGCATAATCAATGGTATCGGGGCCTGCGCCGAACATTCTTAGCATTGGGTCTTTAATCAAAAACCCTACTCCCGACATTACTACAGATACAATTATGAGCAGAATAAAAGCATTACCCAAAACGCGCTCAGCTAAATTGTACTGTTTCTTTCCCAAATGAATAGATATGCGAACCCCTGCCCCAATGCCAATAAGCATCCCAAAGGCCATCATAATAACCATAATGGGAAAAACCACACTAAGTCCTGTTAATGCAAGGGCTCCAACGCCTTGTCCAACAAAAATACGGTCAACTATATTATAAAGCGAATTTGCCACCACACCAGTAAAGGCAGGTAAAAAAAACTTCCAAAGCACCTTTCGTATGGGTGCATCGGCAAGTAGTTTTATGTTATCGTGTTGTTGTACCAATATTTTTTAAATTTTAGCATGCAAAGTTATCAATAATGATGCTTAGGAAAGAATTTCATACAATGATATAACACTAACTAATAAAAAAGTTCAACCACATCAGAAAAAAATAGCTGCTCCCTTACTTTATTTATGCCCAAAAGAACTATACATATTTTAAATTATTTGTCGCCGTATTTTATAGTTAACCCTACATAAACTTTTGACTTGTTATATCTTTTCCTACAATCATCTTAAAAGAAATTAATTACATCCAAAATCCCAACATTTACTATTAAAAGTGCTTGATGAATGCTATATTTGTTAAGTTATTTTTTCAATTTTTGGCTTGCGCTATTTATAAGATTCTCCCTTTAATTTATCCGATATGCACAAATTGTTACTTAGTATATTTCTGGCTTTACTCCCGTTTATCTTAAATCTTTTATCGTTCAATGCAAGTGCAGAAAATGCTGGCTTAGAAAATCTTGCTTCGGAAGAGGCTCAGAGTTGGGTCGATTCGGTGATGAACAGTTTAACTCTTCGACAAAAAATAGCACAGCTATTCATGGTAGCTGCATACTCCAACGGCAGTCAGGAGCATATAGATGAAATATCGGAACTAGTTAGAGACGAAAAAATTGGGGGACTATGCTTTTTTCAGGGAGGTCCCGTTAGGCAAGCACAGCAAACAAATTACTATCAAAGTTTAGCTGAGGTTCCTTTGCTAATATCTATGGATGCAGAGTGGGGACTTGGCATGCGCTTAGATAGTGCCACATCGTATCCAAGGCAAATGATGCTTGGCGCAATGGACGACAACAGGTTGGTGTACCACATGGGTACCGATATTGGCAAACAGTTAAAGCGCTTAGGGGTTCACATAAACTTTGCACCAGTTGTTGATATAAACAACAATCCCAAAAACCCAGTAATAAATACACGTGCCTTTGGCGAGGATAAAGAACAGGTTACCCAAAAGGGATTAGCCTACATGCTAGGCTTGCAGGATAATGGCGTTTTGGCCTGTGCAAAACATTTCCCGGGACATGGCGACACCGACACCGACTCGCATCACACTCTACCCCTACTTAACCACTCAAGCCAGCGTATCGATAGCCTTGAACTTTATCCATTCCGTCAACTTATTCAAAATGGAGTAGCAGGCGTTATGGTTGCCCACATGGAGGTGCCCTCCATAGAATCCCAAAAAAACATACCCTCTAGCCTCTCGCACAATACGATTAACGGTCTGCTTAAGAGTGAGCTAAACTTTAGTGGGCTTGTAATTACCGATGCCCTGAACATGAAAGGTGTTTCTGAGGGTCGAAAACCCAGAGACGTAAACATCATGGCCCTAATGGCGGGTAACGATATCCTGCTCTTCCCTTCGGAGGTAGCTGAATCGATAAAAAAGATTGAACACTTAGTGAAACGAGGGAAGTTCCCCATTGAGGAAATTGAGGCGAGGTGTAGAAAAATTATTCGAACAAAATATCGGGTAGGGCTTTCTCGAAATAAGCCTATTGTAATTGATGGTTTAATCGACGATCTTAATACGCCTAATTCCGAATACTTAGTAAGGCAAATTGTTGGACAAGCAATTACCGTGTTAAACAATAACGAAGATTTAATTCCACTTCGAGGTATTGATAAACTGAAGATAGCCTATGTGGAGATAGGTGAAGGGCAGGGAACCCATTTTAATAACCAGCTAAAACTATACTCTCCAATAACCTCATTCTCCATTGGCGCAACGCCCACAGAGCAAGAGTTGGACGATTTACTCCATAACCTAGGTAATTACAATCTGGTGCTGATTGGCTATCACTGTTTATCATCAAGTCCCATTAAAAACTTTAATGTCTCGCCACAGGTTTTAGATTTTCTAGATAAAGTTGCCCGAAAAAAACGCACCATCCTAAGCCTTTTTGGAACGCCTTATGCTCTGGGAAAACTAAATAATACGTTTATTCATGATGCTCTTATAGTCTCATACGACAATTCCCCAATAACCCAAAGCCTAACAGCTCAGCTTATTTTTGGGGGGATAACCGCTTTTGGACGCTTACCCATATCAATTGAAAACTCTTTTGCTGTAGGGAGCGGTTTTGATGCTGGCAAGAAAATTCGATTGTCATACTCAATCCCCGAGCAATTTGGCATTAAAACAACCGATCTTCAAAGGATAGATTCATTGGCCATAAATGCCATTGATAACCTTGCAACCCCAGGGATGCAAATACTTGTTGCAAAGGATGGAGCAATAATCTACAACAAAAACTTTGGAAATTTTACTTACGACACTGATAACTATAAGGTTGAATCGAATTCAATTTACGATATAGCATCGGTTACCAAAATTGCCGGTACACTGCCCGTGGTAATGGATATGTACTCAAAAGGTAATTTACAATTGGAAAGCAACCTAGGCTCGTATTTGCAATTCCCGGATACATCAGAATATGCAGATATACAAATTAGCGACATACTTCTTCATCAATCGGGTTTAGCGGCTTGGATTCCTTTCTATCAGCGGACAATGGTTTCGCTTTGGCCAAACCAACCTATAATAAACGGGAAGTTTTCCGATTCATATCCGTTCTTTATTTCGCGCAATGAGTATTTGGGACTGCATACAAATCCCTCGTTTAAGTATTATCAAACCTTTAAATCCGATGCATTTCCGCATGAGGTGGCCCGTGGACTATACTCCGCCCGCTGGATAAAAGACAGTATATACACCTGGATTACAGCCACACCGATTAAAACAAAAGGTGAATATCGATATAGCGATTTAGGTTTTATTATGCTGCACTGGGCTTTACAAGAGGTGCTTGATGAGCAGCCTAGCCACTATTTAGGTAAAAACTTTTACGCCAAACTTGGTATGGATCACACCCTTTACAATCCGCTCACCAAGTTTAGTCCCGAACAAATAGTACCAACCGAAAACGATGTTTATTTCCGTAAGCAGCTTATTTGGGGACACGTACACGATCCCGCTTCCGCTATGTTAGGTGGCGAATCGGGCCATGCAGGACTTTTCTCAAACGCCAACGATTTGGCAAAATTAATGCAGATGTATTTAAACAAAGGGGAGTACGGCGATGAACGCTTTTTACCTGCAAATACGATAGAGTACTTCACAAGTTGCGTAAACTGTGTAAATGGAGTTAGACGAGGATTAGGCTTTGATAAACCCGAGTTAGACTTAAGTAAAATTAGCCCCGCCTGCCGAAGCGCTACATCGCTTAGCTATGGCCATTCGGGTTTTACGGGTTCATTGGTTTGGGTCGATCCTGCTTACAACCTAATCTATATATTTATATCCAATAGGGTTTTTCCCGATTCCCAAAACACAAAACTAACCAAGAGTAATTTAAGAACAGAAATTCAGGAACTTATATACAAAGCAATTGGCACAGAACAAATCTATGCCGAATAATGTTCCTTAAGCATAATAAATAGTATCTTTTCTACTATGAAAAAGAAAGACCTTCGCGTTAACCTGAGGAACCTCCAACTCAACGATTATATTCAGCTTAGGGAGGCAATGCAGCAAGTTTACACCAGCATGAATGGGCTACATTGGGAAGAGGAACAGATTCAGGAACTGTTAAATATTTTTCCAGAGGGTCAACTATGTATTGAGGTAAACGGCCTGGTTGTAGCTTGTGCCTTATCGCTTATTATTGATCATAAGCAGTTTGGCGATAACCATACCTATACGCAGATAACTGGAAACTATACATTTAACACTCATAATCCTAACGGCGATGTACTTTACGGCATCGAGGTATTTGTTCATCCCGATTACCGAGGACTACGATTGGCCCGTAGACTATACGATGGCCGTAAGGAACTGTGCGAAAATCTGAACCTTAGAGTAATTATGGCCGGAGGCCGCATGCCAAACTACGAAAAATATGCCAAAGAGTTAACCCCACGACAATACCTGAATAAGGTTGAAATCAAGGAGATTTTCGATCCTGTCCTTACCTTTCAGATGTCGAACGGTTTTCATGTTAAAAAGATTCTGAAAAACTATTTGCCTGGTGATACTGAGTCGCTAGAGTTTGCTACACTTTTGCAATGGCATAACATCTATTACGAAAGAGAAGAGAGCACCATAAATGTTTCGAAAACAACCGTTAGATTAGGATTAGTACAGTGGCAGATGCGAACGCACCATTCATTTGACTCACTGGTTGAGCAGATTGAGTTTTTTGTTGATGCGGTTAGCGATTACCAGTCCGATTTTGCGCTTTTCCCTGAATTCTTCAACGCTCCACTAATGGCTCCCTTCAACGATATGGGAACTGCTGAGGCAATGAGAGAACTGGCAAAGTACACCGCACCTTTGCTCGAAAAATTTAAATCGTTTGCCATAAGCTATAACATAAACATTATTACAGGCTCAATGCCCTATGTGAATAGTAAAGGCAACTTGCAGAATGTTACCTACCTGTGCCATCGGAGCGGTTTAGTTGATGAATACCGCAAAATACACATTACCCCCAATGAACGCGAAGCATGGGGAATGGTTGGTGGTAACGAGATTAAGGTTTTCGATACCGATTGCGGCAAAATTGGTATCGTAATTTGCTATGATGTTGAGTTCCCTGAACTCATTAGGCTACAGGCTACCCAAGGTATGAATATCCTTTTTGTGCCCTTTTTAACCGATACCCAGAATGGTTACATGCGGGTACGAAACTGTGCTATGGCACGCGCTGTGGAAAGTGAATGCTACGTTGCCATTGCAGGTTGTGTGGGTAATCTACCTAAGGTTAACAATATGGGTATCCAGTATGCCCAATCGGCGGTGTTTACTCCATCCGATTTTGCGTTCCCAACCAACAGCATAAAAGCAGAAACTACCCCAAATACAGAGATGACCCTTATTGTTGATGTTGATTTAGACCTGCTTAAGGAGCTGCATAACCACGGCAGTGTAAGAAACAAGAAGGACAGGCGCTGCGATTTATACGAATTAAGGATAAAACCTCAGGAAGAGGACTAGAATTGGGATTAAATCCTTGTTGTCCTACAAATATCTACCTAGAGAATTCTGAAAAACTGTTTGGGTTTAGAGTGTTTTACTTAAACGAAAACATAAGATTTTCAAACCGCCTACACTATACTCCCTTATCACTCAACTAATTTTAAGTGGACAATAGTAAAACACAATAATAATGTGTTTAGCGTAGTTTTATCAAACATTAACACAATAGCCACCACTCGAACTTGCTCTCATTTCCATTTCAGCTATCTTTGCTTAAAGTTTTATCAAATAAATCTAACCCTGTATGCTTAAAAAAACTAAGATAGTCGCCACAATATCGGATGAGAAATGCGATGTTGAATTCATTCGTGAACTTTTTGAGGCAGGAATGAATGTTGTTAGGCTTAACACAGCTCACCAAAATATGGAAGAGGCAAAAAAGGTTATAGATATTATTAGAACTGTTTCCAATAGAATAGCCATACTTATAGATACAAAGGGTCCTGAGATTAGAACATCGACTTTTGGTGAGGAGCTAACTGTAAACACAGGCGATACAGTGAAGGTTTACGGAAACCCGAAGGGTGAAACGGGTAATGGCGTGCTCTACGTATCGTACCCCAATATCACTAAAGATATATCGAAAGGAGACTATCTACTTATAGATGATGGTGAAATTGAGCTAAGAGTAGTTGAAAATGAAAATGATTATTTAGAGTGTCAGTCTACATGTTGTGGCACAATAAAATTCAGGAAAAGCGTAAATATCCCCAATGCAAAAATCAATCTGCCTTCGCTTACCGCCAAGGATATTGATTTTATTAAGTTTGCCATTAAAAATGATGTTGATTTTATTGCGCACTCGTTTGTACGCACAAAGCAGGACGTGCTGGACATAAAAAAAATAATTGATAAGCATAACAGCGATATTAAGATTATTGCAAAAATTGAGAATCAGCAGGGTGTTGATAACATTGAAGAGATACTTGACCACACCTACGGAATTATGGTAGCCCGGGGCGATTTGGGCATTGAAATTCCAGCGGAAAAAGTTCCAAATATCCAGCGCTACCTTATTAATAAGTGCATCGAGAGCAAAAAACCAGTTATTATAGCAACGCAGATGCTGCACTCAATGATTGATCATCCCAGACCTACACGCGCAGAGATAAATGATATTGCTAGCGCAATGTACCAACGTGCAGATGCAGTAATGCTTAGCGGTGAAACCGCTTATGGGCAGTACCCTGTTGATGCGGTAAAAACAATGACCCGCGTTGCCTATGAGGTTGAGAGAGAACTTGACACCGACCCAAATATCACGCTAACCCGTATTCATAATAAGATTACTGCAACGCTTGCCCGTAATGCCGTTTGGGCTTGCAGCTCGTTGCCCATAAAGGCAATTGTTGTTGACACAATGTCGGGTAGAACCGGAAGGTACCTATCTGCATTTAGAGGCAAAGTACCTGTTTATGCCATGTGTTACAACGAAACCATTATGCGTCAACTGGCCTTATCATTTGGAGTAATGGCAAGCCACATGGAACTTATCGATAGCCGCGACAGCTTTTTAAGCGATGCCATATCGAAACTTGTTGAAAACAATAAAATTTCAACCGATGATATGGTGCTGGTTATTGGGGGTAGCTTTGGTCCAAGTAATGGCGCATCATTCCTTGAGATTAGCGAGGTAAATAAACTTATGAAAAAACACTGCTAAATTATTATCGGCATTTTACTCATCTGAATGATTATGTAAATGCACAAAACCCTCCTTCTGTTCATTGCCCTGTTCTGCTTTTTGGGTGCTAACGCTCAACGGTTTAATGAGCATTATTACCGTGCGCAAGCAGCCGTAGATAACGGTAACCTCAACCGCGCCTTAGTCTATATTGATTCTTCTACTGTATCAATGCCCAGAAATCCTTTAGTTTGGCTAAAAAAAGGAGAAATTTATTTTAGGCTAAATACCTACGATAAGGCCATAGAGTGCTTTAATACTGCCGAGAGTTTCCGCAAAGGAATTGCAGTATTCTGGTTAGCAAGAGCATACGCAATGCAATCAGATACAGATAAGGCGCTGGAAATGCTTGAGCAACATCTATCGTCGGCACCCAAAACACATGAAGCAACCATTTTACTCGATACCTCTTTTAATAGCATTGAGAATACAGTGCAATGGAAAGAATTTTGGCTAAACGACTGGTACACAAACTACGAACGATTTCTGGCAGAAGTTGAGTACTATAATCAGAATGGCGATACCGATATTGCTTTTGAATTGTTAAACGACCGAATGCAGGGAAGACGCCCTCGCCATCAACTTTACGCTCTTAGGGGAGAAATGTACCTTACCATGAACAGCTACAAAGCAGCAGAAGCCGATTTTAAGCAAGCAATAAAAAGCAAAAAAAGGGGCCACGAGTATATCTACCTTAGGGCTAAGTCGTTAATGCAACTCAAGAAATATAAAAAATCCCTTCAACTACTTACAAAAGCAATCGAACTATCGGGTGGCGAACCAAGGTATTACCTGTTACGTGCAATGGCATTCGCCAAAAGCCAAGAGTACCCAAAAGCAATCGATGATGTTAAGCACTATCTCACCTTCTATCCCAATAATATTGAAGCAAACAAAATGTTTGCTGATTACTCTATATCAGCAGGAAAATCGATTGATGCACTTTTACAGCTGGGGAAACTCATAAAGGTGAAACCTGCAAACTATGAATACTATCTTTTAAGGGCTAAAATCTACATGGAAACGAAAAAATGGGACATAGCCAGTATCGACCTAAATAAATGTTTAGAGCTAAACCCCGATAATGCTGAAGCATACCTAAACAGAGGAATTTGCAAAGTGAACATGGGGAAAAACAAGGAGGCTTGCAGCGATTGGAAAATAGCCATAAAAAAGGGGAACTTTAAAGCGCAAGAGTATTCGTACAAGTATTGTAAGTAATTATTGAGTTTCTAACACCTTTAGAACCTGATTTTTTTTTCTAACTTGTCACCTAAATACTAAGCATATGCAAAGGATATCTGCCATTATTTCTGTACTGTTTTTAGTAGCAATTGCTTCGTGCAACAGAACATCACCCCAAGAAGGTGTTTCCGTTGAACTTGCTCAAAAACGGGGTGAACAGGTAAGCGAAATTACCTACAACCTAACCTTTAATGTTCCCGAAGATATTGAACAGAACATAACCGGGACTGTAGATATTCTCTTTAACCTTGAAGCGAAAAGCGATGTAGTGCTCGATTTTCGGAATAATTCCGATGATGCCGTTTTGGGGATATGGAAAAACGAGAAACCTGTAAAATACTATTTTGAGAATGGGCATATTGTAATACCTAAAAGCTATTTAAGCAGTGGCTACAATTCCATAACCATAGATTTTACATCGGCTAACGGTTCGCTAAACCGGAGTCAGGATTTTTTATACACCCTACTTGTGCCCGATAGAGCATCTACCGTTTTTCCATGCTTCGACCAGCCCGATTTAAAAGCCCATTTCAAACTATCGCTTAGTATACCAGCTAAATGGATAGCACTTTCAAACGGCAAAACCGATTCTGTTCAATATATCAACAATGATATAAAAAGGTTGTTTTTTGCAAAAACCAAACCCATAAGCACCTACCTATTTGCCTTTGCAACTGGCGATTTTAGGATAGAAACAAAAACTGTACAGGGTAAAACTTTCTCGCTTTACCATCGTGAGACCGATACAGAAAAGCTTAACAGAAACCTGCCCATAATCTTCAATCTACATGCTCAATCGGTTGCTTGGCTCGAAGAGTACACCGGGATTGAGTACCCATTCAATAAACTCGACTTTATTCTTATTCCTGGCTTTCAGTATAGCGGAATGGAGCATCCAGGCGCAATTTACTATCGCGATAGCAGGCTGCTGCTGGATAGCGACCCCTCGCCTACCCAAAAATTAATGCAGGCCAATCTTATTGCACATGAAGTTTCACATCAGTGGTTTGGCAATTTGGTTACCATGAAATGGTTTAACGATGTGTGGCTTAAAGAGGTTTTTGCTGGCTTTATGGCCGATTTAATTGTAAACCCACAATACCCCGATATAGACCATGATTTGAACTTTTTACTCTCGCATTTTCCCCGTTCCTATTCTGTTGATAGAACAAAGGGTGCAAACCCCATTGTACAATCGCTCGATAATATGCTGAACGCAGGTACCCTTTATGGCGATATTATTTATCATAAGGCACCCATTATGATGCGCCAGCTAGAGCAGATAATGGGAAAGGATGCATTTAGGGAGGGAGTTAGAGAATACCTTAACGTTTACTCAATGGGCAATGCAACATGGGACGATTTAGTATCAATACTTAACAAACACACTGATAATGAGTTAATAGAATGGTCGCACATATGGACAAAGGAAACTGGGCGGCCCATGGTTGAGTACAGCTATAGTGTAAGCGAGAACCAAGTAAATCTTAACCCCCTCGACACCACTCCCACTCCACCCATGTGGTTAGAGGTATCAAGTGCTAAAATGGGAACTAAATCAATTTGGATTGATAAAATCCCCTTTTCATTTGCTGTAGAAAACCTTGATAATGCAGGAGAATTGCTGGTAAACTCAAGCGGAATGGCCTACGGCTGTTTTGTTCCCAACAATTTGACAACCGAAAGCATCAGAAAAGAAGTAAACCGAATTAAAAGTCCTACTGCAAGAGCATCGTTTCATATTGCGCTTTACGAATTATTACTCGACGGAAAAATTGCTGCCGATGATTATATAAAGTTGATTGTTCAACAAGTTGCCAAGGAGAAAGAACCCCAAATTGTCACCTATTTACTTGGGCAGATAAATACCGTTTTTTGGAGATTTACCGATGACCAAATCCGCGAAGAACTCTCTGAGGATATTGAGAAAGTGCTTTGGGAAATGCTTCAAAATGCAAGAACATTAGAGCAAAAAAAACCTATACTGACCTGTTTGACCTCTGTTTTTAGTACCAACGAAACGTTTACACGTTTATATTCTGCATGGATAAGCCAAAACGTACAAGGAGTAAGCCTATCGGAAAAGGAGAGAACAAATTTGGCATACCAACTAATGATACGTAAACCAGAACTATACCACACCATTGCACTTGGTGAGATTGAACGGATAAATAATCCGGATAGAGTGGCACAATTCGAGTTTACGCTAAGGGTTATTTCGCCAAATTTGAGCGAACGCATTGCTTTCTTTGAGGGTTTGAAGTCTGCCTCCAACCGTAAACCAGAACCTTGGGTAACCGAAGCGCTATACTGGCTCCACCATCCTCTGCGTTCCGATTTTAGCATACGATTTATTGAGCCATCGCTAAACCTTTTACCCGAGATACAGAGCACAGGCGATATTTTCTTCCCAAAATCGTGGCTCGATGCTACGCTATGGGGACACTCATCAGAGGATGCATGTATTATTGTGAAACAATGGATTGAACTGAATAAGAACCTAACGCCTAACCTAAGGCAAAAGTTACTGCAATCGGCGGATATGCTATTTAGGGTTAATGGTTTAAAGTAGTTCTGAGAAAGCAGGAAATTATTTAATGCTTATTTCGTTTAGATTTTACTTACATCTAGATTATCAGTTAATTTTAAATTAATACCCTAAACAAATTCCTATGAAACCAACACTAACAAAACTTTTCTTTTTCGGATTTCTGTTTATAGCACTAACGGGAATGAAGGCCATTGATAGTAAAAAATATGTAAAGTTTTCCGATAAACTTTATGCATCAAAATATGAACTTACAAACATAGAGTACAGAGAGTTCCTTACACAGCTACACGAGAATAATGAGCTAGAAAAATTAAGTGTATGTCTTCCCGATTCTGCATTGTGGACAGAACGGTTTGAGGACAACTACAATGCCCCTTATGTAGCTCATTACCATAAACATCCTGCATACAACAGCTATCCTGCTGTGAATATCAGTAAACAAGGGATTGACCATTTTTGTAATTGGCTTTCAGATAAATACAATAATGATAGTAAAAAAGAATTTAAGAAAGTAAAGTTCCGTTTACCTACTGAAAAAGAATGGAATTTATTTGCTGCTCCCATGCTTAATCAAGAGTTACCCTGGCAAGGCGAACATCCATATGAAATAAACAAGAAAGGGAAAAAAGTCCCATTTGCAAACATTAAGATACACGATTACTCAACAAATTCCGAAAACTATGTTTGGGACAATGCATTTATTACCTCCGCAGTAGGAAGTTACAAAGCAAATAAGCTGGGTTTATTTGACATAATTGGAAACGTTGCTGAATACACAAGCGATGGCAAGATTAAGGGAGGTAGCTGGGAAAACGTTATAGAAGAATGTTTTATTGATAAAGTTCAGGATTTTCAGATACCTGACCCTAGGGTTGGATTTAGGCTAGTAATGGAAGTTATGGTGGAATAAGTGTCAACCCAGATTTGCAAAGACAAGATATTTACAAATAATTCAATAAAGTAAAAGGGGCTGTCATTTTAGACAACCCCTTTTACTTTTGATAAAAGAATCTATTTATCTTCTAAAAACTCATTAAGTTCCTCAATAGTCATCTCAAATTCAAACGAATCGTTTACTTTATAATATTTTGAGGCATCAAAAACAAACTCATAAGCAAATTTTGCAAAATCAAGTTTAGTATCCTCAAAATCAAAAACTTTATTCATATCTCTCACCTGTTCGGCAGTCATGCAGTTAGCCTTACAGATTTGCTTTGCAGTGGTAAGTTGGCTATCCTCAAAAGTTTTGGATTTTACACTTTTAATTGCGTCATTAAATTCGCTTGCTGACATAGGGTAAGCACATCTTGAATTAACAGGAATATAGTTGCTTTCGATATTTTCAACAACAACATTATCGTTTGTGGCAGGATTTGAATTACTTGTTACCGAAGTAGTTGTGGTTGTAGTGCTTACATTTTCGCTCATTTGTATGTTTGTGTCAATGCCAGTTGCTGAATTAATATTAAAGTTAATATTAACATTCTCCCTTCCTACACTAGAGGAAACCGCCACTCCAGTTTTGTTTACAGTCAGAGAAATACCTTTATCCGTATTTCGTTTATCTCCAGCCACTTGCTCTTCAGTAACAATAGTTGTTGTAGTTACAGTTTCTGCATTTGTATTTACTTGTGTTACATCGGGTTGATAGGTATCTACATTAGAATCAGCATAAACAACATATTCTGCTTCTGAATATTGGTCTGTATCAGAATTTTTTGGTGTTTCTCCCATATACCTAACAACATATTTTCCTTTTTTATTTTGCTTAATAACCGAGGTTAACTCGATATCACTGTTTTCATTCCAAATTTTACTAGTTATAACTGGAATTGATGGGTTCTTAAATTCAACTCGTAAAACAAAACTTTCCCCTCTTAAATCTTTTGCCTTAACATTCGCTCTCGGCTCTTGATTCTGCTTAACGCTATTTACAAAAAGGGTAAAATCTTCTCCGCTTTCAGAGAAAACAACAATATCTTTTGTTTGACCAAAAGAATAAAGTCCAACAAATAAAAACAAAAAAGTCATTAAATTTTTCATAGTAAACACTTTAAATTCAGGTTGATAATTTAAAAAAACTTATATCTATACAACTGGTAAATGTAATGTCTTTAAATTAACACGATTAAAAACTTGCTGATCTTATTTTATCGGTTCATTTTAAAACTATGTGTTATCAACCTCTATGCCAATTTGTTTTCTTTTTATAAATCTGCTTAAAAGAAGTGCAATCGATCTTGAGGTGTAACACCAATCTTGTCCTCAAGCAATTTTTGCAACGCTTTTAAGCAACCTTGCGTATCTGCAATGATATAGGTTGACAAAGCACAATGCTTTTAGTTTGCTTATTCGTATCTAAGTGCTTCGATAGGATCGAGTTTAGAGGCTTGTACCGCTGGAATATATCCTGAAAGCAAACCCACTATAAGGCAAAGCAAAACACCCAAAAGTATCCACAGCCATGGAATAACAAACGCGCTCTTTGTCATCAACGAAATCAGGTTGCCTGCGCCAATTCCCAGGACTATTCCCAGAACACCACCAAGTTGACAAATTACAATGGCCTCAAAAAGAAACTGCTGCTTTATGGTTGAAGCTTTTGCGCCAATGGCTTTACGCGTTCCTATCTCACGAGTACGCTCAGCAACAGCAACCAGCATAATATTCATTAGCCCAACGGCTGCTCCAATTAGGGTAATAATACCAATTAGCGTTGCTGCAAAGGTTACGTACTTCAAGTTTTCGAGCAATATCTTGGCAAGAGAATCACTCTTCTCAATATTGAAATCAGACTGATCAATGGCTGTTAGGTTACGTACAATTCGGAATACACCTTCTGCCTCATGCACTGCAAAATCTAAATGCCTAGGGTCGTGCGGTTTTATGTTGATAGTGTAGTTCATATTTGGCCTTGAGAAGTATGTAGCCACATTCTGAACGGGCAATAACACCGACAAATCTGTTCCACCACCAAAGGCATCACCTTTGGATTTTATCACACCAATCACTCTGTACTTACCGCTACCAACGCTAATGATTTTATCTAGGGGGTCTTCATTTTTATCAAATAGTTCTGAAACAATAGATTTCCCAACAACAGCAACAGCCCAACCGTTATCCTCTTCATGTGCAGAAAAAACTCTTCCGCGCTCAATATCAAGACCTGAAGTTTCAAAGTACTCAGAGCTAATGCCTCTTACTGAGACATTAGGATTAGTTTTTTTTGAAAGATGCTTTATGGTTGCGCCCCCCGTAGCATATACCGAAAGAGAAACAGAAGCTGGAAAGTTAAAATCCTCCTTAAATTTCTGCGCCTGCTTATAGCTAATGTGCGAATGGTTAACCGAACGATATCGTTTGCCTCCTACCTGAACGTGCATACCCCTACTCTGAATACTAAAGGTGTTTGCGCCCATCATGGTAAACTCATCGTTTATACTCCTTTTTATGGAATCTATGGCAGTTAAAATACCAACCAAAGCCATAATCCCAATGGCTATGATAAGAATAGTTAAAGTAGTTCTCAGGGTATTCGATCGGATAGCACCAAACGAAACTTTAAGATTTTCTCCAAGCTGTGTAAGTCTTCTCATTCATCACTATATTAAAAATCCATACCAAAGGTAATGTTTTTGATTATTAGTAATACCACTAACAAAACAATTTACTATTCAAATCTACTCGTTTTATCACAAAAACATCTCAATCGAACTATTAATTATCAGCTAACTCAAAACTTATTAACTTTGTAAAAAAACAATGAACCTTTCAAAAAGAATAGATGCTTTTGTTCGATTGGGTAAAAGAATCCTTAAGGATGTTACCGAAGACACCCTATTTAACAGAACGCTGAATAAAGCCTTTACTCACAACCAATGGTTTACACCAGAGTATTGCCATTTTGCCATAGTTTCCATAGCAGAGAAATGGCTTACAGCCACAGCACTAAACAATTGGATTGAGAATTACCCTAAGGATAAATTCAGCACTAAAAATCCTAAAGAGGTTGCCGTAATTATGGCAGGAAATGTTCCCTTTGTGGGCTTTCACGATTTGCTTTGCACCCTGATAGTTGGTCATCGTTTCGTAGGTAAAATATCCTCAAAAGATGGCGGCTTAATGCAGGGTATAGTAGATTTACTACTTGAGACAGAACCTCAATTCGATAATTTTATCAACCTAACCGATGGCAAAATCAGTAATTTTGATGCTGTAATCGCCACAGGGAGCGATAACTCGGCTCGTTACTTTGAGTACTACTTTGGGAAATATCCAAGTATTATCCGAAAAAACAGGCACAGCCTTGCCGTTCTATCTAATAAAGAGAGCGATAATGAATTGGAAGCCTTAGCCAACGATATCTTCTTATATTTTGGCATGGGTTGCCGTAATGTTTCAAAATTACTCGTCCCAATTAATTTCAAGTTCGACAGGCTTATTGAATCATTTGAGAAGCATAATCAAATTATAAATCACAATAAATATGCAAATAACTTCGAGTACCATAGGGCTATTTACCTAATGAATAACATTGAGCACTTAGATTCAGGATTTGTACTAATAAAACCCGATGAAAGCATTGGGAGCCCTGTTGGTGTGGTGTACTACCAGAATTATAGTAGCATTGAGTCGGCAAATGAATATATTACCATGCACTCCGATAAATTACAATGCATTGTATCATCAATTCCCGGCATTAGCAACAGCATTGCTTTTGGCAAAACACAAAACCCAGAACTAAGCGATTATGCCGATGGGATTGATACCATTGAATTCCTATCATCGCTTTAATAAATTGTTTTTTGAACGAACATTTTTTTTATCAACTTCAACTAGCTTAATTTGTAAAAAAACCAACAGATATGATTTATAAGTTCAGAATAATCTCTGGCGATGAAAAAGCCTTTTTAAGGGAATATGAGATTTCTGGCGATAAAACTTTCCTTGATTTTCACAACTTTATTCAAGAAGACCTTGGCTACGATGCAAATCAGCTTACCTCTTTTTTTATTACCGATGAGCAGTGGAATAAGGGGTTAGAGTTAACCCTAATCGATATGGAGAATGATGCAGGTCCCGCTGCCGTACCAATGGAATCGGTTAAACTATCCGATTTACTTAAGCATAAGAAAGAACGTCTGCTTTATGTTTTTGATATATTCTCGGATCGCTGCTTCTTTATGGAATTATCGGACATATTCGAGCCAATACCCAATGTGAGCTACCCAATATGCAAAATATCGGTAGGCACCCCACCACAGCAAATAATTATTGGGGATATCTCGATGGATGACGTTCTGGAAGATGATGATTGGGATGAGATAACCAATGATATTGGCTCAATAGATGAGGTTGATTTTGACATTGAAGACTTTACCGATGCCGATTACTAATTCATTTTTTTTAAAAGATGTAATGCTTTGCCCAAAAAACACCTAATTGTACTACTTGGTCCCACAGGAGTTGGCAAAACCACCGTAAGCATTTCCATTTCCAATCACTTTAATGCGCCAATAGTCTCTGCCGATTCGAGGCAATTTTTTAAAGAGATGTACATTGGTACGGCAGCCCCAACGCCCGAGCAACTTAGCTTGGCTCCACATTATCTTGTTGGCCATAAGTCGATAACCGAAAGGTACAGCTGTGGCATGTTTGAACTTGAAGCATTGGAGTTGCTCAATAAAATCTACTTAAAACAAGATGTTGCAATGCTTGTTGGCGGATCGATGCTCTACATTGATGCTGTTTGCCATGGGATTGATAATTTCCCAACGCCCGATTCCGAGCTACGTCAATCGCTCGAAAACCAGCTAAGCACAGAGGGTATTGAAAGCCTAAGAGCACAGCTGAAACTACTTGACCCTGAATTTTATAATCAGGTTGATTTAAAAAACCCAAAGCGCATATTAAAGGCTGTTGAAATATGCCTGCAAACGGGCAAGACCTATAGCAGTTTTCTCACCAATCCGCAGAAGCAACGTCCATTTAAAACTATCAAGATTGGCTTAAACTTAACCCGAGAGGAACTTTACAAACAGATAAATGCTCGCGTTGACCAAATGATAAACCAGGGTTTGGTTGATGAGGCAAAAACCCTTTACCCCTACCGTGACCACAATGCCCTTAAAACCGTTGGTTATCGGGAGATATTCGATTACATCGACGGAAACATTTCGCTTGAAAAGGCCATTGAGCTAATCAAACGAAACTCACGACGTTACGCAAAACGACAGCTAACCTGGTGGGGCAGGGACAAGGAAATTGAGTGGTTTAGGCCAGAAGAAATAGTTACTATTATTAATTATATTAACACCTTTACGAAAAAGTAGTAAACCAAAATATTTTCTCTTATGAGCAAAAGATATAAGGAGTATAACTATGAGATAACTGACGATCCAGACTTTTTGGACAAAGAGAATTCGGTCACACCCGAACTGAAAAAAGAGCTCAATTATTTGTATTTTGACATTCAGAATGGTAAGAAAAAAGTCATTGACAAGCTACTTAAGCTTATCGAAAAGTTTCCTGATAATCCACAGCTAAAAAACTACCTTGGGACCGCATATAAGATTCAAGGCAATGCAGAAAAAAGTTACGAGGTAAATCGCTGGTTAGTAAAAGAGCACCCCAATTACCTATATGGTAAACTAAATATTGCTGCAGAACACCTTGAAAAAGAAGAGTTGGACAAAGTACTTACTGCTCTTGAAGGAGCCTTAGATGTACAGGATCTCTATCCTGAAAAGAAAATATTCCATATCAGTGAGGTTTTGGCATTTCACAAACTCGTCATTCATTACTTTCTTGAAGTAGACAATTTCGAAGCGGCCAAGTCAAGGTTGGAGATCATGAATAAATTAGCACCTGAACACCCCGACACGCAAGATATTGGTAAGACCTATATTAATTACCTCACCCAAAAAAGTTTAGACCAAATTGAGGAGATGCGAAAGGGAGCAATTGAAGTAATCGCAAACCGAAAGATAACTCGAAAACAGACGAAGAAAGCACCAAGTTTTGAAAACAAGGAGATTGAATATCTTTACCAACATGGTTTAAGAATTGATCCGTTACTACTCGACAAAATACTAAAACTCCCCCGAAAGAGCCTAATTTGCGATTTAGAGAATGTGCTAATTGATGGTATTGCTCGTTATAATTATTTCAGGAAAATTGAAGACAAAGGTGATTACTCTGAAGAAACCTTCTCTTTTCCCATTCACGCATTATTTCTTCTGGCTGAGGTGAGATCTGAACAGAGTCTGGATTTGATTCTAGAATTCTGTAGCCAAAGTGAAGAATTTCTTGAATTTTGGCTTGATAGCCATATCACTGAAAGTTTACCTGGAATTTTCTACTTTATCGGTGCAAATCAACTTGACAGATTGAAAGGTTTTGTCAAACAACCAAATATTTACACCTATGTAAAAACAGCTGTTTCAACAACCGTTTCGCAAATTGTTTTTCATCATACCAACCGCCGCCAGGAGGTTATGGAGTGGTATAAGGATGTTTTCAATTTCTTTATTAATGCAAACCTTAAAGATCAGGTTATTTGTAGCGATACCATAAGCCTGATGGTTACCGACACCGATGAGATAAGGCTCACCGAACTACTACCCTTAGTTGAGGAACTATACCATAAAGGATATGTTTTAGAGGATATTGCCGACTCATTCACTGAAACCAAAGATAGGTTTAATGCTCCGTTTGATGAGACCTACAAGAAATCATTTCCTAACATTTACGATGGGTATCTAGATATAACCAACACTTGGGGATTCTATATTGATGAAAACGAAGACTTCCAAAACCCATTTATCAACGATGATTTTGACTATGCCCCCAGCAAACCCCACCTAAATCCTTTTAAAAGTATTGGTCGTAATGACCCTTGCCCTTGCGGAAGTGGCAAAAAATTTAAAAAGTGTTGTGGAAAAGACCAAATGTAATCGAATGTTTATTCTAAAGCATCTTACTTAAATTGATGTAAACACATCAAACGAAAAACCATCGAGCTTAACGTATAACTTCTCACCACTTTTCGAAAAATCAGAACTGAAGTTACTGCTAAAGTTTAATTCTGCAAATCTGGCGGGTAGCTCCATCTCAATTTTAGTAGATGAATTTGAATTATTGAAAACCACCACAACCACATTGCCCATATAGGTTCGGGCATAGGCATACACATTATCGGTTATTAACAGGGGTTCGAATGTACCATAGTTCAATGCCATATTGCTGCGGCGGAGCGTGGTAAGTTTTTTCGTTACACCCAGAGTTTGCTGCTCACTATCACTTAAGCCTTCAAATTGCATCATCTTGCGGTTATCGGGGTCGTTGCCTCCAGGCTGACCAAACTCATCGCCCTGGTATATAGTTGGAACACCCGGAATGGTTAGGTTAAATGCGTTGAACATTTGCAAGCGTTTATAGCCAAGCGGATTGCCCACTCCTATTTCGCGTGTCCATCCAGCATACTTAGCATCCTCATCAAACGAAAGCGAACCTCCCGCATAGGAAATAAATCGTCCCTTATCGTGATTACCGCTAATTATTCCCATTAGGTTATTCCAACCGTAATAGCTAAAACCTTCGGTTAACTTGCTATTCAGATTTTTAAACGATACATCGGTTTGGCCAAATGTTGCTAGTGCCGCATCGTACACGTTGAAATCGAACTGTGCATTTAGCATTCCACTCCCAATATAGCTAGCAATAAGCTCATGACTGCCATAGGTTTCACCAATCTGATAGATTGTTCGATTTGGCTCAACGTTCTCCTTGATTTTCTGGGTAAGCGTTCGCCAAAAAACCTCAGGGATATGCTTAGTTGCATCGTGACGGAAACCATCGAACTTATATTGGGTTACCCAGAAAAGTGCCGAGTCAGTCATAGGCTCGTAAACCTC
The DNA here is from genome assembly GCA_028680705.1 of Bacteroidales bacterium. GTDB lineage: Bacteria > Bacteroidota > Bacteroidia > Bacteroidales > Tenuifilaceae > Perlabentimonas. The sequence continues at coordinate 23,949 of JAQUJY010000006.1, forward strand.
AGCCCGTTCCAAATCGAGCGTTGGCATAAACGTATCAAACCAAGTGGTTAAACGATGCTCATCCCATTTTTCGGTATTCATAGTTCCATCGGGCAAGTAGAGTGGTGTAACCCAATCAGGGTGATTTTTGTAAAGCGGATGCTCTTGATGCACATGGTTAGCCACATAATCGAGTATAACATTTATATCACGCTTGTGAGCCTCGTCCAGCATTCGATGAACATCATCGGATGTGCCAAATCTAAAATCAACCTTTGACGAGGATATTGGCCAATAGCCATGGTAGCCTGAAAACTTAGTTCGAGGGTTTGGATACAAACCGTAGGCGCCTAAAGGGTTTTGCGTAATGGGTGAGACCCAAATTGTACGAATACCCAGCGAATCGAAATACCCATCTTCAATCTTTTGGGTTATGCCAGCAATATCGCCACCGTAATAGTTTGCCTTTGGGTGAATCTCGGGGTCATTAACTGGCTGGTCATTCTCTAAATTTGCATTATAAAAGCGGTCAACCATAAGCGAGTACATAATCTGCGTATATAAATCGGAACGATTTAGCTGCGATGTAGCGGTTACAGCACTTCGCTTTTCGAGTGGAATAATCAAATCGTTTGATTCTCCCTCAGAATTATATGCCCAAACCCTAATGTGCGAACGCTTTAATCCACTAGCATTTGCTGGGATTATAATTGTTGCCTCATTCCCATTAATCGAAACAAATTCATCATTTAATCGATAATTCTCCCAGTAAACAAAAAGTTCATCAACAGCATTCTGAAATCCTAAATGAATCTTTTTACCCTTGGTGCTGGCTGTATAGATAAATGGCAATAAATCGGGGTTACCACCTTTTATGCGCAGAACAGAGTTTACTCCCCCAATATTGTTATCCTCCATTTCAGGATTTGCAGAATCGAGAATCCACTTCCCGTCAACCACAACCTGATAATGGTACTTCCCGGGGTTTAACCAGAGAGTGGTTTTCCAAACCCCATCAACCTTCTCGAGGTTCGTTTTGCTTGGATTCCAATCGTTAATTTGCCCAGCTAGCTGAACTGTTTTGGGTTGTTTATTTTTGGGTTGATATGTAAACTCAACGGATTGTTTCCTGCTTTTCCGCATTGGTATAGAGTAGCCTGTTCCGTTGACCCAAACTTTTAGCTCTGAGAATTTGGGAATATCGTTGTTTTCGGCTTTTAGCCATACCACAGTTTTATCGGGTGCCACTTCAACGCTAAATACCTTTGGTGCAACAATGGAATCAATGCGATTAACATCCATAAAGTAATCCTTAAGGATTACCTCCGTTTCGGTTCCCGATAGCTGCACTACCGATGCCAGGCCATAAATATCAGATGTTTTAGTAAAATGGGGAATTACCTCCCTTGCTCCGCACGACGTAAGCAGAAATGCGATGGAAATAAATAGTATTCTTTTCATATATTTTGGATTTGTTTGAACGCAGATGGCGCGGATTTAAGTGATTTTCGCAGATTCGTATCTGTACAAATCAGTAAAATCAACATTGTTATCGTTCTATCATCATTTCAGTTCAATAACCATTGCCGAACGGGGCGATAGCTGTATTCTGTCAAGTTTTTCTAACTCCTTTTCGGTAATAATATCCCTTCCGCTACTAAATGACGAAAGAATCTCGTTAAACCTTTCGGTTTTAAGCACTTTGGGTTGATATCCATTATGAAGAATCACCATTACCGTTTGCTCTTCATTCTGGCGGAAATACACATAAACCTCGTTCTCAGGAATAAACTGAACAAGTTTGCCGTTATGAACGGCTGTTGCTGTTTTACGCCAGTTTAGCAGAGTGCTCATGTAGTTCCACGCGTCGTTCTCCTTTTTAGTCCTACCTTCAACAGTAAACGCAGAGCGTTTATGGTCGGCCCATCCCCCAGGGAATTCCTTTCGCAAAACCCCATGTCCGTCGGCATCATCACCATCCATCAAAATTTCTGTACCATAGTAAACCTGAGGAATACCACGTGTTGTTAGTAGGAAAGCCATTCCCAGTTTAAATCGGCCAACGGCCAAATCCTTACTCTTCATAAACCGCGAAAGGTCGTGGTTATCGGCAAATATTAGGATATTATTCATATCGGCGTAGAGAAAATCATGGGCAAGAATTTCGTAAAGCCTGTGTAGACCAATATCCCAACCGTCGCTCTCATCAAAAGCCTTGTTCATTGCATAGCAAAGCGGAAAATCCATAACAGTGGGAATTCCAGAATCGAACCCATCCCTATTGAGTGCTCCAGTTTGCCAATATGCAACCCAAGCGGGATAGTTTACCCACGTTTCGGCAACAATATTAAAGTTTGGATACTCCTCCATCACCGCACGGGTCCACCTTGCCATAAATTCCTTATCGGGATACGGATGAGTGTCCATTCTAATGCCATCGAGGTTTGCATACTCAACCCACCAAATACTGTTCTGGATAAAATATTTTGCCAAGTACGGATTACGCTGATTTAGGTCGGGCATATGCTTATCGAACCAGCCATCGGCCATTAACTTTTTGTCGGCTTCGGAAGCATGCGGATCGAATACGGCAGGAATACGATAGTTTGTACGGGTAAACTCAGGCCATTGGTTTAGCCAATCGTCCGATGGTAAATCGTCAATCCACCAGTGTTTATCGCCGCAATGGTTAAATATTATATCCTTAATAATCTTTAAACCTTTGCCGTGTGCCTTTTCAACCAGCTGCTGGTAGAGTTCGTTGTTACCAAAACGCCTATCCACATTGTAAAAATCGGTTATAGCATACTGGTGATACGATTGCCAGGGTTGATTGCTCTCCAGTACAGGATTTATCCAGATGGCAGTCATGCCCAGGTTTTTGATATAATCTAAATGATTAATTATTCCTTGGATATCGCCGCCATGGCGAGCATATAGGTCCTTACGATTGAAATTATCGGCCATTCCCTCAATTGTATCATTAGCAGAATTGCCATTTGCAAACCTATCGGGAAAGAGCAAATACATGGCATCAGAGGCATCAAACCCTTTGCGTTGGGCTGAGCCCTCGCGCCTTTGGTTTAGGTAATACCTGTAAATACTTGATTTTGATTCTGAATACCAAAATATAATATCAAAATAGCCTGATTGAGCTGTTTTGCTTATACTAAGATTCAGGAATAGGTAGTTGGGGTTGTCAACTCTATCAATACTAGCTAGTTCAACTCCCGGACATTCCATTTCAACTTTAACAACATGGCCAGCATCCTTACCATAAACCATAAGCTGCAAATCAGGATTCTCCATCCCCACCCACCAGTTTGGCGGTTCAACCCTGATTGTATTTTGTGCACTGGTCATGGACATTGATAAGAACAGTAAAACGGTTACAAGTATCCCCTTCATGCTACTAAAAATTAAAATCCCTCTTGGACTATGATGATAAATAGCCAAGAAGGATTCTTCAATAAAATTAACCTCTGTTAAGGCAGTTCAAATCTTCGAATGAAATTTTAAGCCTTTTTATAATGCTTTCTTCGCCCTTGCGAAGCCAAGCACGGGGATCGTAATACTTTTTATTGGGATTATGGTCACCTTCGGGGTTTCCAATTTGCCCCTGTAGAAAATCAAACTTATCGGCAGAGTACTTACGAACACCATCCCAAAATGCCCACTGCAAATCGGTATCCAGATTCATTTTAATTACGCCATAGCTTATGGCCTCTTCAATCTTTTCCTTCTCCGATCCGCTGCCACCATGGAATACAAAACTAACTGGCTTTTTATCGGTATTGAACTTTTTTTGGATGTACTCCTGTGAGTCCCTTAAAATTTCGGGGCTAAGCACAACGTTACCGGGCTTATAAACTCCGTGTACATTACCAAAAGAAGCGGCAATGGTAAAGTTTGGGCTAATTTTCATAAGCTGCTCATAGGCATACGAAACCTCCTCGGGTCGAGTGTAGAGCTTTGAAGTATCAACATTGGTGTTATCAACACCATCCTCTTCGCCGCCTGTAATCCCCAGCTCAATCTCTAGTGTCATGCCAATCTTCGACATCCTCTTAAGATATTTTGCAGATATTTCAATATTATCCTTTAAACTCTCCTCCGATAAATCGAGCATGTGGGAACTGTAAAGTGGCATGCCCGTTTCCTTAAAATGTAGCTCACCGGCATCGAGCAGGCCATCAATCCAGGGTAATAGTTTTTTTGCGGCATGGTCGGTATGCATTATTACAGGCACCCCATATTCCTTAGCCAATAAATGAACGTGCTTTGCACCTGAAATTGCACCTAAAATTGCAGCATTTTGTCCCTCATTGGATAGGCCTTTGCCTGCATAGAAGGAAGCCCCTCCGTTGGAAAATTGGATAATAACGGGCGAACCCACCTCGCGGGCTGTTTCAAGAACAGCGTTTATGGTATCGGTACCAGTTACATTAACGGCAGGTATAGCCCACCCCTCAGTTTTTGCTGCGGCAAAAACCTCTTGAACTTGTTTACCGGTTAGTACACCAGACGGAAATTTTTTCATAATATTAGTAGTTAAGTTAAAACATTAAAAACCATAAGCACATATCAACAAATCCTATTCCTGGGTTACTGTTGGCTCATCGTTTCTCTGGTCATAGTAACGCCTCAATCGAATTCGAATCTGAAAATACCTTAGTATGCCAAAAATAACAAAAATTATGCTAAGAAATATGGCTACGTATCCAAGCCACCGTAATTGGGAAAAATCACGAAGCTCTAAAAAAGCAATTCCACCCAGTAGCATATAAAGCGATGTTCTGGTATAGGACAACAAAGTTCGCTCGTTGGCCAATTTTGTTCGTTCAAGAGCAAGATAATCCCTTAGAATTATTTCCTCCTTGTTGCTATAAATATGCTTAAATAACCCTGGTTTTTTTATCATTTTAAAAATAAATATTAAATTGATATTGCATGTTATTTGACAATTTTAATATTCGACTCTGAGGCAATGGACTGATTTTCATCATTTACTATAACCGAAATTGAGGGTCCCTCCTCATTTGTAATTGTTATAAACTCGCCATTAATATTTACTTGGAGCACATTCTCCCGAAACCATACCCTAAAACTATACGATTTCCATTGCTTTGGGATTAATGGTTTAAACGATAGCTTATTATCCCTAACACGCATTCCACCAAAACCTTCCACTATTGAAATCCAGGTTCCGGCCATGCTGGTGATATGCAATCCCTCCTTCACCTCATTGTTATAATCGTCTAAATCTAAACGTGCAGTCCGTAAGTAAAGTTCATAGGCCTTGTTAATATCTCCAATTAATGAAGCCTGAACAGAATGTACGCAGGGCGATAATGACGATTCGTGAACAGTACGCGCCTCGTAGAACTCGAAATTCCTTCGGATAGTCTCAATATCAAACCTATCCTCCAAAAAATACAAGCCCTGAAGCACATCGGCCTGTTTTATAAAGCATGACCGTAGAATACGGTCCCAACTCCACTTCTGGTTAATGGGTCTATGCTTTGGATTTAAATCTTTTACAAGAACCTGCTCCTTATCCATATATCCCTCTTGCTGAAGGAAAATTCCCAATTTCTCGTCAACAGGAAAAAACATCTTCTCCCTAATTTCTCGCCATTTAGCAATCTCATTCTTCTCATCAAAAGAAATTTTGCTAACCAAAGCGCTGTATTTTTCCGGCTGAGTTTTCTTAACGTAACTTACTATCTCATCGGTGTACTCCATACACCAGGTAGCAATTAGGTTTGTGTACCAGTTATTGTTTACGTTGTTTTCGTACTCGTTTGGCCCAGTTACACCAAGCATCACGTATTTACCCTTCTCCTGCGAAAAGTTTACCCTTTGCTCCCAAAAGCGGGCTACGGCAATGAGTAGTTCTAGCCCAAAGTCAGCCAAATAAGCCTTATCGTTGGTATAACGAACGTAATTAAAAATAGCAAAGGCAATGGCGCCATTACGGTGGATTTCCTCAAAGGTTATCTCCCACTCATTATGACACTCCTCGCCATTCATTGTAACCATTGGAAAAAGGGCGGCTCCGTCGCTAAAGCCAAGTTTTTCGGCATTTTCAATGGCCTTTTCAAGGTGTTTATATCGATAGAGCAAAAGCTGACGGGCAACTTTTTGTCCGTGCGTAATCATATAGAATGGTAAACAGTAGGCCTCGGTATCCCAATAGGTTGAACCGCCATACTTCTCACCTGTAAAACCTTTGGGACCAATATTCAATCGGTCATCCTCTCCGGTATAGGTTTGACTAAGATGAAAAATATTAAAGCGAATGGCTTGCTGGGCAGCAATATCACCCTCAATCGTAATGTCGCTATGCGACCAAACATCTTGCCATGCACTGGCTTGTTCCTCAAGCATCTGATTAAAACCCTTGTCCAATGCACTGTCCAATAAATCTGATAGCACTTTAATAAAAGTACCCTTCTGGTGGTTTAGACTCGATATTACTGCACCGTACTTATATAGTACAAGTTCGTCGCCTGCGTTAGCCTTGACCTCAAAAGAAGCGGCTACATATTTTTCGTGGTTTATTGCCGTTGCATTCGTTTTCTGCAATTGTCCGTTGATATAAAGAGAAAACCGCATGGCATGACCAACGTGAAAACCGAGTTTTTTTGTTTTGGTTACAATGTATGCCTCTGCCGATGAAGCATTTGCCTCAACAACATCCCAAAACTTTTCTCCATAGTTAGAATCCTCATTGCCTACATCGGCATCAAGGTATGGCTGAAATTTTATGTTTGCAGCCCCGTTAAGTGGTTTTATGCTATAACGAATTGCCCCCAGTTCTGAGTTGACAATGCTGAGAAAGCGTTTTGCTGAAACCTCCACCTTAATACCCGAGGGCATCTTGCAGGTAAAAGACCTTTCGAGGTAACCCTCCTTCATGTTTAACACACGGCGAAAATTATCAACGCTACATTTGGCCAAATCCAACGTTTCACCATTTACCTCTATATCAATGCCTATCCAGTTAGTTGAGTTTATTACTTTGGCAAAATACTCTGGATAACCATTCTTCCACCAGCCTACCCTGGTTTTATCAGGAAAGTAAACACCTCCAATGTAGCTGCCCTGCATAGTTGAACCGCTAAAGCTCTCCTCAAAATTAGCTCGCTGTCCCATTGCCCCATTCCCGATGCTAAATATACTTTCCGATGCAAGCGTATTCTCAGGATTAAATCCCTCCTCGATTATACACCACTCATCATGCTTAAGATATGGATTCATATATTTTGATTTTATTTATACAATTATGGTACGTACCCGTTCACCTATAAATCGGAAAGGCAAGCATTCTTAATATTTAAATAATTCTCTCGCTAATCCGAGAGTCCAAATAATACAGAGTTACTCAACACACTTTAGTACCCTATTTACGCGCTGCAATATCATCCCTATCAGTAACAAATAGAACCATGAATGCTGCAATAAACAATGAACCGCCACCTAAAATCAAAGAGTATATTGCTTGTCCTCCAAATACCGTTACCACAAAGAAACCAAGGATACTTGCAGCAAGTATTTGAGGAATAACAATAAAGAAGTTGAATATCCCCATATAGGTTCCCATTTTATTTGAGGGCAATGAACCGGCCAGTATTGCATAGGGCATTGAGAGTATACTTGCCCAAGCTAAACCAACTCCTAGCATTGGAACCAAAAGCATAATTGGATTGGATACAAAGAAAACCGATATCAATCCTACACCTCCAGCAATAAGTGAAATGGCATGTGTAATTTTCCGACTGGTTAACTTTGCTAGATACACCAATAGAAAAGCTACAACTGCAGCAAAAAGATTGTAGGCACCAAACATAACACCAACCCAGTTGGCTCCAGTATTATACTCACTAAGTATTACCTTAAATCTTTCGAACAACTCTTTATCAATATTATAAAGATTATCATAGAGTTGAACTTTTTTGTCTCCACTACTCTCGCCCTCTTTTAAAAAAAGATTTAAAAGGCGAACAGGAACAGCAACTTCTGCCTTCCCTTTATCAAAATGGGTCTCAATCTTTTGAATCTCATCATTAAAAACATCGTATTTAAAATCGGATTCAACTACATCTTTGTCAGCCAATAATCGTTGCTGCTCAATTTTAAGCTGATTGAATTCCCCCTGCGATATTTTCATATCGTAAATATGACTTGTTACTCCAGCAGTAGTATAAATCCACATGGCAAAAAGGGCAAACCAGCTAAAAAACTGAACTACAGCTAGCTGAGCCATGGTTTTGGGCATGTTAAACAGGTCGTTTATAACCACAACTAAACCACCGTTATTCCTTTGGGCATTTTTAAGTAGTCCTACTATAAATTGAATAACACCAAACGCTAAAATTCCAACTGTAACAATATAGAGCTTAGCGTCGAGCTTAAAATACCAAACCCCAATTGAAAGGACTAATCCCGCTAAAAGCCAAATAACACTTTGCTTAAAAAAATATCTACCCGAAAACTCTTTATGACTTATGATAGATTCAGCTCCTGTTTTCTCTTTAACTTCTGCCTGCTCTGCCTCTTCAAATTCTTTAAGCTCTTTGGGAGAGTACTCTTTAGTTTTAATTACGGTCCATATTACCGCACCAAAAAAGGCGATTGCCCCTAGATAAAATGACCATTTTACTGAAGGAGGAATTTGCCCCTCTGGGGCAGTATTCGCTATATTAAACCACTCTGTAAGCACATAAGGTAATACCGAAGCCACTACAGCGCCCGTTCCAATAAAAAAACTTTGCATGGCAAAACCCTTCGTACGCTGCTCACTAGGGAGCATATCGCCAACAAATGCCCTAAAAGGTTCCATTGAAACGTTGATAGATGCATCGAGTATCCAAAGCATCCCAGCGGCTACCCACAATACGGGTGAATTGGGCATAACAATTAATGCCAAAGAGGCTAAAATGGCACCCACCAAGAAGAAAGGCCTTCGGCGGCCAAATCGTCCCCAGGTATTATCGCTCATGTGGCCAATAATAGGTTGAATAATAAGCCCTGTAATAGGAGCGGCTATCCAAAGAATAGGGATATCATCGATATTAGCACCAAGGGTTTCGAAGATACGGCTAACGTTGGCATTTTGTAGGGCAAATCCAAATTGAATGCCCAAAAACCCAAAGCTCATGTTCCATATCTGCCAAAATGATAAACGTGGACGTTTGGTCATGACAGTAGTTTATTAAGTAAGTTTATGCATTAAAATATCACTTCCAGAAATTGGAATGATTGAGAAAGGATAAATAAGTAGCCAGTCAAATATAAGGCGAAAATCGTATTATGCCAAATTATTAGAATGCGAAAGGGCTGTTATATACAAGGCAATTAGGGTTAAACAGGCATTTCAATCGATTACGAAAGGAATAAAATAATTGTAATTATTTTAAAAAAACTTCAATTAATAACAAATATTACCTTGGTTTTGTAGAATTTCGAATCACAAGTTTGGTTGGTAGCACCTCGGTCTGTATAGGTTCATTCTTCTCGTTGTTAATCCTATCTATCAGCATTTGCATTGCTCTTTCGCCCATGGTAAAGCCCGGTTGCGATACTGTAGTTAGTGTCGGTTCAATCATCTCTGCTATGTAGTCGTTCCCAAACCCCACAACAGAAACATCGGCAGGAACCTTTATACCATTCCTTTGTAGAGTTTTAAGTACTCCAGCGGCAGTAAAATCATTTACTGTAAAAATAGCATCAAACTTTAATCCACTATCAATTATCTTCTGGGTTTCAACAAGTGCTTTCTCAAACTCATCGCAATAAATTACCAACGATTCATCTATAACTACTCCGTTTCTTTTGTGGGCTTCAATATATCCCTTTAGCCTATTTTTGCTAATTAGTCTATTTTTAGGTCCAGCAAAATGAACTATGCGCCTGCGCCCCTCAATAATTAAGTGCTCTGTTGCCTGAAAAGCACCCTCATAATCGTTAATAATTACACGGTCAGAGTTAAATTCCTCTATCATTCTATCGAAAAAAACAATTGGTATCCCTCCCTCTTCAAACTTTTGCAAATGGGCAAAATCCACAGTTTCCTTTGAAACAGAAATTAGGACACCATCTATTATACTATGCTGAAAAGTGGTGCATACCTCTTTCTCCTTCTCATATTTCTCGTCTGATTGGCTAAACATTACACTGTAACCATGCTCCCCGGCCACCTTTTCGATTCCACTAATTACCGATGAAAAAAAGTAGTGAACAATCTCAGGGATTACCACACCAATTACATTACTACGCCTATTCCTAAGGCTTAGTGCAACAGGGTTTGGCCTATAGTTCATCTCCTTTGCCAAGTTATTAACCTTATCCTTGGTTACTTGGCTAATATCAGGGTGGTCCTTTAGCGCCCTCGATACAGTTGATGGACTAATTCCCAGCAACTTAGCAATGTCCTTTATTGTTACATTCGATGATTTCATGCGGGTGTAATGTTAGTGGGCAGACACATATTTTCCTCACCAAATTAACTAAAATGCAGCTATTGAACAAGTGATTTTATTTTTTGTTGATAGAAAAGTCCATTTCTGAAAATTAGTTTAGACTAAAATACAAACGATTGCGCACTCGATTGCATTGATTTCAAGGTATATATTAATGAATACTCATGGATATACTGTTAAAAAATGCTTAAATTGTAATGATTTTGAAAGGAATAATAGCCAAAGCATACATTAATTAATTAATCTAAATAACACTACTAAAATGAGCCAGAGAATTACTAAAAGTTTTACAATTTTTCTGCTTACTATGCTTTTTTCAATAGTAGCATGGTCGCAGGAAATTACTGTAACTGGTAAGGTTACTGATTTTGGGGATGGTTCACCACTTATTGGGGTTAACGTTGTTGTTAAAGGTACAACCATTGGAGTAGTTACTGATTTTGATGGTAATTACTCAATAACAACAGCTACAAATTCCACCTTACTGTTTTCTTATATAGGTTATGAGGACATGGAAGAAAAGGTTGAAGGCAAAAAAACAATTAACGTTCGATTGTCTGAAGCTTTTGAATCCTTAGAAGAAATCATTGTTATTGGCTATGGTACCCAAAAGAAGAGCGATAGAACTGGTGCAGTTTCTCATATTAAGGCTGATGAAATGAACCAGGGTGTTCTTACTGATCCCATTCAGGCTCTCCAAGGTAAAGCCGCTGGGGTTATGGTTAGTAAGAAAGGTGGTGACCCCAACTCAGGTTTCTCTATTAAAGTAAGGGGTGCTACTTCGCTTGTTTCAGGAACCAGTCCACTTTATGTTGTTGATGGCATACCCGGTATAGATCCAACTACAATTGCTCCAGAGGATATTGAGTCCTTTAATATATTGAAAGATGCTTCAGCAGCCGCTATTTACGGTTCAAGAGGTTCTAATGGTGTTATTATTATCACCACTAAAAGAGGTGATTTTAGAAAAGGGACTCAAATCGATTTTAGTGCTTACCTTTCAACCGACCTTGTTGCAAACCGCCTAGATTTACTCTCTGCCGATCAGATCAGAAAATATGTAGCAGATAATGGCCTTAATTTTAATGATGGCGGAGCTGATGTCGATTGGCAGGATGAGATTTATAGAACAGGGCAATCACAAAATTACAGCTTTGGATACTCAGGTGGTGATGAAACCAGCTCCTATCGCGTATCTCTTTCGCATAACGATTTTAAGGGCGTTGTAATTGGCACAAACAAAACCAGAACAATAGGTCGTATTAATGTTGATAAATCTGCGTTTGATGACAGGCTAAAAATGCAAGCGGGACTGTCCGGGACTGTAGAAAAAAACGAATACATATCCTATGGTGGCTGGGGAGCTAACGATATTTTATATCAAGCTTTTCAGCGTAACCCAACCGATCCGGTTAGAGATGATGATGGCAACCTTTACGATTTTCAGAGAGGATTTAGCTACTGGAATCCCGTTAAACTCGTTGATGATATTCAGAACGAGCGCGATGCTAAACGTTATAACGGTTTCTTGAAAGCCGACTTAGAGATTATTGAAGGATTAACTGCTGGTATTAACTTAGGTTATACCCGTGATGACAGCGAGAGTTTTTACTTTGAACCCTCAACTCTAAGGCTTGGTAGCACCCCAGGCTTCGGTAGAAGATCTTATAATAATGCGGAATCAAAAATTTTAGAAACCACAATTAGGTATACAAATAGTTTTGCTGATGCTCACAATCTTGAGGTGGTTGGAGGCTATTCTTTCCAAGAAGACTTTTTTACAGGATTTTCTGCTCAAGGAACACAACCATTCCTAAACTACACCCAATCACATGACTTATCTATTCTACAAAGCGTAAATCCAGGTGATATTACCTCTTACAAATCTTCGAGCCGGTTAATCTCATTCTTTGGTAGGGGTATATATAACTATAACTCAAAATACTACCTTACGGCCACTGTTCGTCGAGATGGTTCTTCAAAATTTGGAAAGAACAACGAGTGGGGTTGGTTTCCATCTGCATCAGTTATGTGGAATATTACCGGTGAGGATTTTATGGAAAATGTGGATGTACTCAATAGCCTTAGGTTAAGAGTTGGCTATGGTATAACAGGTAACCAAGAGATTGGAATTTACAACGATCTATCATACTACCAATCCGCAGGAAATGCACCAAACCCCGAAACGGGTGAGGATGCCATTCTCTTTGAATTTGCACATACTGCAAACCCAGACCTTAAATGGGAAGAGAATGCCGAGCTAAATATTGGGTTAGACTTTGGCCTTTTCAAAGATAGAATATCCGGTTCTGTTGAATACTTTATGAAAAACACCTACGATCTACTTGGTAATTACTCTGTTCCAGTTCCACCAAACCCAGTACCACGAATTTGGGCTAACGTTGGGGAAATTGAGATTAAAGGATTTGAATTTTTCATACAAGCTTTCCCAGTGCGCAGGAATAATTTCGATTGGAAAACATCTTTTGTATTCTCTTCTTACAAACAAAATGTAATTTCACTATCAAACGATAAATATGAGTGGGCTCAACTTGAGGAGGGCTGGCTATCAGGACCAGGGCTAGTTGGTGACAGAAACTGGACACAAGTTGTAAAACCAGGCACACCCATTGGAACATGGTATTTGCCTGAATATGCAGCGCTATCACCAGATGGTAAATTCTTATTCTATAATGCACAGGGTGGTGTAACAAGGGATATTACTAAAGCCGAAAGGAGAGAAGTTGGAAGTGCACAGCCCGATTTTGAGATAGGATGGTCTAACTATTTCACTTTCTATAAAAATTTTGATTTAAGCTTTAACCTTAGGGCTGTTTACGGATTCGAGATATTCAATACCACAAAACTTATCTTCGGTAACCCTATATGGTTGCCAGGACAAAACGTACTGCAATCAGCCCTTGATGAGGCTGAAAGAGGTTTAGACGATAATCCAAAACCAAGCAGTTACTACCTTGAGGACGGATCGTTTATCCGTTTGGATAATATATCATTGGGATATAACTTCAAAAACGTTTATGGCTTTAAAAACATTAGGGTATACTTTGCTTCTAACAATTTATTGACAATAACTAAATACTCCGGTATTGACCCCGAGATTTCATTCGATGGATTATCGTTCGGTCTCGATCAGTTTAATGTTTACCCCAAAACCCGAACTTTCACTTTTGGAGTTAACGTAACCTTATAATTATCAGAATCATGAAAAGAATACTAATTATAGCAACAGCACTAATATCCATGGTGGCGTGCACCGATTTGGACGATATACTTTACGATAAAGTTCCTAATGACGCATATACAGCTGATCCTGTGCTTAAGATGATACCCATCTATAAACCTCTACAAAATATGATCGATGATAATGGTAACTGGTGGTTTGCTCAGGAACTAACTGGCGATGGCGTTGTATGCCCTGTTCGCGGTGAGCATTGGGATGATGGAGGAAAATGGCGCGTACTTCATAGCCATGAATGGGATAACAACGTGGAGACTGTTAGCAGAATGTGGGGAATTTTCTACGATGGTGTTGTTCAAGCAAACAAGTTTATAGAAGAGTTTGAACCGCAAGCAGGCGAAGAAGTTGTTGATTTGGCTGTGGCTAAAGCCAAAATTATGCGAGCCTACTACTACTACCTCCTAATTGATAACTATGGCGCTGTCCCTTATGTTACATCGTACCTAAACGCGGAGGAGAAGCCAAGCAAAACTCCAAGAGCAGATATCTTTTACAGTATAATTGAGGAAATTGAGAACAATGCTCTTCTTCTAAACGAGGGCGCCTCAAAAACTGCCGTTACAAAAGGTATGGCATACACTCTTTTGGCAAAGTTATACCTTAACCATGCGGTTTATACAGACTCCGTTAATCCTACCTACTGGGAGAAGGCTGAAGTTGCTTGTAATAACGTTATTGATTTGGGTATTTATAGCCTAGAGAGCGCTCCGCTCGCACCGTTTATAACAAACAATGAGGCTTCGCCTGAAAACATATTCGCCATACCGTTTGATGAGGACAACTACCAAGGATTCAGATTACACATGCGCACATTGCACTACAACAGCAACCTTACCTTCGATATGCTTGCAGGCCCGTGGAATGGTTTTGCAGCAACTGAACTTCAGGTTGATCGATACGATGATAATGACCTAAGAAAAGAGGGTCTCTTAATTGGACCGCAATATGACTCGAACGGAAAACCGATTACGGATCCTACTGCAAATGCTCCACTGGTATTTACAAAATATATTCCTTCCCTAATTATGGACGCAGCAAACAATACCGATGCAGAAATACGTATGTCTGGCGCTCGCGTAGTAAAATTCGAGGTAAAAAAACGAGCAAAGGAAAACCTAAGTAACGATTTCCCTCTTTTCCGTTATGCCGATGTTCTTATGATGAAAGCCGAGGCTCAACTCAGACAGGGTTTAGCCGTAAATGTGGCTAGTATTAACGACATTAGAACAAGAGCAGGACTTACAGTTGACGGATCGTGGGATAACCTTGATAACCTTCTGGAAGAGCGTGCACGTGAGATGTTCTGGGAAGGTCATCGCAGGCAGGATATGATTCGATTT
The DNA here is from genome assembly GCA_028680705.1 of Bacteroidales bacterium. GTDB lineage: Bacteria > Bacteroidota > Bacteroidia > Bacteroidales > Tenuifilaceae > Perlabentimonas. The sequence continues at coordinate 39,011 of JAQUJY010000006.1, forward strand.
GGTAAATTTAACAATGCTTGGTGGGAAAAACAGGCAAATGGCCAAGAATGGAACACATTCCCCATACCACAATGGGTAATAGACTCAAACCCCAACCTAGCAAATTAGCATGTTTCTTAATGATAATACAACATATACTTTTACTAACCATTTTTAACTAAACTTTAACAACTATGAAAAACAATCCGTTTAAAAGCCTACTGAAACTATCGTGGCTAATGCTTGCAGCATTTTTAATGTTTGCATCCTGTTCTAAAGATGATCCTGTACCAGACCCAATCCTTTTAGAGGATGGTTTTTATGTATTTGGTGATGCTACAGCAATAACCGATTACGACTTTAAGGGCCTAATGAAAACTACCAAGAACGAAATTGACGGTTCAGATCGCAATAGCCTTTACGAACTATACATCGCGGTATCCAAAACTGGCGGATTTAACATTGGAAAAGTTACTGGTGGTAACCCGACTGTTTATGGCCCCGGCGAAGATTTTGCTGAGATTCTGGAAGCCGACAAAATTGGAGATGAACCTAGAGGTTGGTTCGCCAGAGGCTCTGCTTCCCAAACATCTACCAAATTCACTGTTCCCGAAAGCGGCCTTTACCACGTTGTTTACGACTCTGAACTTAGCGTTGTGGTGGTTGCCAAGGTTGAGTGGGGTATAATTGGTGCTGCAACACCAGATGGTTGGGGCACAAGTACACCGCTAACAAGCAGCGCTTTTAACTTAAACTCTATGTCGTTCGAAATTAATGACCTTATCCTCAATGCAGGTGATTTCAAGTTCCGCTACTCAAACGGCTGGAAAATAGTACTCGAAGAAGAGGTTGTTCTTGTTAACACGAACTTTGGTGGTGCAGTTGACGCTTTAGTACCAGGTGGTGACAATATTCCCAATGAAACTCCAGGCTACTACACCATTAAGATTAACTGGTCCCTCGATAACGGAACCACCGCTGCTCTTACAAAAACTGACGACTACACTCCCCCTGCATACCCCGAAGCAATGTACATTGTAGGAAGTGCAACAGCATACGGATGGGATGAACCTGGCGCACATGAAAATGCAATTATGCACAAGATTGCAGGTGGTGGAGACAACGATGGTGTTTTCTGGAAGATTTGTCACTTAGCTGGTGGCGAAGGCTTTAAACTTGCAGCAGCCGGCTGGGTTGACCCTAACTTAGGGCACGGTGACGTAAGTGAGTTTGATGCTGAAGGTGTTGAAGTTACTGAGAATGATGGTAACATGAGTGTTGCAGAGAGCGGAATGTACATTGTTGTTCTGGACCTTCGCAACGACTTAAAGAAAGTTTCAATTAAAGCTGCTGAGGTTTATGGTATAGGTGATGCTTTTGGTAGTTGGGATGAGCATGCAGAATCCAACCTATTCTCCGTTGATAATACTGCTAAAACATTAACCAGCCCAGCGTTAGCTGCTAACGGAAACATCCGTATGTATACAAGGCATACATGGATTCCTGATTGGTGGAATGCTGAGTTTAACCTTTACGAAGGCGTTATCGAGTATCGCAACAATAGTGGTGACGAACAAGCAGCTGTTGCCGGAACAGCCGGTCAGGTTATCACCCTTCATTTTGACGATAACACAGGCTCTATTAATTAATCATATATTTTTACTAAAAAAGGCGCAGCAATGCGCCTTTTTTTTGATATTTTTATTCTATATACTACATTTACTCAAGTTAGCAAACAATGAAAAAATACATTCTTTTAATTGCGGCTCTAGCTATCTGCTTTCTGGGTAGGTCTCAGATAACCTCATCTCCTGCCCTTCCAACAGCATCCAACGAGGTGGTTATCACATTCGATGCAACACAAGGTAATGGCAACCTGGCTGGGTACACTGGAGACATTTATGCACATACGGGAGTTAAAACTGAAGGTAACTCAACTTGGCAGTATGTAATTGGAACCTGGGGCAATAATTCAACTCAACCCAAATTAACTCGGGTATCAGCAAATATATACACCTTAACAATCACACCCTCAATAAGGGAGTTTTATGGGGTTCCAGCTGATAAAATAATTACTCAGATGTGCTTTGTTTTCAGAGCAAGCACTAATTCGCCTCAAACTGATGATCTGTTTGTTAATGTAGTAGAGGAAGGGTTAACGGTACAAATAAACACCCCTACCCCCGAGAATCCCTTTTTTGATTATGAATCAACTATCAGCATCAATGCAAGCGCTAATTCTGCTACAAATTTAACGCTTCTCGTAAACGATATAGAGGTCGCTTCAACAGGAGGAAACGAGATTACATACCCCCATTCGGTAGATAGCTATGGGCTTCAATGGATAAAGGCCATTGCAAGTGATGGCAGCAATGAGGCTAAAGATTCTGTTTACTTCTATGTGCGCGGGACTGTTCCCGTTGCCGATTTGCCCCAAGACGTTATACCAGGAATAAATGTTACTGGGACAAATGAAGTAACGCTCGTTTTGCATGACCCTCCTGCTAAAAAGGATTTTGCCTTTGCCATAGGCGACTTTAGTAACTGGGAACTTGATGATAAGTACCTAATGAACCGAACAGCCGATGGAACGCATTATTGGGTTACCCTTACTGATCTTGACCCGAACAAGGAGTATATCTACCAATACTGGATTGATGGTGAGCTAAAAATTGCCGACCCCTATGCCAATAAGATTAGCGACCCTTGGAACGATAACTATATCAGCAGTACCAATTACCCTAATCTTATTGAATACCCGGATGGAAAAACATCGGGCATTGCCTCGGTATTTCAAATAAACACCAACGATTTTACATGGGAGGCTGATGGCTATATACCCCCTGCCAAATCCGACTTAATTATTTATGAACTGCACATTCGCGATTTTGTGGTAGATGATGATATTAAAACGGTAATCGAAAAACTCGACTACCTAGAAACACTTGGCGTAAACGCCATTGAACTTATGCCAATAAACGAGTTTGAGGGAAACGATAGCTGGGGCTATAACCCAAGTTTTTACTTTGCCCCCGATAAGGCTTATGGCACAATTAATAACTACAAACAGTTTATCGACGAATGCCATAAAAGAGGTATTGCAGTTATTATTGATATGGTACTTAACCACTCATTTGGGCAATCGCCATTTGTGCAGATGTATTTTGATGAGAATGCTGGCGAATGGGGACAGCCCACTGCTGATAACCCTTGGTACAACCAAACCTGTCCTCACCCACCCTACTGCTGGGGTTTCGACTTTAACCATCTAAGCCCCTATACCGAAAATTTAATTGATAGAGTTGCAGCATACTGGCTAACTGAGTTTAAAGTTGATGGCTTTAGATTCGACTTTACAAAAGGCTTTACAAACCAAACCTCAGGCAACGAAGGGTGGAACTATAACAGTGAGCGTATTGCAATACTAAAACGTTATGCAGATTATATATGGAGCGTAAACCCTGATGCTTACGTTATACTTGAGCACTTTACAGAGAATAGCGAGGAAAAGGAACTAGCCCAATACCGCAGCAACGAAGGACTTGGCATGCTTATTTGGGGAAATATAAGCTATAACTACAACGAAGCAAGCATGGGCTGGTTAGCTAACTCGAATTTTAGCGGAGTTTCATACAAGCAAAGAGGTTGGAGCGTTCCTCACCTTGTGGGATATATGGAGAGCCACGACGAGGAGAGAATGATGTACAAAAACCTCGAATATGGTAATAGTTCAAACCCCGACCACGATGTAAAAGACATTGATATTGCACTTAAAAGACAAAAACTAGTTGGGAATTTCTTTTTCACTATCCCCGGGCCAAAAATGATTTGGCAGTTTGGTGAACTTGGGTATGATATTCCTATTGAATTTAATGGTCGTACCGGCAGAAAGCCTGTTAAATGGGACTACTTTGGTGTTTGGGGTCGAAGGAATTTGTACAATTCATGGGCAGAGCTAATTGCACTAAGAAAGGCTTTTCCATCATTTAGTACGGATAACTTTTCGGTATCACTCTCGGGAGCAGGTAAATCGATAATACTGAATCACAATGAGATGGATGTTGTAATTGTTGGAAACTTTGGGGTAACCCAAGCAGACATCACGGTAACGTTCCCAAATACAGGCAAATGGCATAATTACTACGAGCAAACTGAATATCAAGTTGATAATAAATCGCAAACACTTAACTTAGAACCGGGTGAGTACAGGATGTACACAACAAAGCACATTAACCGCGACGACTATATGCTAAGTGTAGATATGAATCCAGGAATAAGCAAAAGCAGTGAGCTAAAATTATGGCCTAATCCAGCCACTAGCCAACTAAACCTATTGTATCAAAGCAATACAACTCAACGTGTAAGCATAGCATTATTTGATACAAATGGAAAGCAAGTATCAACAATTTACAAAGGTATAGTCCATGATGGGCAGAATGCCGTTGAGTGGAACATTCCCAACCATATAAACTCAGGTATTTATCTAGTGGTGGTGCAAGCTGAAAATAAAAAAACGGTACAAAGAGTTATCTTACAGTAAAGAGTTAATATTCAAACAAATGGGTGGTTCAAGACAAATTTGAACTACCCATTTTTGTTTTATCTCACATATTTTAACAGATTTTGTTGCTAATTTAGCCTGCCCAAAAGTACAGCAACATTATTGATGATTAAACAACTCGCACTTATAACCCTAGCACTGCTTTATTGCTGTATAGCCAGTTCAGCTAATGCTGATACTACTTCGATTGCGCAAGGGTTTGGATTGAAAGTACACACGGGTGTTTTTCAGTATCATCATAAAGAGATGGAACTGTTAAGAAGCAATCCCGCCACAGCAATTGAGGTTTTGTATATACTAAAGGGTAATGGCGAAAAATCATGGCATAAATTTTACGGCTATCCCAAGTATGGAGTATCCTACTTTTTTATGGATTTGGGTAATCGCGAAATATTGGGATACTCCCATTCAATCTATCCTTTCATTGAATTCCCTATATACTCACCAATCAAAAACCTGAACTTAGGCCTTATAGTGGGCTCTGGCTTGGGGTATATTACTAAAACATACCACAGAACCCAAAACTTTAAGAACACAGCTATTTCGTCGCATTTCAATGCTTTTATAAACCTAGGTGCTACTCTAAACTATAGCCTAAATAACCGTGTTAGCCTAAATGCAAACTTTAATCTTATACACTTCTCAAACGGAAGCTATAAGAAGCCTAACTCTGGACTTAACTACACTCTAATGTCAGCTGGAGCAAGCTATACCCTAAACAGCTTAAAAACTTTCAAAAGCACAGAATATCCCTTTAAAAATGAAACGCACCGCATAATGTTGCTAGGCATTGCTTCGCAAAAAGAGGTAAAGGGTGCGGGCGGTCCAAAATATTTTGTTGGCTCTTTATCCGTTGAATACAGCTACCCCATAAAAAGGTTATGGCGTGCAGGGCTTACTTGTGATTTTATGTATGATACGTCGAATAAGTTTATTCTTAACTATCAGCATGTCGATTGGGAAACACCCTGGCAAGCTGCAAAAGGTGGTATAGCCATTAACTCGGAATTAATTCTTAATCGGTTATCGGCTGTTTTTGCCCTAGGGGGTTATGTTCATAACCTCGATTCGAGCAATGGCAAATTTTATCAAAGAGTAGGTTTGCGGTACAGACCAGCCGACAGGGTTTTTCTGCATTTAGCACTAAAAACCCACTGGACCATTGCTGATTACCTGGAACTTGGAATAGGATTTAAAATCTTATAAAAATGACAGGAAGAAAACATTTACCCTACCTTTTTATAGTACTGATTAGCTTGAGCCAAATGGGATGTACCACAAACCATTTCGACTTAGCCGGAAAAACAGTAACCATTGAGCGCACGGTAGATAGTATATACTACATTAATATACTCGACAGGGTAAACGTTGAAATTATTCAGGATACGGTTAACAGGCTTTACCTTACCGGACCCGAAAATTACTTACCTAAAGTAAATACTACATATAGCAATGGGAAAATAACCATTGAAGACAAAAATAGTTATGGGTGGTATACTGGTTACGACGTTAACCTTACGGCCACCATCCATGTTACTCATTTAAAAGATATTTACTATGAGGGGATCGGAAACATAACCTCACAAAATACATTGGTTACCGATTCGCTCAGAGTTATTTCAGAAAAAAGTTCGGGTAATATCAGCTTGGATATAAATGCCAATTACTTTTACTGTTATTTCAACCAGAGCGCTGTGGATATTTCAGTAACAGGTACTGCCCCACGAACACATCTACAGATAAACGGTACTGGATTTATCCGATGCAGCGAAGTGCTAAGTACACACTGCTGGGTTCACAATCAAGGCTCAGGCGATATTTATGCCTATGCAAACAGTTCAATATCAGGGATTATTGAGGGTGCGGGTAATGTTTTATATACTGGAAATCCATCATACACTTCACTTGTTGTAAAAGGTAGGGGTACAGGAAAATTTATTGGGTATTAACAAAAAATGTCCGACAAAGTCATGCTTTATCGGACATTCATCAAAATTAAATAAGTTAACTATTTAATAATTTTTGTAGCAGATTTTGAGGCAACGGTCATGGGTATATCCATATTCTGACCACCCATATCGGCTGAGAGGTTTCCAGATATATTTTGGTTTACTGTAGACTCAACAACCTTACCAGTCTTTTTCTCAACCTTAATGGTTCCCGATTGTGTACCAAAGAGATTAAAACTTACCTCCATCCCCTGCATTTCGGACTTATTACCAGGAGTAGTTGCAAGAGTAGATGTTACGTCAAGGTTAACAAAATCAGCATCAACTCCCTTTACCTCATAGCTGTTTATAACGTTAAGTGTAAACTGGTTATTAATGGTCAGGTTCTCCGTCCATTTTGTTCCCACCTTAACTGGTTTAGCAGGATACTCAATGAATGATCCTCCAAACATCTGTTTCATCTTCTCGTTGTCAAAACTTTGGGTTAAGTTCTCCCCTATCTGGGCTTTAATTGCCTCGTTGTCGCCAGCAAGTTCATTTATCATAGTTTCAATCATAGCATCAACACCATCTAACTCTATGATTTTGCCCTTTGGCGTGAAGGTTGCATTAATGCTTTTACCAATCAATGCGCCAAAACTTGCAAATTGAGGATTTGCAGTCGATTCGTCATCGGAATCAAATGCCATATCCATACCACCAGCCACCATGTTAATAGCAACCCTTGTATAGGTAATCTGAGTCCTAAAATCTCCGTTGTTGGCAATGTCTTTAACATCAATTGTGTACTCAAAAACTTGATTCATTTGAACCTTCTGCTCCATTCCACCTATTGTTTGTATTGTATTTTGGTCAATGGTAGTTCTGTACTTAGTTACGTCCCCTTTTTTGAGATTAAACTTAAGATCAACTTCATTAGCTGCAAATGAAAAAGTTGCAGTGGCCACAAAGGCCATAACAATGCTAAAAGTTTTTGCTAATCGATAAAATCGTGTCATTTGGGTTATGTGTTAGTTTTACAAATAGGTTAATTATATCATAAAATTACAAAAAAATACAATGAATAATCGTTAATCATAAACAGTAAAACAATTATGGTTTAATGTCCATCACTTTCGACTCCACAGGGTATAGAAGACCTTCCATGCCAGTAAGTACAGCCTTTACTGATCCCACAAGAATTTTTGCCTCAATCAGTATGGGTACCCTGTTCTTATCATCGGTTACCCAAACGTCCAAATCCTCTCCTCCCTTGAAGATTGTGCCTTCAACCAGCATTGCCTTAAATCTTATGGTATTAAAAATTTCACCCGATCGGGTCTGTAGCCTCTCTTTGCCCATGTACCGAAGATGCAAGTTAAATATTTCGTTATCAATGGCCATTGTTAAGGGAATCTTATCTCCCTTACTATAGCGGCTAAAGTCGATATTTCTGCAGTAATATATTGCGCTAAGCACATCGAAAGTGCACGGTTTAAGTGGCAATATTTCTTTCTTAAAGGGTCGATCACTGGTTTGACTAATAATGTCTAATATAGATTCGGAGTAGTTAAAAACATAACGATTAAATGCATCATACTTGCCCTCGTGCGTGTCGCGTTCAAACCAGTAGGGTTGAATGGTCTTGGGGTGGACAATAGATTCGAACCTATCGCGCACCTTAAAAAGCCAGTCGTATTTCTGAAGACTCCAACCTGTTGATTTTAAGTGCAAAGCGGGCTCTCCTAGGTAAGAAGTGTCGTTTACAGCAAACTCAACATCCCCAGCATTTACCCATATAAATCCCCAGTTGTAAACAGCTCTGTAAGTTATCCTCTCACCGCTCTTAAAGTTTATATTTTGAGGAGAGCAATCTTGCCCAAAGATAAAACCTGAGAGCATAAGAAATACAAATATTGTAAAGGGGATACGAGTCATCTAGTTCTTATAACTTTTTAATTTTAAACCTTCTAATAAACTTTGTACAAAGTATAAAAATAGCAATAATTAGAATCAGAATTGTTAATATGGTAAAAATCCACTTTGAAAAAGAAGCAATGGCACCAATAATAACTGAAACTCCGTTTATTTGAGGAAATGTGTTAAGTAAGTACAGAATGCTTAAATTCTCAATATAATCAGATAAAACGATGCCAAATGGGATGAGTCTTAGGCATAGAAATGTACTGTTATTCTGGAATATTCTTTTTAGTAATAAGGTTAAAATCAGGCAAAACCAAAACCCATAAACAAGGGGATATAACATATCGATAAAAATAGTAAAAAAGCGATATGCCTCTCTACCATCAACCCCTAGCAGAGAAAACAGATTAAAGACATCAATGGGTGTATACCAAGACCTTAAATCGAGTAGCTTTATATTCTCTTGAAATGGATATATGCCAAACTTGGGAATTAAAAAAAAAGTAAATACTAAAAGGATCAGCGTTGAAACTGTGAATACTAATAAATTTAGTTTCCCAGTAGTTAACCTCATACTATATCATACTAGTAATTAACAGATTATCTCCCCTTTTGCATACCTGCATACTTCTCCATAAGTGCAATTACACCAAAGCCAAGCAATGCAAGCATTATAGCAATAATTACCTCTGTGGTAAAGGCATCGGGCAGTATCAAATTATAACCCTGTACAATGGGGTTACCCTCCTTTAAAATTAAATCACCTACTGAATTTTTACTAAGTATCTCCTGCTTCCATGGCCACAGTATGCTTAACGATCCAAGTATAAACCCAGTAAGTAGCGCAATGGTTTGGTCTTTATACTTTTTAAAAACCCACGATAGAACGTGCGAAAGAGCAATAACTCCAACAATACCACCAAGCACAACGGGCAGTAATACCGTAAAATTGCCTTGGGTTACAGCGTCAATCATCACCAGTTCATAGTTCCCCATTAGTATAAGTACAAATGAGCCAGAAAGTCCGGGAAGAATCATGCTGCAAATAGCAACTACACCACATAATACAAGGTATAGGAATGAATCGTTTGGAGTAGCCGGGTTCATAAACGAAACCCAAACAGCAATTGCTGCACCTATTAAAAAAAACAAATAAACACTAAAGCGCCATTTTGCAATGGTTTTACCCACATAAAAAACGGATGCTACAATAAGTCCAAAAAAGAATGCCCAAATGAAAACTGGGTACGATTCAAATAAAAACTTTAGAACTCTGGCCAAGCTAATAATGCTTGCAATCATTCCAATACCAACAGATAGGAGGAAGTAAAAGTCAACGTAGATAATCAACTCCTTTATTTTTCCCGAAAAAAGCAGAGAAAGTGCGGTTAAATTAAACGATTTAATTGCGTTTATAATTCGCTCAAATATTCCGGTTATTAGAGCCACTGTACCGCCAGATACTCCAGGTATTACATTTGCTGCACCCATTCCCATCCCCTTTAGGAGAAAAATTAAATGCTGCACTAAACGGGCTTTCATTATCTTCTATAATTTTTTATCGATAGTAGAAAAGGTCATAAACCACTAGTAATCTAACGCTTAATTTTTACCAACATATAAATAGCCTAAGCATTAAGATACTGAAAAAAAGTGTCGCCACGCAAGCCAACGCGTAGCGTTTCAAGCGCAATTACTTCGGTTGGAGCAATATTACCAAGGTTTACATTTGCCCCAAACATTTTAATAAACCACGCCTGCTGATTTTTCAAAGGGGCTTCCCAGAGTACGTCATCAAGATTAATATCATGTACAATACTATCAATTAGCTCGTTGTTAGCAGAACAATCCTGATTGTAAATACCTATATTCCCTCCCTCACGCGCTTCGGCAATAACCTTAATGGAACCTGCAGCAAGCTCATTTTTCATCATCTGGACCCACTGATTGTTTGGTATTATAACACCCGCCTGTTTTGAGCCTACCTCGGAGATTACGGTTACCTGTTTTGAGAGTTTACCAATGAAATCGCATTTATCGTCATGCTTCATTTCAAGTGTGCCATCGGATATTTCTGCAAGGTCAAACTCGTAGAAATCGAGTAACTTTTGATATTCTGAAAACATATTTCGGGCAAGAAAGGCCTCGAAGAGAGTACCCCCTAAGTATGCTCTTATTCCAGCGCTCTTAAGCACTTTAATTTTCTCCTTTATGTTTGGTGAGACCAAGGCTGTACCGAAACCAAATTTAACATAATCGATATATTCGCCCGCAACACTAACCATGTCTTCGGTCTCGCGAACGCTTAATCCTTTATCCATAACCATGGTTAAACCTTTGCCACGGGGTTTTAAGTCCCTTTGCGGAACCTTAGGTAACTCGTGTACTCTCATAGGTAAAAAAAATTAGGGTGGTATTTAAAATAGATTGCTATATCTTTTCTAGCTCTAAAACAAAATCATCATCGCTAACAACCGACACAATAGCTAGGAAATCCTCAACTGCAAAAGGATTTTGAGTTTTGGCCTGCTTAAGCATACGTATTGAGGTTTTTGATTTACCCTGAAGATAGAGGGCGGCTGCATAAATAATTTTTATGGCTGAAATATCCGAAAATCTATCAGCTACCTCGCGATAAATCTCTTCAACCTCATCAAAATCCTCTTGAAAAAGTCTTATCTCAGCTAGTCCAATAAAAGCATCTGGCTCATCGGCATTGAGCAGAGTTGCCTCTTTGTAAGCCTCTATGGCTTCATCATCCTTTCCCATTCCGAACTTAACCTTAGCCAAACATAGCCAATAGTCGTAGTTTTCTGCCTCAAGAGCCAAGGCCATTTTAATGTTCTCGTGGGCAAGATTAACTCTTTCCGTTTTAAGGTAAACCAAGGCTTTTCCATAATAAGCATCGGAGAGTGAAGATAATATTTTCAAAGCCTTATCAAAGTACTCAATGGACTTTTCGTATTCTTCCAACTTTTCGTAGCACTCTCCTATTGATGAGTAGACCTTGGGATCATCTGGTTCAAGATCTGTTAAACTAATAAAGAGTTTAACAGCTTCGTCATACTTCTCTAACGTAGCATAGGTATTACCCATATTGTGAATTGCCGAAACATTTGTAGGGTCAACAGCCAATGCAAAATCGTATGCTTCCAAAGCTTTTGCAAAATTTCCGCTTCGTGTAAATATTATTCCTAAGTTATACCAAACGCTCGATGAGAATGGGGCAATATCGAGATAAAGGTTGTAGTATTTCTCACTTTCTCCCAGTTCGTCAATTCGCTCATAGCAATAGCCCAAATCGAATAGTACATTTAATGATGCACTTTCGATACTGTGGGCTAAGAGTAAAAACCTAATGGCTAAGTTAACCTCGTTTGCCTCTTGGTAAAGTGAGGCAATATGGTAAAACATCTCTACCTTATCCTCTAAGGAGCATTCTGTTACTCGCCAAAATGCTTCGTTTGCCATCTCCAGTTCTTTCTGCTCAAGATAAGCCTGGCCCTTTAGGAAAAAAACCTCTCCATTGTCAGGTTCAATACGCTCGAGCATTGATAGTACGGAAAGAGCCTCAATATATTTTTTATTGATAACGAACATCTCTGCCTTACGAAGCTGAATTTCGGTTGAATACGGATGCATGCTAGAGGCAATTTCAACTGCCTCGGTTGCTAGTTTTGAATTATCTGAACTCAAATAAAAATCGATAATGCTTTCGAAATCAACTACATCAAAAAAGAAATTCTGCTTGTGCTTGAGCATAGTCTCAAACCGCAGCACAACCTCCATGGTTTCATCTTCATTATAAAAAAAATCACTCTCTTCTCTCATATACAGTCTTATGTCTTTATAACGGGGCGAAGTTACTAAAATTAAAGCCTTAAAATAATGGCTTAACTTAATTTATATCAACAGGTATAAAAACATATTAACAATACTAAACACCCTAGTTAAACAGATAATTAACAGACTACTGAATTATAAAAAAAACCGGATTGGGAAATCCAATCCGGTATATAAAACATGACGTATATAGCCTGAACTACTCTCTAACTCTATTTCTAAAGAATTTCATAAACTGAACGCGATCAAAAACAGCAGGATTGTGTGATTTAGATTGACTCATCTTTCCCTTAAAATCATCAATGGTTTTGTATCCCTTCTCTCCCATCCACTCTTCAATTTGCTTTAGCATTGTGCCAATATAACCAAACCCATTACGGTATAAGGTTGAAGCTACCTGAACCGCATCGGCACCAGCAAGCAATGCTTTTATAACAGCAGGTCCATCGTGGATACCCGTTGATGCAGCCAGACTACAGTTAACCCTGTCGGCCATAACAGCTATCCAACGTAAGGGTAAGGCAAGTTCTGTGGGGGTACTTAAAACTGTTGTTGAGGTAAAATCAAGGGTATTAATATCGAAATCGGGGTTATAAAACCGATTGAATAGCACAATTGATTTTATAGGCGTATCGGATAAGCGCTTAATAAAACTACCAAGTGCAGTGTTATATTGGCTTATTTTTATAGCCACCGGAATGGATACCAAACTGGTTACTTTAGAAATTACATCAAAGTAAACCTTTTCATTCTCCTCTGCAGTTCTATTCATGTCAGTGGGTAGCACAAAAACGTTTAGTTCAAGGGCATCGGCACCGGCAGCCTCAATCCGTTTAGCAAACTCGGGCCACTTGTTTGAGGTAACGCAGTTAATGCTTGCTATAATTGGGATTTTAACCGCTTTCTTTGCATCGCTAATTAGCTTAAGGTAGTTTGCAATGGGGTCCTCCATCTCATCGTAATCGAAATATTCCGTTGTCTCAGGATAGATAAAACCTGTGGCCTGCATCTTATTTATGTTATCTCGTGCCTCCATTATTATCTCCTCCTCAAAGAGGGATTTTAGTACAATAGCACCTGCCCCCTGAGCCTCAAGATCAACAATGTCACTTAGCCTATTTGTAAGACCCGAACTTGCTGCAATTATTGGGTTTTTTAGCGTTAAACCCATGTACTTTGTTGTTAGTTTAGCCATAAATCTCAGTTTTAAAGTTTTTAATTAATGCTATAGGATAAATATAATCAAATTTTGTGTTCAACTGCTATGTGAACAACTAAAATTGGGTAAAGCTCATTATTACACAACGACTAAATTGGTAAAAAACTAGCATAAGAATGACTTTGGGAAAGATAATATTAGAAAACAAGCTCATCAACAAGCATTTTACCATTCTGAAGTTCTCTTCTTAATTCATCAATATTGGTAATGGTTATTCCAAATTGAATTTGCTTATGGAAGTAAATAGCAGCATCGTCGTTGGGAAAGATGTTATCAAAATTAAGAATATGGATCTCAACGAACGGCCTCTCCTCATTGGGAGTTCGCCAAATAATTGCCATACCTCTATATTGCTCACCACCCCATTGTACAGCAACGGCATATATGCCGTTGGTCGGAATTAGCTTACCCGCTTCCTCTATTTGAACTGTAAGCGTTGGGAAATTAATGTCCTCAAATAAATGCGTCCCTTTACCAAGGCCACCAAGTATTATATATTCATAACCGAGATAGCTGTTTGCACGTTGTATGTGTCCCTCTTTAATGGCCTTTCGAATGGTTGTTGAGTTAACCGTTTCATGCTGAACATCCTGCTCAGGAATCACTTCAATTTTAAAGTCTAATTCTTGGCTTAATCTATAAAGATATTCAAAATTGCCTTTACGGTTATGCCCAAAATGATGATTAAACCCAATGACAATATACTTTAAGCCAATTTTATTAATTAGAATATCGCGAATAAACTGCTCCGATGAGGTTCGTGAAAACTCAATGGTAAACTTTATAATAATCAGATGATCAAGCCCTGCTTTACGAAGCAATTCTATCTTCTCCGTCTGAGAACTAATGAACATCAAGTCCTTACCTTCGGTTTCGGGATAAAGCACTTTTCGCGGATGTGGGTAAAAAGTAATCAGAACAGACTGTCCGTTTATACTTTGTGCAATTTGATTTATCTTGTTAATTATCGTCTTATGCCCAATGTGAACTCCATCGAATAAGCCTGTTGTTACAACGGCATTTCTAATTTGATTTAGACTCTCGAGACCATAATGAACCCGCATAAATATGCCTATTAATTAACTTTATGAAACAAAACAGCTACTTACTTTCAATCCCTTTTACAAAATAAGCAACCTTTTCTATGGATGTAATCATATCGTACTCCTCTAAATAAACGTTTTGGGGAATAGTTAAAGGAGTTGTGGTTAAATTTAAAATTCCTTTTATACCTGCCGTTACAACCATTTCAGAAATTGAAACTGCGGTATTTGGTGGGGAGGCAATAATTGCTATTGATATTTTATGCTGATCGACAATCTTTTTTAAATCGTTAATGTGGTAACATTTTACACCTGATATAACACGATTCACCTTACTATCGTCAACATCAAAAGTAGCCACAACGTTAAGTTTAGCCCTTTTCCCTGTAAAGTATGTTGTTACCGCTCTACCCAAATTCCCCATACCTATAACACAAACGTTTAGCCCCAAAGGATGATCGATAAGTTTTCCGATAACATCAATGAGTTGTTGTGCATCATATCCTCTCTTCTTCATGCTAGAGTAGCCGATAAGCATTAAATCGCGCCTAACCTGAACAGCGGTAATGTTGTGTAATCCTGCTAGTTCATGAGAAAAAATATGAGTTTTACCCTTTGCCAAATACTCCAGCAATGTCCGTCGGTACTCGCTAAGCCGTTCAACTGTTCTTTCAGGAAGTTTCATCCGTATAAAGCCTTTAAGTTATTAACTACAAATAATTTATAATGCATTCTTAATGTTTCTTGACAATCAAATAGAGCATCCACATTTTATTCATTCATGTTTGCTATTAGACCAAACCATGGACATTTATTATGTTTTTAAAAATTTGTTGTAAACCAAAAGAACACAGAAAGGCAATGCAACGACAAAGTTACACAAAAAAACAAAACCCTTTTAACACATTATTAATATGACATAAACTAATTAAATTCACCTGCTAGCATCCTAAAAACTTAAATAATAGCCTAAAGAAGCCTTATAGATAGATTGCAAAGCACCTATTTTTCAAATACAGGAATTGTTCTCAAACTCAATCCCCTTTTGTTTCAAAACAAGAAATTCTAAGCCGATTTCTGAAAACTAGTTTTTAGATACCAGTGTTATCCTGTAAAAAAACAAGTAATTATTCTCTGTAAACTCATCCAAAGATCAATAATGATTATCTTTGAGGGTTATTTAATTAACTACTATTGACAATGAGTGAAAGAGTTGAATTTGAGGTCTGTCTAGGAAGTTCATGCTTTTCGAGAGGGAATAAAAATATGTTAAAAGTAATAGAAGACTTTATAAAAGAGAATAATCTGTCCGAAAGGGTGAATCTTAATGGTAGCCATTGCCTTGGGAACTGCGTTAAGGGGCCAAATATTAAAGTTAATGGGAAGCTACATAGCGGTATCGATAGATTTAAAATTACAGGAATCTTAAGGAACACTTTCGACATATAACACTAAATAACAATGCATCAACTAATCTCAATAAGCAAAGAAAAGTGCATTAATTGCTATGCATGCGTTAGGGTTTGTCCGGTTAAAGCAATTGAGGTAAAACCCGGAACTAGCCATGCCACTATCCTCCCCAACCGCTGTATTGGCTGTGGTAGCTGTTTAACCATTTGCCCAGTTGATGCCATTTCATACCGATCGTCAAAAGACGAGGTAAAAACGGTTCTAAAAGAGGGAGGTAAAATTGCAGCAATTGTTGCTCCTTCAATATCCGGGGAGTTTGTAGATATTACTGACTACCGGAAGTTTGTGCAGATGATCAAATCGTTAGGGTTTACCTATGTTTGCGAGGTGAGTTTTGGTGTTGATATGGTTGCTCAGCAGTATAAAAAACTGTTCGAAGACTTCAAGGGAAAATACTTCATAACCTCTGTTTGCCCTGTAGTTGTGTCGATGGTAGAAAAGTACCACCCTGAACTGGTAAACAACCTTGCCCCCATCGTTTCACCCATGATATCCACCGCAAAGGCTGTTCGAAAGGAGTATGGGAAAGATACCAAGGTTGTATATATAGGGCCATGCATCCAAGCCAAGGATGAAGCCAAACTATTTACGGATGACAGTATGGTTAATTCTGTACTAACGTTTACTGAACTCAGAGAGCTTTTTGATGAGTTTGACATAAAAGAGAGTAAACTAGAGTATAGTGATTTTGATGTACCTATTGGTTACAAAGGCTCATTACTCCCCATTGCCAATGGCCTTTTACAGGCTGTTGATATTAGTGAAGATTTACTTTCTGGAAAAATTATTACTGCCGAAGGCAGGGATAGTGTTCTCGATGCCATAAGTGAATTTGAAGGACATGCTGATACCATTAGCAGGCATTTTAACCTTTTCTATTGCGATGGATGCCTTATGGGTCCTGGAACATCTAGAGGTGGAGAAAAATTCATTCGACGAACTAGGGTGGTTAACTATTCGAACAAAAGATTAAAGTCACTTGATATTAAAAAATGGGAGGAGAACATTGAAAAGCATAAGGTACATAAGTTAGAACGTTCTTTTCATCCTAACGATCAAAGAATTAAACCTCCTTCGGATGAAAAAATTCGCGAAGTTCTAAAGACAATTGGAAAGGAGAACATTGGCAATGCCTTTGGATGCGAGGCCTGTGGATATGCAAGTTGCAAAGACTTTGCAGTGGCCGTAACCGCTGGTTTGGCTCACACCGATATGTGCTTAAACTACTCGCTTAACAATAGATTTGAGTATATTGATACGCTTAGGAGTACAAACGACAAATTAGCTCAAACAAAGGAAGCGCTCAAAGAATCGGAAAGAGCTGCCCGGCAGGAACAAGAAATCGCAAGCGATGCCTCGGAGACAATTAATACGATGATAAAAAAGCTCCCTTCGGCCTTAGTTATTGTTGATAAAAAATTAAAGGTAGTACAAAGTAACCAGAGCTTTATCGACCTCTTAGGCGATGATGCTATAGAGATTAGTGAGGTTGTTCCAGGTTTAGTTGGCGCTGACCTGAAAACCCTACTCCCCTATAATATCTATAACCTATTCTCTCATGTACTTCAGAATGATGAGGATATTAAGAATAGGGATATACACTATAAAGATAATCTACTCAACTTATCGGTTTTTACCATTAAAAAGGGTAGCATAATTGGAGCAGTAATCAGAGATATGTATGCCCCTGATGTTAGAAAAGAAGAGGTTATTAAGCGAATTACAGATGCGGTTGACATTAATCTTGCCATGGTTCAAAAAATTGGGTTTTTACTGGGTGAGGGTGCTGCCGAAACCGAGCATATGCTTAACTCTATAATCAGAACATACAAAGAGGATAGCGAAGATTCTGAATAGTAATCTTAGTATCAAACTATATCAACGTATAGAAAAAAATTAAAATGTCCCAAAACTTTTTCATCGAAGTAAATTGCCAACAGAAACAGCACGAAGGTGAACGTATAAGCGGCGATGTTTTCCTTAGCCAACGAGTTTATGGCGAAGACAGAACTATTATTGTACTTAGCGATGGAATGGGGCATGGCGTAAAGGCAAATGTACTGGCAACGCTAACGGCAACCATGGCGCTCAAATTTACAACTGAGCATAAGGAGATGAACAAGATTGCTGATATAATTATGAATACACTCCCCGTTTGCTCTGTAAGGCAAATGAGCTATTCTACCTTTACCATAATTGACATTGAGCATAATGGACCAACAAAAATACTAGAGTACGATAATCCTGAGTGCCTTATTTTAAGAGGAAAAGAGAAGTTTGAACCTAACTGGCAATGTATAATTCTACAAAGCGAAATTAATGCAGGTAAGGAGTTACGCTATTGTAGCTTTACCCCTGAACGCGAGGATAGAATAATTGCTTGGACCGATGGCATTACCCAATCGGGCTTGGGAAGCAAAGAGTATCCCTTAGGTTGGGAACTTGAAAGAGCACAGGATTTTGCATTACTTGTGGTTAAAAATGAGCGCAAAGTGTCGGCCCGAAAGCTTAGCACAAAACTTGTAAACATGGCTTATGTAAACGACAACTATCACCCTAAGGATGACATAAGCGCTGCCACAGTTTATTTTAGAGAACCCAGAAAACTACTAATTACCACCGGTCCTCCTTTCGATAAGGAAAACGATGCAAAACTGGTAGATGAATTTAAAAATTTTAAAGGCAAAAAAGTTATTTGTGGCGCCACAACAGGCGATATTATATCCCGCGAATTGAATGTTGAAATTGAGGACAGCTTCGAATTTACTGATCCCGATTTACCCCCAATATCGCATATGAAGGGTGCTGATTTGGTTACTGAGGGTATTCTTACCCTTGGCAAGGCCACCGAAATTCTTAGTAAGCATACAGAGAACTCATCACTAGACAAAGGGCCCGCTGACCTAATTGTAAAGCTAATTCTTGAAAGCGACCATATTCACTTTATTGTAGGAACTGGAATTAACATCGCTCATCAGGATCCCAACCTCCCCGTTGAACTAGAAATTAGGCGAACAGTAATTAGAAGAATGGCCCAAATTCTTGAGGATAAATTTCTAAAAGACGTTAGCCTTACCTTTTTATAATTAAATCGGCTCAATATTCAGTTTAATCCACTCTACTTAAGGTTGCTAAACCTTATGGTAATCAAACCTGTTAGGATTAATTCTGTATCATATCAACCAAAGATTTGCTACTCACGAAAGGGAATGTTTTCGTAATTCTACTTCAAAATTATTTTTTTTACAAAATTTAACGGTTAAATACTTGACATCATATTGAACATTTTGTATATTTACTTGTTCTTAAATAGGAATGAATATTATATAGGTACAAATAGTTGATGGGTATGAAAACTGATGATTTAATAAAACATGGACTTAAAATAACCCCCCAGCGCATTGCTGTGCTCAATGCATTGAAAGCAATAGATGGGCATCCCACTGCTGAAAATATTATTGATTTCATCAGAATGAACCATCCAAACATTGCGATAGGTACCGTTTATAAAACCTTGGAAACATTTACAGAGAAAGAATTAATTAAAAAGGTTAAAACCGATAAGGATGTTATGCGCTATGAGCTTGCTTCACCAAATCATCATCATTTATACTGCGCAGATTCTGAAAGAATTGAAGATTTTTATGATGATGAAATAAATGCAATGCTCAGCAACTATTTTGCCAAAAAGAAAATACCAAACTTCACTATTCAAAATATTAAGCTGCAAATAACTGGTAAGTTTGATAATACACACAAAAAATAAGGACAAAAACTTAAGCTACTGTTAATAACTGAGGCATAAGTATTTTACTATAATTTATAACCAAATATCAATTTAATTACAAACAACTAAATTAACAGAAAATGGAAGAAGTAAAACAAGAACAAGCATTTGCCATGCCACGCATTGGCGAGAAAGCACCTGATTTTAAAGCCAAAACCACTCAAGGCGATATTAATTTCCCTGCAGATTACAAAGGCAGCTGGGTAATCCTTTTCAGCCACCCAGCCGACTTTACTCCTGTGTGTACATCGGAGTTTATGACCTTTGCCAAATTGGAAAAAGATTTCAATGATGCAAACTGTAAACTGGTTGGTTTATCTGTTGATGGACTATTCAGCCACATTGCCTGGTTACGCACTATTAAAGAGAAGATTGAGTATAAGGGCATGAAGAACATGGAGATTACCTTCCCCCTTATTGAGGACATTTCAATGAATGTGGCAAATAAATACGGAATGATAATGCCCGGCCAGAGTGACACGCAGGCAGTTAGGGCTGTTTTTGTTATCGACCCACAAGGGATTGTACGTACTGTACTATACTACCCATTGAGTTTAGGGCGTAACTTCGACGAGCTATACCGTATAGTTATTGCGCTTCAAGCTGCAGACGAGTTTGGAATTGCTACTCCTGCCGATTGGCAACCAGGCGATGATGTAATTATACCACCTGCTGGTTCATGCGGTGGCGCAAAAGATCGCATGGAGAGTAAAGACGAAGACCAACACTGCTACGATTGGTTCTTCTGTACTAAGAAACTGGCTAAAGAGAAGGTTCTTAGCAGAATTATTAAAAAGAAGTAAAACCTGTAGCAATTAATACAATTTAATAACCTTTAAAATAATTTAAAATGAATCAAATTGGAATAAGTAAGGATTATTCAGCTAAAATGAATGAGAAACTTAATGCCTATCTAAGCAACGTTCAGTTGTCATACATGAATGTTAGAGGGTATCATTGGAATATTGTTGGAAAACAATTCTTTCAACTACACGAAAAATTTGAAGAGCTATACGATAGCCTAAACGAAATGGCTGATGAAATTGCCGAAAGGATTTTAATGCTTGGTGGCACCCCCGTTCATGCATTCTCTAAGTACATCAAAATGGCTACCATTAAGGAAAAAGAGAATATTTCAACCGCAGAGGGCACCGTTAAGGAAACGCTTAATGAGCTACTGGAACTGCTTAAAAACGAGCGCGAAATAATTGAACTTGCCTCTGAAAACGGAGATGAAGGTACCATTGACCTAATGACTGGTTACATTTCAGAACAAGAAAAACTGGTTTGGATGCTTAATGCTAATCTAAAATAGTTCAAGTTTTTTTACAATAATCAAATCTATATAAAAGAAAGTGGTTACATTTATGTGACCACTTTCTTTTTATTTAAACCCTTTTTGAGATGTAACGTTCATATTACCAACGGTAATACACACAAGGATAATTATTACTGCGAGTTCCATGTGGCAATTGTAAAACAAATTATAAACACATGAAAAAAGTAGCAAGAAAACCTATCAAAAAAATTAATGGTCTACTAAGCATTAATAAACGCAAAGTTTCAAGAAGAAAGAAACCTGGTGATCCACCAGGAACAATTATCCATACCGGCGAACGTGTTTTGGATGATATCCTGATTACCGTGCACGATTTTGATGAGAAACATTCTATCTCTTTGCCAGTGAAGGAGGTTGAAAAATTAAGTCCGTTCCTTAAAAGCAAATCAAAAACTTGGATACAGGTCAGGGGATTGCACGATATCGACAAACTAAAGAGCATCTGGAACTATTTTAGCCTTCACCCCCTTGTACAAGAGGATATTGTTAGCACAAATCAACGCCCAAAAATAGAATTATATAGCGATTTCATATTTATTGTATTAAGGTCGCTAACTCCGCGTAGTATAAATGGCGATAGCATCAACATAAATAATGAGCAAATAAGCATTGTTCTAGGTAAAAACTTTGTGCTTTCGTTTCAGGAAAGCAACGAACCCATATTTGAACCCATAATTAAAAGGCTGGAACTTGAAGGAACAAGATTACGCAAACTTGGCCCCGACTACCTAGCCTATGCCCTACTCGATTGTATTGTTGACCATTACTACAGCACCCTCGATGCACTTGAAGGAACCATTGATATAATTGAAAGCGAGATAATGTATAACCCACAGAATCATCATCTGCAGCAAATACATTCGCTTCGCAGCGATTTGGTCATATTCAAAAAATCAATTTGGTCGCTTCGCGATGGACTCAACTCACTTATCCGCGATGACTCACCCTTTGTTGACGTTGAGGTGAAAATATTTATCCGTGATGTGTACGACCATCTGATTCAGGTAATAGATACGCTTGAAAATATTCGTGAAATGATTTATAGCCTTTACGATATGCACATGTCGAACATCAGCAATAGGATGAATGAGATAATGAAAGTGCTAACCATTATTGCAACCATTTTTATTCCACTTACCTTTATTGCTGGCATTTATGGCATGAATTTTAACCCCAATAGCAGCCCATGGAATATGCCAGAGTTAAACTGGTACTGGGGCTACCCTGTATCAATAGGATTGATGGTATTTGTAACCCTATTAATGCTCGTCTACTTTAAACGTAAACGGTGGCTATAGGCTATAGTAAGATTAGATTCTAGATTTTGAGATAACCCATTATTGTACTGAAAGATAAGATATTAATAATAAATTTACCTTTTTTTATGTTCAAGCACTAATCCTTCAGGCTGTATAAACGTCAAAGTATATTACTAACATAAATTCATTTGTAACATGGTTAAAACATTCCAACTTCTAGTGGCAATAGGCTTCTCAATGCTACTTAGTTCTGCAATAAGTGCGCAAGACGCCGAACAATGGATTCGCTACTCGGCAATATCGCCCGATGGCAGTAAAATAGCATTTACTTTTAAGGGAAATATCTATACCGTTGATGCCAACGGAGGCAATGCCAAGCAAATTACCTACCATCAGGAGCACGATTTTATGCCCGTTTGGAATAACGACGGCACCAAAATTAGCTTTGCCTCAAACCGTTTTGGCGATTTTGATGTTTTCATAATCGATGCCATAGGTGGCGAGCCCATAAGGTTAACCTACCACTCGGCCAACGAGTACCCTTACGCTTTTAGTCACGATAATTCGCAGGTAATATTTGGTGCGCAACGCCTTGACGACGTAAACCATAGGCAATACCCAACAGGCTCACAGCCCGAGGTGTACACTGTGCCAGTTAGTGGAGGCCGAATTGACCAGCTTTGGACAATTCCTGCAGAATTGGTTAGCGTTAGCAGCGATGGCAAAACTATGGTTTATCAGGATAAAAAAGGGGGCGAAAATGAATGGCGCAAGCATCATACATCGGCAATTACGCGTGATATTTGGGCTTACGATGTTGTGAGTAATCAGCATAAAATGATTACTTCGTATGAAGGAGAAGATAGAAACCCCGTTTTTTCAAGCGACAACAAGAGCATTTTCTACCTTAGCGAGCAAAACGGTACCTTTAATGTGCATAAGCTAAGCCTTAACAACCCAAGCAAAGTTGAACAAGTAACAAGTTTCGAGTTTCATCCCGTACGGTTTCTCTCCATCAGCAATAACGAAACCCTATGCTATACGCACCACGGAGACCTATACACGCAAAAACAGGGAGCTGAGCCACAAAAAATTGATGTAAAAATTCAAAGCGGGTCGCTTATCAACAACGAACAGATTCTTCCAATAACCGGAAATATTAGCGAAATGGCCATATCACCCAATGGCAAAGAGGTTGCATTTATTGCCAGAGGCGAAGTTTTTGTATCATCGGTTGAAGGAAAATTCACAAAACGAATTACTAACACAACCGAACAAGAAAAGTTTATCAGCTTTTCACCCGATGGTAAATCGATACTATATGCCAGCCAGCGTAACTCTGTGTGGGGAATTTACAAAACAACCAAGGCCATAAACGAAGAACCATTTTTCTTCGCCTCCACCCTATTAACCGAGGAAAAAGTAATTGACAACAACAACGACAACTATCAACCCAAAATTTCCCCAGACGGTAAGGAGATTGCTTTTATTGAGAACCGACGCTCGCTAAAAATATATAATATTGAAAGCAAGCAGATACGCGAAATTCTTGGCTCCGACGAACTGTTTTACATGCGCGATGGCGACCAGCAGTTTGATTGGAGTCCCGATAGCCAATGGTTACTTACAGGATATTCGCCCAACCTTGGGGTAAGTGAGGTTGTTTTAATTGATGTGAACGGCAAAAAAGAGATGGTAAACCTAACCGAAAGTGGCTTTGGCGACTATTCGGCTAAATGGGTTAACGGAGGGAAACAAATTTTATGGTTTAGCGATAGGCACGGGTTACGTGGACTTGCAACCAGCAGTTCGCGACAACTCGACGTGTACTCTCTTTTCTTTACCCGCGACGGTTGGGATAAGTTTAGCATGACCGAAGATGATTACAAACTCTGGAAAGAGATAGAGAAACTCGACAAAGATAAAAACAAGGATAAAGACAAAGATTCAGACAAGAAATCGAAGAAGAAAAATAAAGGTGAGGAAGAGAAGGATAAAGTAGACTCGACTCAGGTAAAAATTGACTGGGACGGCCTTAAGGACAGGAAGAAACGCCTAACAATTCACTCTTCGAGCCTCTCGGATGCGGTACTCTCAAAAGATGGAGAAACCCTATACTACCTTGCCCGATTCGAAAAAGGATTAAACCTTTGGAGCACCAACCTTCGCACCAATGAAACCAAGATGATTATTCCACTCGATAACCGGTCGGCAAGTCTTGAGTGGAGCAAAGATATGAGCACTCTCTTTATGCTATCAAACGGCACAATATCTACCATCGACCTCAGTTCAAAAGCAACCAAGCCCGTTAGTATAAGCGGTGAGGTTTCAATAAACCTTGATGAGGAACGACAGCTAATGTTTGACCATGTTTGGAAGCGCAACAAAGCAATGTTCTATATATCAGATTACCACGGAGCGCCTTGGGACAAACTTCGCGAAGAGTATGAGCCAAAATTACCTCTTTTAGGTAACGATTTTGAGCTTACCGAATTGCTATCGGAAATGCTTGGCGAAC